>DAIOHQ010000242.1:0-7507 GCA_036744635.1 Tepidisphaeraceae bacterium | reverse complement strand
GCGGCGGACAGGGGCGGGGGTGCGAAAGTTGCGTCGGGCTGGGATGGCGGCGGCGGCGGCGCGGGCTGCTGCGGATATCCGTAGCCATAGCCGGGTTGTTGCTGCTGCATCGCCTGCTGCTGTTGGTACTGCTGGTGTTGCCAGTATTGCTGATATTGCTGGCCATATTCGGCCGAGCCGCCAGCGCGGGCGGCGAGAACCTGCGGCGCCAGCTTCACCGCCTGAATCAGCCAGACGAATAGAAGGATGAGCAGGCCGAGATAAACGCAAAGCATGCAGATTCCGCCGACGGCATTGCCACCGCCGCGTACGGCCGCGGAGACCATGACCCAGGCCAGCACGAGCAATTGGACGCCGGTGAGGATAATGCCGGTAATGGCGGCGGATTTGGAACCGCCGAGGATCCAGATGCCAACCCCAGTTTTTACCACCCCCAGCACAAGCACCATGACCGCAAACACTTTGAGCATCGCGAGGACTTGCTCCATCGAGATGCCGGATTTGTTGGCTATGTCCTGAAAAACCTGTTGCTGCTCGGCGTTCATCTGCGCTGAGCCGAAGGCGACGACGCCCAGGCCGCAGCATCCTCCGCTCAGCAATAACAAGGAGCCAAGAATGATGGCCAGCACGCCGGCGCGGCGGGCGGGGCCACGGGGATTTTGGACGGGGTAATAGCCGCCATAGCCTTGCGGCTGCTGTGGGGACAGGGGGGGGTGCGGGGGCGGAGTGAATTGCGGCGAGGGTTGCGGGGGGTATTGACTCATAGCAATTGGTGCTCCCTCAACACCGTGAGGCGTGGCGTCACAATAGGGTTATTTCAGTTGCGGCACAAGGATGGAGGCGATGACCGCGGCGGCGGCGATGGCGGCGGTTTCGATGCGCAGAATGGTATTGGTGAGGTGAACGGCGGTGAGCTGGCGGGCGGTGAACTGTTCGATCTCGCCATCCGACCAGCCGCCTTCGGGGCCGATGAGCAGAGTAAGGGTGGCCGGAGGTGGCGCGGCGAGCAGGTGGGCGATCGCCTCGTACACGGGAGGGGCATGCGCGGCCGTGGAGAAGTACCAGGTGGAAGATGCGGAACAGGATTGCAGCAGGGTGTTCACGGTCATCAGCGAGGCGATGCGCATGACCCCGGGGCGGCGGGACTGGCCGGCCGATTCGGTGGCGATGCGCACCCAGCGCTCGTATTTATTCTTGCCCTCCGGCAGCACGATGCTGTGGGCGGCGGCCAGCGGGATGAAGGTGGCGGCGCCAAGCTCGCTGAGCTTTTCCACCATCCAGTCCGCGCGTTCCCCTTTGGGAATGGCGGCGGCGACGATCAGCTCCAGCGCCGCGCGAGTGGATGGTCGCACGGTTTGGATGCGGACGCGCACGACCGGCGAGGAGTCGAGCAGCAGGATGCCATCGGCGATGGCGCCGGCGTCGTCGAAGGCTTCGACCGGCTCGGCATCGCGCAGGCGCAGCACGTTGCGCACGTGATGGCCGGTGGAGGGATCGAGGGCGACATCGCCGACCCGCACCTCAGAAACGTGGATGCGACGAATCATCGCGGAGATTATGAGACAGTTGAACATATGCCGCAACAATTCGTTGCCAGGGGCGGGTGCGAAAGTTATGATGGGGGTCAAGTCGTCCGATAAAGGCGAAGGAGTCGCGAGTGCGCGAGATGCTGGTTGCAGCGGGAGCGCGCGGGTTGAACGGAGTCAGTTTCATGGCACAGGCGACGGTCGATCTTCCCGATCCGCTGGATCAGCCCGCGATGGCAACGTCGGCGGGGGCGGATGATCTGTTGTCGCAATTGGCCGGCGATGAGATCGACCGGATGTTGGCGGAGGCGGACGTGGAATCGGGGGAGGGGGAGGCCGGGTCGGATGCTGCCGGCGGGCGAACGAGTTCGGAAATCAATCCAACGCAAGATCCGAACCCGAATGTCGGCGCGTCCGTGGAAACAGTGGCCGCGTCCGCCGAATCGGTGGCCGCACGCGCCTCCGATGCCGAGAGCAGCGTATCGGCGGAACTGGATCAACTGTTTGCGGAGATGACGGAGCAGGATCGGGAAAACCCTGTGGGTAACGAGCAGGCTGCGCCAGGCGAGTCCGCGGCCGTGTCGGCGTCTGCACCACCGGCGGCTGTGAAGTCCGCTCCCGAGCCCGCGAGCATTTCGGCGCAGGCTACGCCGGCGGAGAAGAGCGGGAGCGATTCGGCCGAACTGGATGCCCTGTTTAATGAGTTGACCAAAGAGGGAGATGCGACGGCAGGACGGGGTGCGGTGTCGCCAGCGCCGCCGGGAACTTCGGATGCGCAGCCATCGCCCCAGCAAGTCGATCGCGAGATTGCCAGTGCGGCCGGCGCCTTGCAGGAGCAGTTGGCGCAAGCGGCCGACGATGATTCCACGAGCCACGCCGAGCGGGAGGCGTTGGTGGAAAAATCGGAGGCAACCGCGGCTGCGGCCACCACCGATGCAGCGGAAGATGCGGCCGAGGTGCTGGAATATGCGGCGCCGGAGGAAGAGCAGTCGGCGCTGCCGATGTATCTCAAGCCCCTTGAGTGGTTGAACGCGCCGTTGGCGGCCTGTCCGGAATCGGTGCGCGAAGCGATTGGCAAAGTGGCGATTTTAACGCTGCTGAACGGGGCGGGATTGCTGGCCTATGTGCTGATCTTCCGCCGGCATCACTAGGCAACCGCGCGTTATAGGGCCATGCAATCGGGGCGGATGAATCGCGCGGCAGCAAGGATGCTTTCGGCGCAGCGGCACACTACAATCCCACCGTGAGCACGCTTCAATCCACACCCATTCCTGTTGACCTGAACGATCCGATCAACTCCCGAATCCTCGCGGTGTCGGAGGACAAGATTCAGGGATTCCTCGCCGATCCCTTTCAGGAGATCGCCTTGCAATCCGGCATCGCCCGCCCCGTGGTGATTGGGCGCATCGCCGCGATGCTGCGCGCTGGGACGATTCGCCGCGTGCGGCAGACATTGATGGCCACCAACCTGGCACAGGGCGCGCTGGTGGCGTGGCAGGTGCCGGAAGAAAAGCTCAATGACGCGTTTGAATACATGTGGCAAAAGGACCCGTTTTCCGGCCACATCGTCATCCGATCGACCGATGCGGCCATCCCCGGATCGCGCTATCGGTTGTGGACGACGCTGAAAGTGCCGCAGGGATATTCGATCAACCGGCACTGCGAGTTTCTCGCGGCGCAGACCGGTGCGACGGCGTACAAGCTGCTGCCGGCCAAGTGTCTGTTCGTACTCGGGGTCGGCCATGTCCGCCGCCGCGGCATGGAGCCGGGTTCCAAGAGCGAGGAGCTGGCGGAGGTGACCGACACCAAGCTGGTGGAGCTGTCGGAATTGCAATGGCGCGTGCTGATCCCGCTGAAGCGCGAGCTGACGCCGCAGGAGGTTGAGGCATCGGCGCAGCGGCCGCTGTGGAGCGGTCGCGCCGCCGAGGCGGGCGTGACGCTGGAGCGGTTTCACGAAGTCGCGGCCGGGCTGAATGCCCGCGGCGTGGTGGGGCGGTTCAGCACGTTCCTGGAACACGTCAAGCCGCTGAGCACCGGGGAGCGCGTCACCAAGTTCAACGCGCTGTTCCATTGGGCGGTCCCGGCCGGCCGAGAAATCGAGACCGGCCGGCAGATCGGGCGTTTTCACATCATGACCCACGCCTACTGGCGCGAGGCCGGAGCGGAATTCGGCAACGTCAACATCATGGGCGTCGCCCACGGCACCGACAAAACCCTGGTTCTCGCCCACAAGCGCGCCATGGACGACCACCTCGCCCAGATCGGCATCCCCGTAAGCTACAGCAACGTCTTCTGGGGCGGCCGAAGCGAGATCAAGCCCAGCGAAATTTCGCCGTTTGCGTATCAGGAGTTTTGTAGAAGCAGGGGGATTGAGCCGGAGAGGATGAGGGAATGATGCGCATTAATCCCAACAACATTGAAATTGTGGATGACGAAATGGCGGCGGTATTGAAGTCGAAGACCGGCGCCGAGCGGCTGGCGATCGCCAGCGATATGTATGAATTCGCGCGAGAGAATCTGCTGAGCCAATTGCGACACGCCCACCCTGACTGGTCCGATCTGCGGGTGAACTATGAAGCGGTCAGGAGGCTTTCGCATGGTGCAATCTGAGTTGCTGAGTTTGGTGGTGGAAGTTCTGGAGCGATTGCGCCTACCTTACTTTGTCACCGGCTCGCTGATCACAATGCATTTCGGAGAACCCAGATTTACCAATGACATCGATATTGTTGTGGCGCTTTCCATGATGGACGTGCACGCCTTCTGCGCGGCGTTCCCGGCGGACGATTTCTACGTTAGCAGCGATGCGGTGCGTTCTGCCGTCCGTGAGAAGGGCCAGTTCAACATTATTCATCCAAACTCGGGACTGAAAGTGGATGTGATGGTGCCGCCAGACACGCCCTTCAACCGCAGCAGATTCCAACGAGCATTGCGCGTCAGGCCTCGTCCTGATTATGATGCCGCCTTCTCTTCGCCCGAAGATGCGATCATCATGAAAATGCTCTATTACCGCGAGGGAGGCTCGGAGAAACATCTGCGCGACATCACCGGCGTGTTGAAAATTTCCGGTGCGGTAATTGACCGCGAATACATCGCCCGCTGGGCGGCCGAGTTTGAGGTAATGGACATCTGGGAAGAAATCCTTCAGCGCGTCCCTCAGCCATGATCCTCCACCTCGACGACATCGACGTGCTGATGGATTCGCTGCGGCAGGCCGGCGTGCAATTCTTCAGCGACGTCCAGACCGTGCCATCGTCGCAGGTCACCTACGCGAACAACGTCCGCAAGCGCCTGGTCTACTTCCGCGACCCCGAAGGCAACCTGCTGGAATTGTGCGAATATCGGTCGGTCGGGTGATGCGCGGGATCATCCCCGCTTGAGAAATTCTGTCACGAACTCCACGTGCCGGCGCACCGCTTCGTAGGGCATGTCGGTGAAATGCCCCATGCCGGGCACTTCCATGTATTCAACGTGCTTGCCATGGCCGCGCATGGCGGCGACGAAACGATCGGAATGCTTGGACTTGTTCACCGCCTCATCCTGGTCGCCGTGGATCAGCAGGTAGGGGATATCCGGCGTCCCGGCGGCCTGCTGCAGCGGCGAGTGTTCGGCGAACAGCGTCTCGATGTCTTCGGGATATCCGCGAAAGGCGTGGCGGATCGTCGGCGGCAGGTCGGGGCGCTCGGAGAAATGATATTTCAGGTCACACACCGGCGCCAGCGCCGCGCAGGCGGCGATCCGGTGCGGCGAATAGCGGGTGTAGAGCAGGGAGCTCAGGCCGCCCATACTGCCGCCGGTGATGATCAGCGGCACATTGGGTTCGACCTCATATTCGCGGTAAACGCTGGTGATGAGCTGATTCACAAACTGCCGGGCCTGGCGATTCATCCACGACCACGGGCCGTAGTAGGGATACACCACCAGGCCGCCGGCATGTCCCCATTCCAGCTCGGGATGGTCAGCGCCGCGCTTGATGGCGCCGCCGCCGAGGCCATGGAAATTCACGATCACGCCGCGGGTGGCGCCGCGGCGGGTCTTCTCGCCGATCCAGGCCGTCTCCAGGATTTGCTGCTTGGTCATCGTCACTTGTCTCCCAGCGGAATCACCTGGCACTTGCCGTCGGCGCGCGGCACCGAAATCGTTTTGTCGCCGATTTTCAGCGTCACCGGCTCTTTGTCATCGGTGAAATCCGTGCGCCGCACCAGCAGCGAGTTCCCCAGCTTGATGGCGCTGATCACCGGTCCCGGCTTCTCGGGCAGATCCCAGCTCACCACCTCGCCCTTTTCCAGATAATCCCGATATTCCATGGCGTTCCCGTACACCGCCTGCACCAGCATCATCTCGCCCACCGCGTCTAATCCGCTGGCGAAGCAGAAGAATGAGTCGTGGTGGCGCATCATCGCATGGAACAAGAATTCCTGATATTTCCCATCGTTGATCGGCTTGATGGCCGGGTCGGCTTTCGGCGGGGCATCCATCATTCCCGAATGCACCCACGCCACCACCGGCGTGCCGGCCGGGGCGCTCTTGCCGGCGTTGTTTACCGTCAGCATCACCGAGCGAAACCAGCGGTAGTCCATGTTGTCGAAGTCATACCACTCGTGGGCGCGGAAGCGGATGAACTCGACTGGCATGGCGTAGGTGAAGCCGGTGAGCGGGAACTCCTGGGACCAGGGGCGAATCTTCGCCTTCCCCTCGGCCTTGGTGGGCGCGCCCTCGGGAGGGTCCTTTTCAAAAAAATCAAACCAGTAGCGGAATCCATCGTTGGGATAGACGCCGTAATTTCCCACCAGCGCGTCGGCCGACGCCTTCAGGATCGGTTCGGCATACGCCTGCTTTTGCAGCTTCGCCCGCTGCTCGCGCACGGCCTTCTGATAGGCCGTGAAGTCTTCGATGTCCTTGATCTTCTCGCGGCAGACCTTGCACTTTTTGGAGCAATCCCACCCCTTGCCCCATTCCAGCGGGCCGTCAAACTCAAAGTCGGCGAAGGTGAACCCGATCGGCACGCCCGCATCCTTGTACGCCTTGACGATCGCATCGGTCTGTTTCCTGATCGCCTCGATGCGGCCTTCAATGCGAAACGGGCAGCCAAGCTGGATGAACGTCTGCGAGTTGTCCATGAAGGGCTTGCCGTCGGCGTCGAGGTGGCCGACATCCTCGGGCTTCTGGCCGCCGTAGATATTCTGCAGAACGCTGTTGGCGTTGACCGCCACGATCAGTCCGAGCTTCTGCTGGAGCTTGGCGAACTTGATATTGTCGGCCAGGGCTTTGTCGCCGCCGGCGGGATTCCAGCTTGAATAGACGGCGATGCCGCGGGCATCGAGGTCTTTCAAAAGCTGCTCGGCCGCCGCCTCATCCGCCAGCGGCACATCGCCGGCCTCCCAGACGAACAGGGGGAGGTGGGTGCCGTGTGGCGTCTTCAGCGCCGGCAGCTCGGCCACCATCTTTTGCAACACCTCCATCTTGGTGGGCTTGGGCTTCCCGTCGGCGCGGGAGGCGGGGCACAGAGCCAGGCCGATTATGACCGTCAGACAGATCAGGTGCTTCATGTTTCTCCAAAATGATGCCGGAAGGATGAAGGCAAGTGCCATGGAAATCAAGTTTGGCACGAGTGATCTGACGGCCGTCCCGCGGCGGTGACTGCGAAAATGAAATGTGGGACATTTTGGGACATTTTGGGACATGGGGATGGTGTAAAGGGTTGCTGCTGCTGTAGTTGTGTAATTGTAGGTATTCAGGTAATTTGTGGGGAAGTGGGACATTGGAATGATGAATGATGAGTGCTGAATGATGAATGGGGAGCGCGGAATGGGCGGTATCAGGCGACTTCGGTTCACGCAGGATGGCGGCAGTGGCATTGGGAACCCCCTTTTGTTTGAATGGCCGAGGATGTTGATCGTCGCGGGGTATGTTAGCAGATTGTTCGGGTAATGTCAAGTAACCGTTCAGTCCACTTGAAACCAAACAAATTGCAAACTAATGAT
>DAIOHQ010000241.1:0-7512 GCA_036744635.1 Tepidisphaeraceae bacterium | reverse complement strand
ACGCAGTAAGACACAGGTCTGCGAGTACGCCGACCCGTGGCACCCAAACTGACCCCCTACCGATTGAGGAGGGAGATTGCAAATTGAAAAATGAAAATTTCAGATTGCAAAATGGGGAGGGGGCGCGGGAGTTGTCTGTGGTCAGTGGTGTGTTGCTGATCGTCATAATGTATCCCTTCATATAACGGGGCGGAGTTGCGCCGGCGGCGCGCCGGGCGCGCAACACTTGGGGGAGGGTTTGGCCACAGATGGGGCACAGATTTTCACAGATGGTTGTGGGGGCGGGAGTTAACCGCGAGGGCGCGAAGAAGCGAAGGGGCGAAAAAATATTTATTCTTCGGATTTTGTGGTTTTTAGGCGTTGCGCTGGCGGCGCGCCGGGCGCGCAATTCGCAAGTTATGTGCGGTGGGAGATGGCGGGGACCCATCCAGTCGGATTGTTACGACGCGGTTTCGCTGAGCGGTTTGCGAGGTGGGACAATTATCGTAGCCGCTAAGCCATCTCCTCAAAAAAGTCGCTATCAGCTTTCTGCACGATGTACGTCTTGGAGGCCGATACCCCGACGCCGGCGCCGATCATTAGCTCCGCCAGTTCATCGCCATCGATCAGTCGAACCTGCACGCTCGCCTCCTTGGCGGCGCGGCGTGCGGTCGGCACGCTCCTATTGCATCGGCTGGAGGATGATGACAGAATTGAATCGGTTCAAGGGAACATTTCACTTTGGGAGGTCTATGGCGGTGCCGAAAAAAGTGTGCGAGCGTCTTGCGGCGGGCATGAAGCGGCTTGGTCCGATTATCACTTCACAAAAGACGAGAGACGTTTCAGAGGCGGACACCGTGACGCTGGTGAAAGACCTGCTTTCGGATGTCTTTGGCTATGACAAATATGCCGAACTTACGGGTGAGTATGCAATTCGCGGTACCTACTGCGATTTGGCGGTGAAGCTTGATTCCAAGCTCGTGCAACTGATCGAGGTGAAGGCGATTGGCGCTTCGCTGGATGATCGACATGTCAAGCAAGTCATCGACTACGCGGCAAACCAAGGCGTCGAATGGGTTATTCTTACGAATGCAATAACGTGGCGCATGTACAACGTCATCTTTGCCAAGCCGATCGACAAGCGTCTTGTCGCAGAGATTGATCTGATGACCTTAGATTGCCGGCGGGAGGAGGATCAAGAGAAGCTGTTTCTCTTTACAAAAGAGGGATTCGTTCGCGGGGCGCAGATTGCGCTCCGGGACCGGCAGGACGCAACGAGCCGTTTCGTACTGGCGGCGCTCTTGGTGGCGAACGAAAACGTGCTGGGATGCATCAAGCGGGAGTTGCGGCGAGTAGTTGACGTGATTGTCAACGACGATGAAATTCTTGCTGTCTTGCGCGAGGAAGTGATCAAACGTGATACACTCGAAGGCCCGGCAGCCGACGAAGCAAATGCTCGCGTGAATCGTCGTGAAACGAGATTGTTGCGGAAGCCAAGGGAAACCGACGTTCAACCGATGCCGCAACCGGCCCCGACCGAAACATTGCTTGAAAGCTTGCCCGCCACCGACGAGGTATAGATTGCTCCGGTAGCGCCTTGCAACATTGTCGCCGCATCGAGGTCGGTGCTGCAGATCGTGGGCGGGTACACCCACCCTACAAAACCCTCTCCGGATTGCCGACTGTGGCGCAGTAAGCATCGTGGCGATAGCACCAAGTTGAGGAGCGAGAGGTGAAGAGGACGGACTTGTAGCCAACATCCTTGGCGGATCATCGATACCCGCGTTCTTCGGGGTCGTATTGGACTTCTATGAGGCGGGCGCGGCTGTTGAAGATGAGGCGGCCCTGGGCTTTGTAGAGCCAGGTGGAGCGGTGGGTGTCGGAGCCGTAGTAGAAGGGGTTGAAGGCCTTGCCGGTGATGTGGGCGTCGTAATCGGTGGGCGGGCCGATGAGATCGGAGACCTCTTTGGTGCCCATGCCGTAGTGCAGCTTGGCGAAGGGGCTGGCGGAGGGGATGGTGGTGGCGGAGAGCTGCTTGTTTTCGGCCTTGGGGGTGCTGTCGGCGGAGGATTTGGAACCGGAGGATGCGCAGCCGGTGGAGAGGAGGGCGGCGAGGAGTGCTATGGCGAGGGTGCAATGTGTCTTGTGCATGGAAAGCTCCCGTTGTGTGGTGGCAGGTCTGTGACGGGATTGACGATAGCAATGGGGGCAATTCTTTGCAATGAAAAAGCGGGGATGATGCAGATGCGGGGTGCGTAACGCTTTAGGCGGCCTGGGGAAATATGGCTGGATTCGGGCGGATGAGTACATCCACCGCTCATCGGGCCATGGCAGACAAGAATGTCTGCCCCACCAAAACAAGGCAAAACCGCCTAACGTGTCACGCACCCCGCGGGCGCGGAAACTGCTGGAAAAAAAAGCTTGCAATTGCGGCAAAATGGGATATGCTTTTGCGGTTGAAGCTTCGGCCGCGGGGTACTGCGGCGGGCATTTCTGATTCAGGAGGACAAGCCAATGCAAACCGCACGCGTGCTCAGCCTTGCCGGCTGCGCTCTGGGCGCACTCACTTCCGCCGTCCCCGCGGCGCTGCAGACCAGCCAGGTCAACGTTCCCAACCCCGCCAAGGTGAATTTGGTGTTCAACCGGGATGCCACGCTGGACAGCGGGGAAATGAGCGGCTGGAGCACCGCCGGCACTGTCTTCCGCCCATCCACCGCCAAGTTTGACCAGGCCACGCCCACCAGCACCGGCCAGAAGTACGCGATCACCATCGGCCAGGCCTATAGCGTGGGGGGGCTGGAGTTCGTCTTCGGGCGCTATAACCTCGCCTACATTCCCGCGACCTTCAGCCTGTACGCCGCCCCGGATGCGGGGACGGCGCTGTTCACCGCGGGCACGAAAATCGCCGATGAGACCACCGCCGGGCTGATCTTCTCCAACACCGGGCAGACCGACAGCGGTCCGACCTTCACCTACCAGCAGCTCCGCTACAACCTGCCTTCGGCGCAGACGGTGTATAAGTTCGGCATTCAGGTGAACAGTTGGCAGCAGGTGGGAACCGGCACCTCCGATAACCGGGCCTTCATGCTGGCCGCCACCGCCAACCCCAGCGGCGTGGTCAGCTTCGACGGGCACATCGGTGTCTTCGACAACACCTGGAACCCCGGCGGCACCATTGCCGCCAGCGACACGCTGGGCGGCAACATCACCCTGACCCCTGTCTACGACACCAACGACTGGTCAGACCCCCGCTGGTACGGCCGCTACGACCCCACCAGCTCCGGCACCAAGCTCCTGACCGTCACTGAACACCTGGCCGACACCTACAATCTCGACGGCGTGCGCTGGGCGGCCGGCCAGACCAATGCCCCCAAGACCTACCAAGTTTTCGCCGCCAACTATGACGGCGCCGGCAATCCCCCCTCCAATGCCTGGGTGGCGGTCACCGGTGTGCGAACGGTGGTCAGCGGCAACTATGGCGATCTGGTTTCTTTCGACACCCCTTACGTCGGCAACTGGGTGCGGATCGATGCCACGGATGGCGGCACCACCATCTGGGAGAACACCAAGTGGCAGACCTACGGCACGGTCGTGGTGCCGGAGCCCGCGGCGGGGCTGATCGTGCTGGCGGCCGGATTGCTGGGTCTGCGCCGGCGGCGTTCGATCGGATGATTCACCAGAAGAGCATGCGGAAACGTGAAACGTGAAACATGAAGAGCGCCTCATCGCGCCTCTTCACGTTTCACGTTTCACGTTTCACGTTTCATGCCTTTGGGTTACGGGAGCGAGGCCTGGGCTTCGCTTATGGGGGCGGTGGCTTTGGTGACTAGCTGGTCGAATTCTGTGGCGCTGGGGAGGGAGATTTTGTCGCCTTTGGCGGGGAGGAATTTTTCCAGGGGCGGGTTGGCGCGTTCGATGGCTTTGGCGAGGCCGTGCAGGAGATGGGCCTGGACGGTACCGCTGAGGGCGTGGTAGTTGCAGCGCCAGACGGCCAGGCGGAGTGCGATGTTGGGGACGTCGTCGTTGGGCTGGGCGATGACGTATTCGCGGGTCCACTGGACGGCGGCGGGGAGTCGGCCGGAGATTTCGCCGTCTTTCCAGATGTCCAGATCAGGATAGTCGCCGCTGGCGTCGGCTTTTTCGCCGTCGTGGAAGCGGGCTTCGTGGGTGGTGATCTTGACGATGATGGGTTTGGCGGATTGGCCAGTCCAGCGGACGCGGTAATCCTGGGTGATGGAGGTGTTGGCGTCGAAGCTGTCACCGGGGCCTTCGCCGACGAACTGCCAGTTGCCGGATTTATCGTGCAGGATGAAGAGGCGGCGGCCATCGTGGTGGAGCGAGGCGCCCTGCGGGTAGCGAGTTTCCCAGCCGATTTCGTAGAGGGTGCCGGAGGATTTGCTTTGTGAGACGGCGATGGCCCAGTTGCCGGCGTCGCTCTTGGGGTCCTTGCCGAGGGTGGCTTTTTCGCGGAGGTATTGGCCTTCGAGGCCGGGAATGACGCCGGCGCTGGCATCGGGTTTGAAGAGAACCCACATCGGGCTGGCGTCGCCGGCGGTGTAGGCGCGGTTGAGGGTGAAGGAGATCTGGCCGTCTTCGCGGTTGACCCAGAGCATGTCGCGGCCGTTGAAGGTGAGGGTGGGGTTGGATTGGGCGACGAGGTCCTGCCAGTTGGTGGCGCTTTTCCAGACGTTGGCGCCTTTGGGAGTGAGGCCGAAGGCGGGAAGGGGGAGGCCTTCGCGGGAGAAGCCCTGGTCGGCGGCGCTGGCGGCGGTGGTGAGGGTGAGGAGGAGAATGGTGAAGAGGGATTTGGTGATGGTGAGCATGTCGTTTTTATCGGATGCACGACGCGGGCGGCGTGACAAATCGCGGGGTAAAGGAATTGACCGCGAAGAGGCGAAGGGGCGAAGGAACGCGAAGGGTTAGAGACGAGTATGGCTTGGAGTGGGCGGGAGGTGGAATGATTTTTGTGGCGATAGTTTTTTGGAACGGCCGCTTGGATGGAGGGGGAAGGTGGTTGGGCACGGCTTGGAAAGCCGTGCTACGGTTTGAGGCCGCGGTAGCAGACGCAGACGCCGAAGGTTAGGGGATGTTGTTCTACCTGGGTAAAGCCGGCAGCGCGCATCATTTCGGTCATGCGGTCGCGGGTGATGAAGGTGTTGACGGATTCGGGGAGGTATTTGTAGGCGCCGGTTTTGTCGCCGGAGATCCAGGTGGCGGTGCGGGGGAGGATCTTGCGGAAGTAGAAGTTGTAGAGGGTGCGAAGGAGGGGGTTGGTGGGGAGGGAGAATTCGAGGATGATGAGGCGCCCGCCGGGGCGGAGGACGCGGTGGAATTCGGCGATGGCGGCGGCGGGGTCGGAGACGTTGCGGATGCCGAAGGCGATGGAGAGGACGTCGCAGCATTGGTCGGGGAGGGGGAGGGCGAGGGCGTCGCCATTAATCCACTGTATCGTCTTATCCCAATAATCAATTCCAAGTCCATCTTGAGGTGCCGTTACGTCGTGTACAACGTCTGATTTGCGCTTAGCAAACGGGAGCATTTCAAAGGTGAAATCGACACCTAATACCTGTCCAAATTTCGGCTTTCGATCGGCTTCGGCGTTGAGTAAACATAGGCCACTGGCCCAAGTGATGGTCAGATCGCCAGTTCCACATGCGACATCAACTACTACATCCTCGGCTTGAAGGTTGCTCAGGTGCGCTGCATGGTGTCGCCAGCGTTGGTCCATCCAGAGGCTGTGGAGGCGGTTGTTGAGGTCGTAGGAGGGGGCGATGGCGGCGAACATGTGCTGGACGCGGGTGCGCTTGTCGGCGACGGCGTGGGGGTTTTGCAGGAGGGCATCATCCCATTGCGGGGCGGGCGCGGGGGCGGTTGTCGGAGGCGTATCGGGCATCGGCGGGGATTATAGGAATTGGAGGGGGAAATGCATTTTGCAAAAGTGGTGAAAGGTGATGATGGTGGTGCGGCAGGAGCAGGCGCGTTCACATTTGGCCGCGGAAGGTGTACGAATGCTGTGGCATCGTCGTAGCATGGGTTTTCAACCCATGCTAAGCAGGTTGGCATTGCAGAATGGTGCGAAAGATGCCGGCAGCTCGCAAGTGAGTGATGGTATGAGGATGCGGGCTGCTTGGCACGGGTTGAAAACCCGTGCCACGGGAAAAGCGCGCTGCGCTTCTGGCGCATGGGCTGGTAGCCCATGCCACGATGTATCAAGCGGAAGTGGACGATGACGATTGAGAATGGAATAACCGAGCTACCGCAGCCTGGCGGTGTTGTGGAGGATCGCCGTACAGCGATTCAGCGGCCGGGCTGCGCGGGCGGGTGGTGGAGCATCTTGTTCTTGCTGGGGGTGGCGGTGGTGGCGACTTTGCCGGGGTGGTGGCCGGGGAGGGTGTTGGCGCCGACGGATGCGCTGATGGGGACGCCGCTGTGGAATGGGAGTGGGGTGAAGGTGCAGTCGGGGTGGGATGGGTTAAGGCTGGAGCGGGCGGCGGGGGCGGTGGCGCGGCTGGCGTTTACGGTGGAGTGTTTGCGGCGGTGGGATATTCCGCTGTGGAATCCGTATGACCAGCTTGGCCAGCCGTTTGGGGCGGCGGGGAAGACGGCGCCGTTTTTTCCGACGACCTGGCTGCACGTATTTCTGCCGCCGACGTGGTCTTGGACGGTGGTGGCGGCGCTGCTGTTGTTTGTGGCCGGGGTGGGGGCCTGGCGGTTGGCGGTGCGGGCGATACTCATGGCCTGCGACCAAGACGACAGGCAGGAATGCCTGTCGGAGGGCGGACAGGAATGTCCGCCCCACCGTGCAGCCATGCCCGTCAGATGGCAGCCAGGAATGTCTGCCCCACCGGAAGGAATGCTGTCGGACGGCGGACAGGAATGTCCGCCCCACCATCAGGAATGTCCGTCGGAGGGCGGACAGGAATGTCCGCCCCACCAGATTCCGCCCCACCAAATGGAGACGGGCCGGACATTGGCGCCGGCGTGTGTGGCGGGGGTTGCGTACATGTTGTGCGGGTTCGTTCTTGGGGGGTTGAGCGATACGAGCTTGAACGTTTTGGCGCTGTTGCCGTGGGCGCTGCTGGCGGTGGAGCGATTGATCGAGAAGCGCTCGGCGTGGCGGATGGTTGGGCTCATCGTGATCTTGGCGCTGCAGATGCTCGGCGGAGATGCGGCGGCATCGGGGGCGCTGGTGCTGACGTGCATCGTGGTTTATCTGCTGCACCTGCTGTTTTTCAATCGGCTGGGGGCGCTGGCGGCGCTGTTTCCGCTGCTGCTGTGCGCGATGATCGCGGCGGCGATGGCGGGGCCGCAGTTGCTGCCGATGATCGAATATGCCCGGCACGCGGCCGGGGCGCGGGCGACAGCTTCCAATGATTTCGTGGATCATATGCTGAAGGGGGACCAGTTGATGCCGTGGATCATGCCGGTGGCGACGGTGATTCTGGCGGTGTTTGCGGTTCGGTTGGGGCGACGGGTTGGGACAGATTTGGCGAGCGGGAAGAGTATGGCTGGATTCGGGCAGGTGAGTACACC
>DAIOHQ010000240.1:0-7553 GCA_036744635.1 Tepidisphaeraceae bacterium | reverse complement strand
CGCCAAGAACTCACGACTTCGCTCCTATCCGATGCGGACGTAGCGCTGTAGTGTTCATTGCCGCCATATCGCTTCCATCACGCGATAGCCCGCATCGCGCATGCCCAGTTGGCGATAGGTTTCGATGCCGACGCCGTTGTGCGGCTCAACGTACAGGCGCAGGCCAACCGCGCCTTGCGCCTGGGCCGCTTGGCGCACGTGACGATAGAGGGACGTGAAAATTCCCCGCCGTCGCCACGCCGCCTCAACATAGACGCTTTGAATCCACCAGATGTCGCCATTGCGCCAGTCCGACCATTCGTGGGTGATCATGAGCTGGCCGATGACCTTTCCTTCAGCTTCGGCGACGAAGTAGATGGCCTTGGAACGATCCGCCAGCGCCGCCCGCACGCCGCGTTCCAGCGTCGGCCGATCCAGCTCCAGTGCCTCGGTCTCCCGCGCCAGCCGGGCGTTGAACTCCGCCAGCACCGGCCAATCTTCCATCCCGCCTTCGCGAATGGTTGCATCCATCGGTCCTCACTGGTGTCTGCGAATCTCGATCTGACGCTGTTCCGAAGAGACGCTTTCGATCCGAACTTCGATGTGGGTTTCGGGGATCAATTCTCCCACGCGCTCCGCCCACTCCACCACCACAACACCCCGTTGTTCGAGCAGCTCGGAGAAGCCGATCGCCTCAAAATCCTGGGCGCCGTGGACGCGATAGGCGTCGAGGTGATAGACGCTCAGTCGGCCGGAATCGTAGATGTTTAGAAGCATGAAGGTGGGGCTGGAGACGGCCCGTCCGTTGCCCCCGAGACCTTGCACAAGGCCGCGGACGAACTGCGTCTTACCCGCGCCCAGCTCGCCGTGCAGGGCGATGCACTCGCCGCCAACCAGCGCGCCGGCCAGTTCCGCCGCGATCCCTTCAGTCTCCTCAACGCTGTTGGATACGTAAAACATGCGGGCCGCGCGGCCCGCGAGCTGTGCGGGCGTACCTTTCGAGAAACTACAGCGTATGTTCCCAGCCTTTGGGTTCCAACGGCTCGCACTGGGTGGCGGTTTCGATCCAGACTCCCTGGCCGGTAATGATTCTGCCGATGCGCTGGCAGGGGGGGAATGATAGCGACTGGTCGGCGCTGGTGAAGAGAAGCTCGTAATCCTCTCCATCGTGCAGGGCATGCTCCAGCGGGGAATGGCCATCCCGGCGCATCTCAATGGCATCCTCGTGTACCGGCACCAGCACGGCTTCCACCACCGCGGCGACATTGCTTTCGCGGCAGATATGGGGAAGGTCGCGCGACAGGCCATCGCTCAAGTCGATCATCGCGGATGCGGTGCCCGTTCCGGCCAGCGAGCGTCCAAGGAGGACGCGCGGTGTGAAGGTCATGTGCCGTCCGAGGATGCTGCCGCCGAGCGGGCCGGTTACGTAGATTGCATCGCCTGGCCGCGCCCCGCCGCGCGTTACCGGCTTGATCCCGCTGCTTTGGCCAAGAATTGTCACCGTCACCACCAGTTTTCCTGACCACGAGCCGGTGTCGCCGCCGACGATCTCGCAGCCGAAGGGATCGGCCGCATCGCGCAGGCCGCGGTACAGCTCCTTGGCGTACTCCATGCCCGACGAAGCCGGCAGGGCGACCGTCGCCACCGCCGTGGCCGGCCAGCAGCCCATGGCGGCGCAATCGGAGAGGTTGCGGTTCATCACCTTCCGCCCGATCAGGCGCGGCGCATGGACGGCCGAATCGAAATGCACCCCATCCAGCACCTGGTCCACGCCGACCAGCAGCAGGTCATCCGCCGGCCACTTCATCACCGCCATGTCATCGCCGGCCGCCAGTTGTATAAGTGCCGACGCCTTTTGCTGCCCGCGCACCCACTCGATAAAATCAAATTCGCCGGCCATGAGCCCATTGTATCCATTCGCGCCACACTCCGCTTTGCGGTTACCCATCGGATCGCTAATTCCTCGGCTGAAAAGCCGCCTCGCCAAGCCCGCGCCCGCACCCGCTCCCGCGATTCCGCCCGCACCCGCACCCGCCATCAGCGCTTGGATTTCAGCGCTTGGATTTCTTGTTGGGATTCTGCCCCTGGTAGAGATAATCGATCGGAGGATCGGCAAACACGGCGCGCGTGGCCAACACCGGGTGCTGCAGAAATTCCTCCGAACCTTTTTGAAAATCAATCGGCCCGCCCGCCATCCACGGGCTTTGCTGTATCATCGAGATCATGATCCGCGGCACATCCGACCGATTCGTCACCCCGCGGTGCCACATCCGCATGTCCCGCACTATCACATCGCCCTGGCGGCAGGCCATCCGTTCGGGCGGGCGTTGGTCGCGACGCTGCTCCAGCGCCTGCGGGGAAATCATCAACCCCCGGTTGTAGACCGGCCCGATCTCCCTGTGCGTGCCCGGCCAATACTCAGTGGCGCCATTGCGCTCGTCGGTATCGCAAAGAGGAATGTTGATCGCGGCGCTGCAGCAGGGATGCGGATCGACGACGCCGGGAAACAGGTGACCCAAGTCAGCGTGAACGTGCTGCACCGGCGAGCCGGGGAAGCTGCTGTTGGCGTGATAGGCGCCGTTATACACGCCGTCTCCCAGAAGGGCGTGAGTCAGCGAGATCACGATGTCGTTGAGCAGGATGTCGCGAAACAGGTAGGGGTGAAACGGCGGGGGCCGAACGCCCTGATAATTCTTGTCGATTCCCCGCGCCGCCTCGACGGTTTTCAGATCGGCCAGCATCTTCTCGCGCAGGGCATCGATGGAGGCGTCGCTCACCACCTGCCGCAGCGCCACGATGCCATCATCGCGGATCGCCGCCAGCGCCTCGCTGAGATGTTCCGGCGACAAAGCGCCCCGCTGCTTTTCCGCGGCTGAAGGTTGAATTGAAATCATCCATCCATCTTAGCCGCTTTCCCGGCATGTCGAGAGGGTGGGACGATGCCTTGCACCCTATGGGTGAACTCCCAGATACGGCAGGAACGTCCCGGGACGGTTTTCCCGATGGGAACTGTCGAAACTCCTGCTACACTTTCGCGGCGACACAAGAAGCCGATAAAAACATGATTGACAGCGGCCGGAAAAGCAGGCATGAGAGTGCCGCGGACGACTGAGACAGTGCCGCCGATATTGGCATGAGCTCCCCGATCGACTGGAAGTATCGCAAGGACATGGAGTAGAAACATGGCCGCACCGCCAGGTAAATTGAGCAAGACTGCCGCAACGGCGTCGGGCGAACGCACGATGGAATGAAGCAGGGCTGGACGGGAACGTTCGACCAGTTGGCAGAGTATCTGGCGAAGGTGTGGGGGAAGTGATCAGGAACTCAAATTTGAGGAGCACGGTATGCCAGAGGCAGGCGGTTCGAAAAAATTGCTGTGGGCGGGTTGGATCATCAGCGCGCTGCCGGCGCTGATGATGTGCGTCGGCGGAATATACGGGTTGTCCCACGCCGACGCCGTTCGAGAGCAGATGGGCAAGTTTGGGTATCCCGACAGGGTGGCGTTGCCTCTGACGATCATCGAAATCGTCTGCGCGGTGATTTACATGATTCCGCGCACTTCAACGCTGGGCGCGATTCTGCTGACGGGATATCTTGGCGGCGCCACCGCCACCCATGTCCGCGTCAGCGAACCGGTATTTGTGGTGCCGGTCATCGTTGGCATCGTGGTGTGGGTCGGTTTATTGCTGCGCGAACCGCGACTCTGGCCGCTGCTTCCGCTGCGCCGGTGACATCACACGCAAACTCATTCAACTTCAGCAAGGAGATTTCATGAACGTGCAACCCTATCTGTTCTTCGAAGGCCGCTGCGAAGAGGCATTGGAATTTTATCGCAAGGCGGCGGGCGCGGAGGTGAAGATGCTGATGCGCTTCAAGGACGCCCCCGATCCCGGCATGTCGTCGCCGGGGATGGAGAACAAGGTGATGCACGCCAGCGTGCGCATCGGCGAGACGACGCTTTCGGCGTCGGATGGGGACTGCGAGGCCCCGGGCGGCTTCAAGGGTTTCGCGCTGACGATATTGACCAGGAGCGAGCAGGAGGCGGATCGCCTTTTCGCCGCGCTGGGCGAGGGCGGCAGCGTGATGATGCCCCTGACCAAGACCTTCTACTCGCCGCGGTTTGGGATGGTGACGGACCGGTTTGGGGTATTGTGGATGGTGATGGTTGAGAGCTAAAGAAATCTGGTTTGAGCAAGGAAGCTTGGATATAATGAGCTTGCATGGCGACAACGATTGACCACCGAATTCTGGACGAGATGCTCGATCCCGTGGGTGAATGCCTGACCCCGGCCGTGGCGGCGCGCATCGCGGCATTGCGTGCCAGCGCCCAAACGCAACGCCGGCTGGATGAGCTGGCGAAGAAGAACTCAGAGGGATTGCTCACGCCGGACGAGGAATCCGAGTACGAAGCATACGTCGAGGCACTGGATGTGATCGCGGTTCTTCAGGCAAAAGCACGCCGAGCGCAAAATGCGGCGGGCCGGTCGAAATGACGAACGCATTACGCACGGCTGTGCAAAGGCGCGCAGCCAATCGGTGCGAATACTGTCACATACATCAGGATGACGTTCCCTATTTGCGGCTGCAGATCGAGCATGTCATTCCGCGCCAGCATGGAGGCGGTGACGTCTTGATGAACCTCGCGCTCGCCTGCTACCGTTGCAATAAGTACAAAGGCCCGAATCTGACCGCGTTCGATCCGAGCAGCCGGAGACTGGTGCGATTGTTCAACCCGCGGCGACAGCGATGGCCGGATCATTTTTCAGTTCGAGGCGTGCTGATTCTCGGACTCACGGCGACCGGTCGAGCCACCGTTGAACTGCTGTGTATGAACGCATCAAAGCGACGGAGCCTGCGCCGCGAGTTAGGCAAATAGTTCTGTTCAATGAATGCCCACTGGTGATGGGAAGGAGCAATCAATGGCTGAAATACGAGTTCTCGTCGGCACGCGCAAAGGTGCGTTTGTTATTACTTCCGATGGCAAGCGGCAGAAATGGGATGTCACCGGCCCGCACTTTGGCGGCTGGGAAGTGTATCACATGAAGGGATCGCCGGTCGATCCCAACCGCATCTATGCCTCGCAATCCAGCAGTTGGTTCGGGCAGATCATTCAGCGCTCCAGCGACGGCGGCAAGACCTGGGAGCAGCCCGGCACCAAGCCCGAAGAGCCCAGGACCACGCCGGATGGAATGCCCAAGGCCGAGAGCAACAAGTTCGTGTATGTCGGCAATCCCGGCACGCACATGTGGTATGATGGCACGCCCCATCCGTGGGAATTCAAGCGCGTCTGGCACCTCGAGCCGTCGCTGACTGATCCCGACAGCGTCTATGCCGGCGTGGAAGACGCCGCGATCTTCCGCACCACCGACGGGGCAAAAAACTGGCAGGAACTCCCCGGCCTGCGCGGCCACGGCACCGGGCCCAAATGGCAGCCGGGCGCCGGCGGCATGTGCCTGCACACCATCCTGCTCGACCCAAAAAATCCCGATCGCATCTTCATCGCGATCTCGGCCGCCGGCGCCTTCCGCACCGATGATGGCGGCAAGACCTGGAAGCCGATCAATCACGGCCTGCACTCCAACTACATCCCCGACCCGGCCGCCGAGGTTGGCCACTGCGTGCATCGCATCGCGATGCATCCCTCCCGCCCCAACACGCTGTTCATGCAGAAGCACTGGGATGTCATGCGCAGCGATGACGCCGGCGAGAACTGGCGCGAAGTCAGCGGGAACCTGCCGACCGATTTCGGCTTTCCCATCGACGTCCACGCCCACGAGCCGGAGACGATCTACGTCGTCCCGATCAAGAGCGATGCCGAGCACTATCCGCCGGAAGGCAAGCTGCGCGTCTATCGCAGCCGCACCGGCGGCAATGAATGGGAGGCCCTGACCAAAGGCCTGCCGCAAAGCGACTGCTATGTGAACGTATTGCGCGACGCCATGGCGGTGGACTCGATGGATAAGTGCGGCATCTATTTCGGCACCACCGGCGGCCAGGTCTACTGCTCGGCCGACAGCGGCGACAACTGGGCCCCCATCGTGCGCGACCTGCCGGCGGTGGTGTCGGTGGAAGTGCAGACGCTGGCGTGATCCAAATGCCTGGAGAAAACCGAAATGGTACCGGCCGATGAAAGCCGACGGCTCATCAAGTTCGTTCAAGGGCAGTTCGCGCGTGAGAATCTTTGGTGCTGGGAAACGATCTTCGAGGAGGTGTCGGAGGCGATTGCAATTGGCTTCGACGCAGACCGGCTGGTGTATGCTGGCGGCACTGTCCGAACTGGTCGGCACGAATTCAGATGCAACAATCCAGCATGGAAGGAGAAGTGTAAAGGGATCGCTACTTCTGAGGCGGATGCCTATGAGGTCGTCAGTGAGGTAATTGCGGCTCTGACGAGTAACAATGCGATCGGCACTGCTCAGGCGTGGCTGCAACAGAGGAGAGATGACGCCACGAAGCTGGCTAGCGACTTACACCAGTTGCTCGATGGCCTGCTTTCGTGGCAGGGCTTCGTATATCGAGGACGACGCGACTACAATCCAGAATTACGCGGAACGGAGAAGGTGATTTATGGATTGTGGCGACTCGACCGAAACGAGCAGCCAATAGCGCCGCTTCCGCTAAATGTTGGCGAGACGAAGGACACGGTCTACGATCGATTGAGTAAGAACCACGCGAACTGGTGGGGTGATAAGCCAATTGGTGTTACATTCGTCCCGGTTCAGTATGACCGTAGTGAGCGCAAACGCATTGAGAAGTTGCTGCAAGACGCGTTGATTCCGTTAGCCAACTGCGACGGCAAGCGACTTGACCGATTAAAAAAACTTTGGACGTTCGCTCGCCCATGATCCGCGTCATACTTCCTCAACATCTGCGCACCCTGGCCAATGTCGGCCGCGAGGTGACGGTGGACGTTGTCGGACCAGTAACCCAGCGGTCGATTCTCGATGCGCTGGAGGCCAGGTATCCGATGCTGCGCGGAACGATTCGCGAGCACGATACCCAACAGCGCCGCAAGCTGGTGCGCTTCTTCGCCTGCCAGGATGATGTCTCGCAGGAATCTCCCGATGCGCCCCTGGCGGATGCGGTGGCCAGCGGCGCTGAACCGTTTTATATCATCGGCGCCATCGCGGGAGGGACGGGGGATCGGAGGGGTCGGAGGGTGTCCGGAGACAAGAACTTCATCTCCAAGGCCTTCTGCATGTTCATGAACATGGACAAGATGATCGGCGCGGATTTCGAAAGGGGCCTGGCGCAGATGAAGGCGGTGGCCGAAGCGGATGCCCGCCGCTAGCCGCCGGCCGCCGGCCGCGCCTGGGCATGCCTGCTCCACGTACGGCCGCCGCCGGCTGGATCCGGAGGGGTATCCCCCCAGACCGGCCGAGGTTTTCCCAAGCGGGATCGGACTTTTCCGAAGACGGACGGAGTCCTGCTGAAGACGGACGGAATTCTGCTTAAGCGGGGCGGAGGTTTGCTTAGGGTCGGCGGAGTGTTGCTTAGGGCGGACGGAGGTTTGCTTAAGCGGGAGAGAGTCTTCCTTAAGCGGGGCGCGGGTTTGCTTGGGGCGGGCGGAGGTT
>DAIOHQ010000239.1:0-7578 GCA_036744635.1 Tepidisphaeraceae bacterium | reverse complement strand
TTACTGCGTCGCTACGCGGCACAGGTCTCGGAGTACCGCGACCTGTGGCACCCGGCTCCTGAAAACACCGGCGGTCAGCCAGGCGGACATGCCCCGCGTCGCGATCATGTCCGACTTTCCCAACTGCGCTGCCAGCATCGTCTTTCCTGACACCAACAACTTCTACGAGCGCGCCGCCAAATATCTTGTGTCGCGCGGCCGGCGCCGGGTGGCGATACTCATGGCCGGGCCGTATGCCGAGGAGCGAAAGCTATCGCAAATTCGCCGGCACGGGCTGCAGATGAGCGAGCCTTATCTGCTGCAGATCGCTTCCGCCGAGGTTCCCGAAGGCGCACGCCATTGCACGCAGCTCTTGATGAACCTGCCGCCCGACAAGCGCCCCGATGCGCTGATTCTGGACGATGACAATTTCGTGGAGGCCGCCACCGCCGGCATCGCCGCCGCCGGGGTGCGCTGTCCTGATGACCTTGAGATCGTCGCCCACGCCAACTTCCCGCTGCCGCCGGAAACCGCGGTGCCGGTGAAGTTCCTGGGCTTCGATTGCGCGGCCATTCTCAAGCGCTGCGCTGAGTCAATCGATCAGCAGCGCCGCGGCATCACCGATCACATTCCACATCCCATCCCGGCTGTTTTTGAAGACGAAATTCAGGGGTCAACACCTGGGATTGGCATCACTCGGTCTGCTCCGTCGTCGCCGGGCATGAGCCGCAATGCAAGTTCGAGATTCAGGACCGGAGCAGGAGAGGCATCGAGTGAATGTTGACCCATCCAGGCCATGCTGGAGCTGCCAGCATGGTCTGGAATTTCTCCTTATCCTCTCTGAGGTGTCTCATGAAAAATCCCCTTCGCCGCGCTTTTGCATTGGTTGAGCTGCTGGTGGTGGTCGGCATCATCGCCCTGCTGATCTCCATGCTCCTGCCGGCGTTGATCCCGTAGCATGGGTTTTCAACCCATGCCCAGCGGCTCAACATCTCAAATCGCCAAAGATCCTGGAAAAGTTCTGAATTCAGGTGCGAACGGAAGCAGAGTGATTTTTGCTTATTGCGCCCCCGCGACGGCGCGGAGTTTGGCAAGCGCCTGCTGCTCGATCTGCCGCACGCGCTGCTTGGAAAGCCCAAGCCGCAGGGCGACTTGTTCATAACTGGCCGGGATGGATTCTTCCAGGCCATAATGTGCCCCCAGCACGTGCCGCTCGCGCTCGCTCAACCGTGAGAGCAAGTGCCGAAGGTCATCGCGCTCGGCCGCGCGCTCCGGGCTTGCCGTGTGCCGCGAATCGGCAACCTCCAGCAGCATCCGATGATCGCACGCGCCTCCCCGCCGCGCGGCCAGCATCATCGGCACGCTGCGGGCGAAACCCTTCATCAGCGCCAACGTCGCATAGGTGCTGAAGCGGTTGCCGCGATGGATGTCAAAGCCATCCACCGCCCGCATCAGCGTGATGTTGCCGTCGCTGATCAGCTCCATCAGGTTCACGCCCGGCCGCAGGTGCTTCTTGGCGATGCTGACGACCAGGCGCAGGTTCGCCTTGACGATCTGGTTCTTGGCGTCGGCGGCGCGGCGGAGCAGGCGCTCAAGAAAATCGAGATCGCGCCGGCCGGCAAATTGCGGATCGAGCCGCCGCCGGGCGGTGACGAACTCGAACTTGTGGAAGTTGAATTTCAAGAACAGCCCGCGCTCGCGCGATGGCGTCAGCAGCGGGATGCGATACAGCTCCTGCAGATACGGCGGCAGGTCGCGCGGGATGCGCATCTGTTCGATGCTGGTCGCCTCGCCCAACGCATCCTGGCGGAGGATTTCCTCGATCGCCTCACCGGCGTTCTCCGCGTGGTAGAGCGAGTCATCAATGAACTTGATTCTGCGCTTGTTGATCCGGGCGATGCGCTCGTCCACCACCGCGCGATACACGGTTGCCCGGCTGCGGCCGGCGCTTCGGGCAAGCTGCTTGATCCCCGCCCCGCGGCGATATTTGCGCAACAGCGCGCCGCGCTGCTCCTCATCCAGCGCCGCCGCCGCCCGGTCCAGGATCGACTGCTCCGGATGCTCATGGTCATGCTTGCGGATGGTGTGCAGGATGGTCAGCGGGGAGCGGTTGAGCTTGCGGCCAATCCGCCGGGAAATTTCCTGGCTGTCGCACTGCATCCCCAGCCGGCTGGCGCGGCGGAGAATTTCCAGCCGCTCGGCCTCATCCACCAGCGTGAAGTTGCCGCTGCGGGTTACCTGCTCTTTGTGATTGGCGAAGAACCGCTCGACACTCGATAGCAAAAACCCAACCCGCCGCTTGCCATCCGGAAAAACGAACCGCCGCGCCGGCAATCCCCGCCGCCGCCAACGCTGGATGGTCTTGCTGGTGACGTTGAACTTCTCGGTGACGTCATCGATGGCCAGCACCGGCTCGCCCAGCGCATCGATGCGGGTATCGAGCGATTCGCTGACGGCCTCCACCAGCAAACCGATGTCATGCTGCAGCGCCAGACCCGTCAAGAGGTCCGCGCGGATGTCTTTCGGATGGTAGCCGGTGATCTTATAAATGATGAATTCGAGCGGGTAGGCCTTGGCGGGATCGATCTGATGGAGGAGATTTTCCGCGGCAGCAATCTGTTCGCCCCGCGTATCCTGCGGGGTGAACTTCATCTGCCGCGCGAGTTCGCCGATGCTATCGATCCGGAACATCGCCATCGTAGGTCCGATTATCGTCGCCACCGCCGGATTGGTCAAGCACGAACCGTGCAAACCGCAGAAAAAGAGACTAACTATCGAGCCATCCGCCCCTTGCGGCCAAGGTCAATGTCAGCCAAATTATCCCCCGCTTGGGTAGTGGGTCAGTTTGGGTGCCACAGGTCGGCGTATTCGCAGACCTGTGTCTTACTGCGTCGCTACGCGGCACAGGTCTCGGAGTACCGCGACCTGTGGCACCCAGAAATTTCAACCTGACCCATTGACCCCCGCTTGCATGTTGCATCCTTCCCATGGACCCTTTGATATGCGAAATTCCCTATGAAAATTCTCCAGGAACTCTGCTCCACCCCCACCGCTCCCTTCGCCGAACAACACGTCGTCCGTTACGTCGAGCGATTCGTCAAAGCCCGCCCGCGCCTCCGCCTCTCCCGCGATTCCTTCGGCAATCTGCTCATCGAGCTCCCCTCGCGCAAGAAAACCCCGCGCTGGCTCTTCACCGCCCACATGGACCACCCCGGCTTCGTCGCCGAAAAAATGCTCGACAAGAACACACTCGCCGCCCGCTTTCACGGCTGGGTGCTGATCGATCTCGTCCGCGGCGCCAAGGTGCGCTTCTTCGACGCCGGCCGGGAAATCACCGGCACCGTCATCGACGCCACCGCCGAGAAATACGACCGCCTCACCGTCCCCAATCACGTCAAAGTCCGCGTCAAATCCCCCGTCTCCCCCGGCGTCCCCGGCATGTTCGACCAGGGCGAAGGCCGCAGCAAAGGCAAACTCTTCCTCTCCCGCGTGATCGACGATCTCGCCGGCGCCGCCGCCGCCCTGACCCTGCTTGATGAACTGCTCAAAAAGCCCCCGCAAGCCCCCGTGGCCGTCCTCCTCACCCGTGCTGAAGAGGAAGGCTTCATCGGCGCCATCGCCGCCGCCCTCCACCCCAAGCTCCTGCGCAAAACCGATCGCCTCATCGCCATCGAATGCTCCGCCATGCAGCCCTACGCCCCACAGGGCAAAGGCGCCATCATCCGCATCGGCGATAAGACCAGCGTCTTCAACTCCGACCTCTCCTACTTCATCACCCACCAGGCCGAGGCGCTGGCCAGGAAGGACAAGAAGTTTCAATACCAGCGCGCCCTCATGCCCGGCGGCACCTGCGAAGCCACCGTCTACGACATCTACGGCTTCCAGGCCGCCAGCATCTGCGTCCCTCTCGGCAACTATCACAACATGAACCGCCAGAAGATGACCATCGCCCCCGAATACATCGACCGCTCCGACTGGCAAAACATGGTCAGGCTTTTCCTGCAAATCGCCCGCACCGCCCACGAATACCAACCCGGCCACAAACTCCTCAAAGCCCGCGTGGAGGCGCGCTTCCACAAGCTCAAACACCTGCTCTAAAGGACCGCGCGATTCCGCGCCTTTCCCCCTCGCCCCCGTACTCGGGGGAGAGGGCCGGGGTGAGGGGCCAGCGCCTGATGGCGCACACTCACTTAATCCAGAATCTGGCCGGCCACGGACCGCAATAATCCCCCTCCCCCGCCGTTTGAATGTAGGATATCGGACGAAACCGGAGCGAATCATGGCGCGCATGCATCCATCCCTCCTCCCCTGGAAACCGGCCGACGCCGATCCCTTTGACCGCGTAAAAGCCGCCCATCTCCTCAACCGCGCCGGCTTCGGCGGTTCCGATGCCGAAATCGACCACATCCGCGCCCTAGGCCCCGCGGCCGCGGCCGATTCGCTCCTCGATTTCCCCGACGCCGGTGCTGATGAACAATCCCAGACCGACGTCCCCAATCTCGAAGAAGCCCTTGGCAAGGACTACCCCAAGAGCTTCCGCGAGCTTCGCGCTGCCACCCAGGCCATGGGCGAAGAGCAAAAGAAAAAATTCCGCCAGGAGCTGCAACAGAAAAATCGCGAGGCTCTCATCGTCACCGGCGCCTGGTGGCTCAAGCGCATGGCAACCGGCCCGCACCCCCTTCAGGAAAAACTCACCCTCTTCTGGCATGGCCATTTCACCAGCAGCGCCAAGGATGAACGCCTGGCCATGCTCATGTGGAACCAGAACGAGCTTCTCCGCACCCACGCCGCCGGCAATTTCCGCGACTTCGTCCGCGCCATCTCGCGCGACCCGGCCATGCTCGACTACCTCAATAACCAGCAAAACCGCAAGGAACACCCCAATGAAAATTACGCCCGCGAGCTGATGGAACTCTTCACCCTCGGCATCGGCAACTACACCGAAACCGACGTGAAGGAGGCCGCCCGCGCCTTCACCGGCTGGAGCCACGACGGCGAAAACTTCCTCTTCAACCAGCGCCAGCACGATGACGGCGCCAAGACCTTCCTCGGCCAGCGCGGCAACTACAACGGCGACGACATCCTCGAAATCATTCTCGCCCGCCCCCAGTGCGCCAAATACATCGCCTCAAAAATCTACCGCTTCTTCGTCGCCGATGAGTGCGATGATGCCCTCGCCGAAAGCCTCGGCGATGTTCTCCGCGAAAACAAATACGAACTGCGCCCCCTGCTCCGCACCATCTTCAACAGCAAGGTGTTCTATTCATCCGATGTGATCGGCGGCCAGATCAAGTCCCCCATCCAGTTGCTCGTCGGCACCATCCGCCTGCTCGATCTGCAGATGCCGCCGGTGCGCCTGGTCTCCGGAGCACTCGTGCAGATGGGCCAGGTCCCCTTCGCCCCGCCCAACGTCAAAGGCTGGCCGGGCGGCCGGATGTGGATCAACACCAGCACCCTCTTCGTCCGCTACAACACAGCCGTCTTCCTCGCCGGCGGCAGCATGCCGATGGCCAGCGCCGGCTGGGTCGGCCGAAAAATTGGCCCCGCCAAGGAGCACCAGGGCGCCGACTTCCGCCCCAAAGCCGGCGATTCCTCCGAAGACGTCGCCGACTATTGGGTCCAGCACCTGATCCAGCGCCCCATCGCCGACGACAAGAAAAAAGTCCTGATCGACGCCCTCGCCGGCCATCCCGACCGCGAGGACTCCGTAAGAAAAATGGTCCAGCTCATCGTCTCCATGCCGGAGTACCAGTTGTGTTAACCCACCTCTCCACCCGTCGCATCTTCCTCCAGCGTGGCCTGGCCATCCTCGCCGCCGCGCCCACCATCCCCTCGTTCCTCGACCAGACGATGATGGCCCTCGCCGATCCGCTCGACGTCAAACGCACCCAGCGTCCCACCGGCAAAGACGCCTCCATCCTCGTCGTCGTCCAACTCGCCGGCGGCAATGATGGCCTCAACACCGTCATTCCCTACGCCGATGACCATTACCACCGCGCCCGCCCCGCTCTCGGCCACGATGCCAAGGATGTCCTCAAGATCGACAGCTACATCGGCCTGCACCCCAACCTCACCGCCCTCAAGAAACTCTACGATGATGGCCACGCCGCCATCATCCAAGGCGTCGGCTATCCCAACCCCAACCGCTCCCACTTCCGCTCCATGGATATCTGGCAAAGCGCCCAGCCCGAGCGCGAAACCGCCACCAGCGGCTGGCTTGGCCGCTATTTCGACGCCACCTGCGCCGGCGCCGACCCCCACGTCGGCGTCGCCATCGGCGAAGTCCTTCCCCTGGCCATGCAGGGCGAGCGCATCACCCCCCTCGCCTTTGAGCGCCCCGAAAGTTACCGCTACAACGGCCGCGACAAGGACCATTATCTGAAACTGAATCAAGCCCCCGCCAAGTCCCCCACCACCAAGCCGTCACCTTCCGCCGCCGCTGACCGGAAACCGCCTGCCACCGACTCCAAAACCACCCTCGACTTCCTCCACCGCACCGCCATGGACGCCCAGGTCAGCAGCGATGACATCCTCCGCATCACCGGCAACTATCACCCCACCGGCGAATACCCGCGCGATGAATTCGGCAACTCCCTGCGCACCGTCGCCGCCATGATCGCCGGCGGCCTCCCCACCCGCGTCTATTACGTCAGCCTCGGCGGATTCGACACCCACGCCAACGAAAGAGGCCGCCACGACCAGCTCATGAAAACCCTCTCCGACGGCCTCGACGCCTTCTTCAAGGACCTCAAGGCCCAGAAAAACGACGATCGCGTCCTGATGATGACCTTCAGCGAGTTCGGCCGGCGCGTCGAGCAAAACGCCTCCGGCGGCACCGACCACGGCGCCGCCGCCCCCATGTTCCTCATCGGCCCGACCCTCATACCCGGCCTCGCCGGCAAGCACCCCTCCCTCACCGACCTCGATCAAGGCGACCTCAAACACAACACCGATTTCCGCAACGTCTACGCCGCCGTCCTGCAAGACTGGCTGAAAACCCCCAGCAAACCCGTCCTCGGCGAACAATTCAAACCCCTGCCGATCCTGTAGATGAGCGCAGATCTACATAATCGCGCGTGGTTCAGTGCCGACCAACGGCCAAGCTGTCATTCTTAACCCCTCACCACATGGGACGAACATGCAAACGTAGGGTCCGCTTCAGCGGACGGAACAATTCCGTCCGCTGAAGCGGACCCTACGTTGAGCGCTTTCCGAGCGAGGTACTCCGAAGAATCTGGTCAGGGCCTCCTCTGGCGCAGCCAGCGTAAAGATCACCTTGTACTTCACGCCCTATCTCTCAACCCGGGTGCGTGACACTTCAGGCGGCTTTGCCCTGATCTGGTGGGGCGGACATTCTTGTCCGCCATGGCTGTTTAGCCTGCTCGCTTGCGAGCAGCGGTTCTGCCGTCTGTGTACTCCATCCTGGTGGGGCGGACATTCTTGTCCGCCATGGCTGTTTACTCTGCTCGCTTGCGAGCAGCGGTTCTGCCGTCTGTGTACTCCATCCACCCCTAGTTCACCGGTGCCCCCGCCCCACCGCGCGCAACTATCGAATTGCGCATTTCCCGCGCCGCCAGCGCAACGCCCTACAACCACAAA
>DAIOHQ010000238.1:0-7600 GCA_036744635.1 Tepidisphaeraceae bacterium | reverse complement strand
CCAAGAACTCACGACTTCGCTCCTATCCGATGCGGACGTAGCGCTGTAGTGCTAAGTGCCTATATGAAATGACCTAACGATTACGGCTCCTGTCCCCGCAGGCGGCCTGGCTTGACGGCCAAGCCCCGTTCGCGGATCATTTGCGCCAGGTTATGAGCAAGGTAATCATTCTTCAGCAGGTCGGCCACGAAGGTCCCGGGCGGATCGTGCCGGTCTTCCGCGACTTCGGCATCCCCATCGAGGTCCGCCACCTCTACAAGGGCGATGAAGTCCCGACCGACTTGGACGGCATTCGCGCCCTCATCGTGCTCGGCGGGCCGATGGGCGTCAGCGATATCGGATCGGAAAAGTTTCCTTTTCTTGCCAATGAAGTCGAAGTGCTGAAGCGCATCATCTCGGCCGACCGCGCCTTTCTGGGCATCTGCCTGGGGGCGCAGCTTCTGGCCCACGCCGCCGGCGCCAAGGTCTATCCCAACGCCAGACCTGGAGCCAAGCCCGAAGACCCCGCCACCCCGATGCCGGAGTTCGGCTGGGGGCCGGTGACGTTTCCCTTCCCCGGCGGCACCGAACCGATCGTCATGGGCGCACACGATGGAATGCAGGTGTTTCATTGGCATTTCGACACGTTTGATTTGCCCAAGTTGCCCGCTCCGCCCAATCCCGCGCCGCCGCCCGCTCCGCCCCCGCCGACCGGCAATGCCCTGCTCTCTTCCAGCCGGGCGTGCAAGAACCAGGCGTTCCGTTTCAAAAGCCGGCTGTTCGGATTCCAATACCACGTAGAACTGACCGAGGCCGGCATCGAGGCAATGCTCGCTAACGCCGGTCCCGAGGTGAGAAACGTGCTGGGCCCGGATGCCGAGAAAAAGATTCGCGAAGGAAACGCCCAGAACTATCAGCGCTATGCCCGGATCGGCGACAAGATCCTCCGTAATTTCGTCCAGTTTCTGAAGATGTACTGACACCCAACGGCGCTTCTGTAGGGAGGGCGTACCCGCCCACCACTGCGTCACTGCCGACTGCTGACTATCCAAATGATCGCTCTCGCTCTTCCCAAACTTCGCGGCCCGATCATCCGCCCCTGGGCGCTGGTGGCGCCGATCCTCGTGCTGCTGGTTACGCTGCCGCTGCTTAGGCCGCTGCGCCATCCTTCGCCACTGCAAATTTCTGATAACGAAGCCTCCCGCCTCGCCACCGTGCAGTCGCTGATCGAGCACCGCAGCTTGTCGATTAACGACAGCAGCTTCGTGCAAACCCGCGACAAGATCGTCGTCAACGAACACTATTATTCCAACCAGCCGCCCGTCTTTGCCGTTCTGCTGGCCGGCGCTTACTGGGCGATCCACGCACTTGGTTGGTCCCTCGACCGCAATCCGACCCTGGTGGCCTATCTGCTGACGGTCTTGGGAGTTACGCTTCCGGTATCCCTTTGCGCCGGCTTGATTTATCGCATGGGCCGCATCTTCGAGCTGTCGCGCCCCTGGCGGGCGGCGCTCGCGGCCGGGGTGATCTTCGGCTCGGGACTGATCAGCTACGGCGTCGTCCTCAACTCCCATGCCCCGGCCGCGGCGCTGGTGCTGGCATCCGCCGCCTGTCTGATCCACATCACCCTGGCCGGCCGATCCACCCATACGCCCAACTGGCTATTGCTCTCGGGGCTGTGCGCAGGATTTGCCGCCGTCATTGATCCGCCAGCCCTGGTTTTTCTGATGCTGTTCCTCTTCGTCATCGTCGCCATGCGCTGGCCGATCCATTTCCGGCTGGGCGGGATGCTGCTCTATGCGTTGGGCGCTGCTCCGGCCGTGCTGCTGCACACAACTTTGGTGCTGCCCATCCTCGGCGACCTGCTGCCACCCAAGATGCATCGCGAGTTCGCCGTAGTCGATTCGCACGTGGCCGCCCTGAATGCCGTGCCCGTGCTGAGCTCCGTTACCGATACTCCGCCCGACGAAGAAGAGGTTGCCGCCAGCCTCCAGCTCGCCAACCCCTCGCGCTGGCTGAAGTTCCTGCACACCTGCGACTATGTGACCGAGGGCCTTTTCGGCGACCACGGCGTCTTCACCCACTTCCCGATCATGCTCTTCGGCATTCTCGGCGTCGGCGCGGTGCTGCACCGTCATTGGCCAAGCACGACCAAGACGCTGGCGGTATCGTCGGTATTCGGCGGCCTGGTGATTGTGATCGTCTGCGCCCTGTGCCGGATCGACTGGAAGGATGCGATGTTCGCATCGCGCTGGTTCATCCCGTTCCTGCCCATCCTGCTCTTCTGGACGGGTGCCTGGATCCGCCGCCGCCATCACCCCGTCACCTGGGCGCTGGCCGCGATCCTGCTGGCCTTCAGCACCACCGTCTCCCTGATCGGCGCCACCAATCCCTTCCCCCAAAAAGGCTTCGAAGGCTACACCGCCGCCGGTGCCCTCAACACCCTCATCCACGCCGACGCACCGCCGGTAGCAGCGCAGGCCGTGGTTTCAGGCGGATAATTGAACGGCTTGTTGCTGCACGAGAATTACGCCTGCTACTTCTTTCGAGACTCAAGCTCTTCGATGTAAGGCTGGTATAGTGGCCGTATCTTCGCAAGCTGTTTCGTCGCATTGTCTTTGATCTTCTTGTTGCCACCAACATCGCCCCCGGCCAATGCCCCGGCAAGCTGCGCTTCCAGTTCGGCGAATTCTTTCCTGGCCGTCTGAACGAGCCAGTTAAGGTCCTCGTCGGTCATCCAGCGATGGTCATCAAAGCCTAAGCTGGCGAACGCGCGGAAGGCTCGAATATGCAAATCCCGAACGAAATCCTGCGCGAGCCGCCCAATCCTGCCACGTTGAAGGAATGCCGTGAGCTGCACATCGTTCGGTACCTTGATCGTGTGAAGGGAGTCTAAGTTTGCACGAAAGCGACCGTCCCCGAGATCAGGAATCTGGCCAAGGTACAACTTATCTGGAGTTGTATCACCATCTCGAATCGTTCTTAAAAACTCAAGGATCTCCTTTGCCCCCTCGCCATCCGCGGGCGCGGGATTGTCTTTGTACCCATCAACCATAGAGACGAGGATGAATCTCTTATGAGGGATTACGCACGGCCTGGAAACCACGAGACACGCCGCGCAGTCGACGGACTCAGGCTTGGCTGCATCGTCTCCCCATTGGGCGGAACTAGCGAACAGCTTGATGCCCTTCAGCAGGTCGCCTTGAGACAAGGGAGAATCCGCAGGGAGCTTTTCTAGGATTGGCATTGTTAGAGTTCACTGAATCGACGAACCGCCCGCCGGATTTTTCCGGTGTAACTCTTCCAGCCGTATTCGTCCGGCTCTTCAGGTGCGAACTTTGGCAGCGCAGCGTCGTCCGCCACGCTTTCAGAACGAGAAGATAGAAGGCGTTTGATATTTTCGGCGATCTCACCAATAGGCGTGGAAGCGTTCTCGTCATCGAATGACGCACTCGCAAACACCTTAATGACGAACTTGGTGATGTCCAATTCGAGACCTTCCGCCAGCTCGCGGCGATGAATGCAAGATTCAGCAGAGGCTTCGCTGGTGATGCGACCTTCCGTGCAGAAATCGAGTCCGTTTCTGCGGAGAGCCTTCAACGCCCATCTGTCCAAACAAATCGTCTTCTCGCCCCCCGTGTACCAGTCAGTCATATCCGGCAGCGCGCCGCACTCGCCCATCGGGAACATTTCCCGCGCAGGCTGCAGATTGACACTGTTGCCTAGACCGTAAAGGCGTCCACCGTAAATTGGTAATGTCGAACTTTCGGTAGCCATTATTGTGCTCCTTCCAGGGCAAGCTCAGCTAATGCTGACGCTTGCGTCTTACACTCATTCCACCGCCTTATAGCCCCAAGAGTCTGCTGAACTCTGTCGCCTCCGCCTATTTCCTTGTGGAAATTAATGGCGAGATGAAGTCGGTCCTCAACACCTTCGGCGGAAATGCCTACTACTACAGGTTTCACGTCGAATTTTAGGCGCATCCCACCGCCGATATCCTTGCTCATGTACGTACCGAAGCGCGCGTTCTCATCTGCAAACTGGCGGTGAAGGGCGCTATGCGGGTTCCAAAACAGGCGACGGGTTAGGCCAGAAATTCCCTCTTCACCCTGTGGAGTCTCGTGCCAGATGAAATTTATGCCCACGGCACTGTAAGGCGTGTGCGGTAATGCACGGATAATTTTGCCGACCTTGTCTGCGACGAGTTCACCCTCCGGCTGTTCCCAATCACGATCGACACCCTCCTGTTGCTCGGCCTCCTGCAGTGGTTCTACCTTTGGCGAGAACTGCAATCGGTCTGGCACGACAAGCATGTCGAATGAGCGCGTCACAATCTGCGTGAGCCCTTCGGCGAAGATACATCCGGGCAGAAATTCGGCTTCCTCAATCACCTCGTTTCTAACCAGCCAAATCTGGCTCAAGATCGAGGGATTGAAGTTCTTGGCGACGACAACCACATTCGAGATCATTAGCTGCATGCTATAGTCGCCTCGACCGCTCAGGGGTTTGCTGAAACCTCGTCACGACGCAAAAAACAATCCACTAAAATCGATACTACACCACGTCAGGCGTGTCCGCCAGTGATTCATCGGGCATCGCTGCAACGGTCGAATTTTCGTCCTTGGTTGAATCGAGTATCACATTCGGGACTGTCACCTGCATACCGTGCCGCGCTCAGACGGAATGACCACGAAATGGATCGTTAAAATCAAGTCCCCAAGAGCACGGAGTGAACTGAAGCCTACCCACTGATGCACTGCCTTCATGCTTCGATGAATGCGGCGCACAGCGCACCTGTCACCACACGCTTCAGTTCCTCATCTTCCCAATGCTCCGTGCTCTTCGAGACTCGATCTCCAGAGACGGGCGCGAACGCCCGTGCTAGGAATTGCCGGCGAAAATCAGTTCGCCACCGCCACCGCGTCGATCGGCCGTTTCTCAAGCACCAACTCGCCGACCTGCCCGCCTTTCAGCACCGGCATGATCGCAAACACCCGGCCGTCGGCCGTGGCCGCGTAGATGGTCGCATCCTTGATATTCGTGCCGAAGATGCGCAGATCTGAGCGCTTCGAGGTGAAGGCCACCTGGCCGGTCTGCTTGTCCACGGCGATGATCCGGTTGTTCTTGTCCGTCAGATAGGCGAACTTGTCGTCGGAGGAGAGGAACTGCCGGGCATCGGCGACGTGCCACTTTTCCTTGCGGTTGTATTCGCCGGCCATCTTGTCGATGGCGACGATTCCCTGGCCGCGGACAACCTGGAAGACCGAATTGGCCGTCGCCACCGGCGCATCCGTCAATGCCCGGCCGGCAAAATATTGCCACTTCACCTTGCCGTTGGCGCGGTCGAGGCAAACCAGCTTGGTGTCGGTCGAGGCGACGTAGATGCCGTATTCGTCGGCCTTCAAATCCGCGACAACGCTGGCCGCGGTGGAGAAAACCATCCCCGGAAGCGGCTGCCAGATCGGATCGGCGCGCTCTTCGCTCACCGCCATTACCGTGCCATCCTGAAAGGCGGCATACACGATTCCCTGCTGCACCACCGGCGCCGCGGAGATGGCGACGTTGTTTTCTGGCCGCACGTTCCAACGGGGAGCGCCGCCGTAGGGCTTGTTCAGGTCTTCGGCGACAAGCCGGCCGCTGTCGGGGAAGTTTGCGCCGGAATACACCATGCTGCCATTGGCTACCGCGCTGGAACCCATCGCATAGGAGAGGGGCAGGGACGACAGATATCCGCCCTTGCGGTTGAACACTTCGAGTGTCTTATCGGTGGGAACAACGACTACCTCGAGTGTTTGATCGGCGCGAGCCCCCGCTTTCTCGCTGGCATCCACCGGCGGACGCATCGTGCCGAGGCGCTCGGGGATCGGCATGGACAATGCCGGCACGCCGGTGGCCTTGTCCACCGGATAGGCGACGTGCCTGTCGCTATAGATATACAGGTTCTTTTCGCGCACGAAGAGGCTGGTCGCCTCCTCGCCGCCCTGCATGGCCAGCGGCGTCATCCACTGGCGTTTGAAGGTGTTGGCCTGCAGCGGAGCTACCGGCGGCGCCACGTACGGCTTGGAATGACAGCCGCTCAGGACGCTGAATCCCAGGATGAGTGTCAACAATTGCTTTCTCACGCACATCTCCTCGCTTGATCGCATCGCGTGCGCCCCCATTGGCCGCCGGCCGGCGAAGTTCGCCTGCGCAGCGGAGCCAACAATAACCTAGACGGGTTGTAACCGTCAAACTCTCCATGCTTTGCGGACAGTCCGATAAGGGTGGCTACTCCCCTTCCGGCGATTCCTGCAGGCGATAGCCCACGCCGCGGATGGTCTGCACCAGATTGGCGGCCTCGCCGAGTTTCTTGCGGATGGCGGTGACGTGTACGTCGATGGCGCGGTCGGTCACGAAGACGTCGGTGCCCATCGCCTTGTCCATCAACTGGTCGCGCGTCAATACCCGCCCGCGGGCGGCCACCAGCGCGCTCAGCAGCTTGAATTCGGTATGCGTCAGCTTCACCGCCTGCCCGTTCAGCATCACCTCGTGCTTGGAAATATTGATGGCCAAGGGGCCGGCCTTGAGCGCGCCCGTCTCATCCGGATTGGCCGACTGCTCGGCCCGGCGCAGCACCGTGCCGATCCGCGCCAGCAGAATCTTCATGCTGAACGGTTTGGTGACGTAATCATCAGCCCCCAGGGTCAGGCCGACGATGACGTCGGTTTCCTCGGCCCTGGCGGTGAGCATGATGATCGGGATGTTGGCCGTGCGCGAATCCTCCTTGAGCTTGCGCGCCACCTGCGTTCCCTCCAGGCCGGGCAGCATCAGGTCCAGAATCACCAGGTCGGGCACTTCCTTCTGCGCGATCTCCAGCGCCTGATATCCATCGGATGCGCCCAGCACGCGATAGCCATTGTTGCGCAGGTTGTCGGCGATGAGATCGAGCAGGTCCTTCTCATCGTCGATGACAAGAATGCTCTTCTTGCCGCGTGCAGGAGGCGACGAACTTCGGGTGGGCGTGGTGCGGGAAAAATCGGAGGTCCTGCTCATGGCTGCGCTCCAGTGCGAGAAGTCACTTCCATGCCGGAAGAATGATATGCGCTGTGCAGCCCGTCAAGCCGCTAATGAATTCTTGGCGCGGCGCTGAGTGGAGGCTAACGGGAGCGGCCGATTTACCCATCATTTCGCCGGGCGAAAATCGATCTGGAAATCCGCGGCGCGGGAACTGGTGCTGTTGGTGGTGATGTAATCCTGGGCGCGGGCTTCCAAGTGGTGCGACATCCAGGTGGTTGGGCTGCCGGGGAGCGGCTGGCCATTGGCATCCAGCCAGGTCACGCGGTAGTCGATGGTCATCGAACGGTTGACCGTCGAGCGGATCGGAACCGTCACCTGCAGCAGGCCGCCGGCGATGCGCGTGGGCTGCGGCTGATCGACGGCGGTCGACTCTTTCAACCTGCGGTCGGTGAAATAAATCTGCTGCCGCGCGTGCGGGTCCTGCCGGCCTTCGATGGGCGCGTTCACGCAGCCGGTGAAGGTGAGAAACAGCGGAATGGCAAATAGGTATTTCATGGTTGATCTCACGGTTGGCTCCTTCTCAGGTAGGGTGGGCGTACTCGCCCACCGTTCTCGATGGTGGGCG
>DAIOHQ010000237.1:0-7642 GCA_036744635.1 Tepidisphaeraceae bacterium | reverse complement strand
TCTCCCTACACCAGCCAGGAATGCCGGACAGTATTGGGCGCGCCGCCCGCGCAACTCCGCCCCTTCTATAGAGGAGAGCCATTATGACCAACAACAAGGGACAACCGGCCACGGCCGACCGACAGACTGGGCGCTCCCCATTCATCGTTCAGCATTCAGCACTCATCATTCCAATGTCCCACTCGCCCAAAAATGTCCCAAATACCATCTTTATCACAACTGCCTACGGACAAACGACTAATGACAATCCAATGTCCCAAAATGTCCCAGAATGTCCCACATTTCAAAATCACTCTCGGTCCCTCGCCGCGTCGCCGCGTCAATCCTCCCCCTCCACCCACCGAGCCCATGAGTTATTCACAACTTATCCACCGATCCGGCCTCCATCAACAAATTCCTACTCGGAAAGTAGTGTAATTAGCCGCGGGGGACGCCTAAAGTTGAAAATGACCGAAAATACGCTAGACTGGCCCGCTATGCCGACCCAAACCAAGCCGCGCCGCACCGCAACCCGCCGTACCACTGTCCTCACCCGCGTCCAGGCGGGCCGGCCGGCCAAAGTCGTGCGCTCCATCGATCGCAAGCCCGCTTTCGATGACAAGAAGCCCCAGAACCAGGCCACCAGCGGCTATAGTAAGTCACTCCGCTATCTTACTAAGCTGGCCGACTTCGAACGTATGCGCATTGTGCGCTACAACAGCAGCAACTTCGACTTGGATCGCATGCGCGGCCTGCTCAAAAAGCTCGGCAACCCGCACGATCAGTTCCGTTCCGTCCACATCGCCGGCACCAAGGGCAAGGGCAGCACCTGCGCCATGATCGCCTCCATGCTCCAGGCGGCCGGATACAAAGTCGGCATCTACACCAGCCCCCACCTGATCGACATCCGCGAGCGCATGTGCATCAACGGCGAAATGATCTCCCATGCGGAGCTGGCCCGCTTGATTCGCCAGCTCGAGCCCATCGTTGACCGCATGAAGCCCCTGCCCAGCTACTTCGATGTGCTCACCGCCATCGCCTTTAAGTATTTTGCCGACCACAAGATCGACATCGCGGTGGTCGAAACCGGCCTGGGTGGACGCCTCGACTCCACCAACGTCCTCAAGCCGGAAGTGACGGCCATCACCAGCATCAGCAAAGACCACATGCAGCAGCTTGGCAACACCCTGGCCAAGATCGCCGAGGAAAAAGCCGGCATCTTCAAGTCCGGCGTGCCCGCCATCACCGTGGTGCAGGAGCCGGAGGTGGAAGAGGTATTTCGCCGCGTGGCCGAACGCGTCGGCGCTCCCTTTGACATCACCGGCAAGACCATCGAATTCAGCTACCGCTTCGAGTCCAGCCGGATGCTCGGGCCGCACAATCGCATCTGCCTCACCACGCCGCACAGCAAGTTTGAGCACCTGGCCGTGCCGCTGATCGGCGAGCACCAGGCCATCAATTGCGGCCTGGCCCTGAGCGTGATCGACCGCCTCAAGGCCCGCGGAATCGCCATCTCCGACACCAAGGCGATGGAAGGCCTGGCCAAAGCCACCATCCCCGGCCGCATGGAGATGGTCAGCCAGACTCCGCGCGTGATCGTCGACGGCGCCCACAACGCCGCCAGCCTCGATGCCATGATGCGCGCCATCGGCCAGCACATTCCCTACGACTCGATGGTGGTGATCTTCGGCTGCTGCGCCGACAAAGACGTCGCCGGCATGTTGGAGCGCATCACCAGCGGCGCCGACAAGGTGATCTTCACCAAGGTCGACAACATCCGCAGCGCCGACCCCGAGGAATTGGCCGCCCGCTACGTGGAGCTGTATGGCAAGATGGCCCAGGTAGCCGACACGCTGGAGGATGCCCTGGCCATCGCCAACCGCGCCGTCACCAAGGAAGACCTCATCTGCATCACCGGCAGCTTCTACCTGGTAGGCGAAGCCAAAAAACACTTCACCGCCAAAGCCGAGCAACAGGCCGCGCTGCAGGGATGAGCATCAGCGGGGGCAGCTTGATTCAAAAGAACTGAACGACCCTCGCATCAATAGGCGAGGGTTGTTCATTTGTCGCAGTTTGGCGTGAAAACAACGCAAAGGACGTGAAGCTCGTGCCGTCTATTTAGTAAGATATGGACTGAGCGTGTAGGAGAGGTGTATGAAGTACGAAGTGATTATCTACTGGAGCGCTGAGGACGAGGCGTTTATTGCCGAAGTCCCCGAGTTGCCGGGCTGCGCCGCCGACGGCGCTTCCAAGGCGAAGGCGTTGGCTGCGGTGGAACGCATTGCCAAAGAATGGATCGAAACCGCCCGCTCCCTCAACCGACCCGTCCCAACGCCGCGGGGAAGGCTGCTCTATGCATAAAACCAAAGCGGCGAAACACCGCTGAAAACTATCACGAAAACGCAAAGGGGGTGGGACTATGTGCGTTCCCAGTTCATCTGTTTATCTATCTCAGTTCAAACCAGACCGTAACCACGGCGAGGATTTCTTTTTCGAGGCTGGTGGTGTCGTTGTTGCCGGTGCCGGAGACATCGGTGACGCCTTTGGCGTTGATCTGCATCACGCCCATTTTGGCCTCGACGAGCGGACCGAGCTTGCCGTTGGCGTTGGTGACGACCTGCGTGGCCCGCAACGTGGCATCCTTGGTGGCCTCGGCCAGCATGTCGATCTTCAGCTCCGAGAGCTTGGAGTAAAGATAGCGCGGCGAGCCGGATTCCGGCCCCTTTAAGACAGGAGTACCAGCAAAATAGTTGAAAAAATGTCACGGAATTTCAATTGCAGGGCTTGGCCAGCGCTGTATTATCTGAGGATCATTGCAGGGGTGCGTAGGAGCCGGTTGCCGGGAGGCAAAATGCAAAAGCGGTTATTGGTTGTAGTATTGTCGTCGTTGACGATTTGGGCGTGGGGCGCGCCGGCCCATGCGCTTATCATCACCCGCACCGACGCCGCTTCGGTGGCGGCGAATTTGTCGGCAGGCGACAAGGTGTTTGCCGATGCCGCGTTTGATTACGCCGCGCAGCAGTTTCAATCCCTGTATAGCGACCCGGTCACGATCAACATCACGATGGCGGCCACGCCCGGCACCGGCACGTTGGGCGGAAGCAGCACTGTGCTTTCTGGTTATTACTCTTATGCTCAAATCCGCACCGCCCTGATCAACGACCAAACAAACCATCCGAGCGTTGACGGCGCAACTTCAGTCGGAACGCTTCCAGCGAGCGATTCAAAGCGCGGCATGGCCTTGCGCCGGGGAATTGACTCTCATCCAGCTCCACGCACCTCCGCAGGCAATTGGGTAAATTCGGACATTGCACACCTCCCTTTCAACTTAGGTGTCGCGCACGAATAACCTATGCAGACGACGCGAGTGATCGACGGAAAAATCCGAGCGGCGACGAGAAAATTGCACAAGTTATTCGTGCGCGCCGCCTTAGTAAATCACCGGCCGCGCCGCGATGTCAAGACTAAAAAATCCTGTTATTTTCGCCCCATAGCTTCTCGCCGCCGGCGACGGGCTCCGCTGGAACGAATATAATTCCAGCGCCATGACACTCGAGGAATACATCAAGGCGAACTGCGGGCCGCACCAGTACGGCGAACAGGACGAGAACGGGGTGGATTTGTCGCTGATCCGATCGAACCTGCGGTTATCTCCCATCGAGCGCCTCAGGCTGGGTGACCGCGCGACGACAGACATGATAAGATTGCGGGCTTATGCCAGAGAAAAACGATCCAACCCGCCTGGAACGGGCGGCGGCACTGCTGGCCAGGCACGGAGTTAAATTCATCGTCATCGGTGGGCAGGCGGAATATCTGTTTGGCAGTCCGCGCGTCACGTATGACGTCGATCTCTGTTACGAGCGAAGCCGCGAGAACCTCGAACGTCTGGCGAAAGCGATGCCGGAATTGAAGCCGACTCTGCGCGGCGCGCCCGCCGATCTGCCCCTGATCCTCGATGCGCGAGCATTTGCCCTCGGCAGCAATTACACGTTCGACACGATCATCGGCAAACTCGACTTGCTGGGCTACGTCGAGCCGATCGGCGATTACGGCGCCTTGAAAAAGAAGGCAACCGTCTATGAGATCGGCAAGCTCGAACTGGACGTAATAGACCTGGATGACTTGATCCGGATCAAAGAGCACATCGGTCGAGCCAAGGATCGCGATTCGCTCTTTCAACTCCTGGCCATCAAGCGCATTCGGGAGGAGCAGGGGAAAAAGGAGTGAGCAGCGAGGCACGTCCGTCCGATGGGCGTAGAATGTCGGTGGCCACACTATGGTCTGACGGACGGAGTTGAGCAATTGCTGCACGCGCTCAAGAGCATCCGCAATCGAGACGATCTACTCGATGATGAAAAGCGGCGTTTGAATGCGGCCATCGGGATATACAGCCGCTGGCTGGATGCTCGATAACTCTTGCGCTAAGCCACAGCTCACTTGGGCACCGTGGTCGCCGGCAGATTCAGCTTGATGTGCGCCTCGCGCATCTGGCGGTCGTCGATGGGGCTGGGGCTGCCGCACATCAGGTCCGAGCCGCTTTGGGTTTTGGGGAAGGCGATGACGTCGCGGATGTTGTGCAGGCCGCGGAGGATCATCACCACCCGGTCCAGGCCAAGGGCGATGCCGCCGTGGGGCGGGGCGCCGTATTGCAGGGCATCGAGCAGGAAGCCGAATTTCTGTTTCTGGCTGGCCTCGTCCACGCCCAGCAGGGAGAACACCTGCTGCTGGATGTCCATGCGGTGAATACGGATCGAGCCGCCGCCCAATTCCGAGCCGTTGACCACGATGTCGTAGGCCTTGGAGCGCATCTTGCCGATCACTTCCGGATCGGGGCTGGCGAGGTTGGGGATGTCCTCATCCAGCGGCGAGGTGAAGGGATGATGGGTGGCCGCCCATTTCTTCTCCTCCTCATCGAACTCCACCAGCGGGAAGTTGACGATCCAGACCCAGGCGAATTCGGCGCATGGCTTCATCTGCATGTCGCGGGCCATCTTCAGGCGCAGCTCGCCGAGGACCTTGTGAACCACCTTGGGCTTGTCGGCGGCGAAGGCGAGCAGGTCGCCCTCGGCAGCGCCGATGCGCCCAATGAGCGGTGCCGCGATGGGAGCAATGAACTTGCCGACACCGGTGTCGAAGCCGAGATTGCCGTCGGCGGCCTTGATAACTTTCGTCACCGCCAATCCTTTTGCGCCGAATCCCTTGGACCAATCCGCCAGGGCATCGGTCTCCTTGCGCGTCAGCTTCGCCCCGCCGGGAACGACGATGCACTTCACCATCGGCGCGTTCTTGAACACGCCGAATTCAGTGGTGTGCGCCAAATCGGTGATGTCGTGCAGCTCCATGCCGAAGCGCAGGTCCGGCCGGTCACTGCCGTACTTGTTCACCGCTTCTTCATATTCCATGTGCGGCACGGGATTGGGAATTTCCTTGCCGAGAATTTCCTTCCAGAGCTGGCGCAGCAGGCCTTCGGTGATGGTGATGATGTTCTCGCGGTCGATGAAGGACATCTCCACGTCAAGCTGGGTGAACTCCGCCTGCCGATCCGCCCGCGGGTCCTCATCGCGGAAGCAGCGCACGATCTGCATGTACTTGTCGCACCCCCCCACCATCAGGATCTGCTTGAAAAGCTGCGGCGACTGCGGCAGGGCGTAGAAGCTGCCGGGGACGAGGCGCGAGGGAACAATGAAATCCCGGCTGCCCTCCGGCGTGCTCTTGGTGAGAAACGGCGTTTCGATTTCCCAGAATCCCAGCTCGCCGAGGTAGTCGCGCATGATCTTGGTCACGCGATGGCGCGTGCGCAGGGTCTGCTGCATCTCGGGCCGGCGCAGGTCGATGTAGCGATACTGCAGGCGGTGCTCTTCGTGAACGGTTTCGTGCTCATCCGGGAGAAACGGCGGCGTCGGCGAGATCGACAACACATTCAGCGCCTTGGCCGCCACCTCGATTTCGCCGGTGGCCATGCGCGGGTTGGCCAGGCTCTTGCCCCTGGCATCAAGGCCGCGCTCGCGCACCGCTCCGCTGACCGAGATCACCCATTCCGAGCGCAGCTTCCGCGCCTCATCATGGACGGCCTGGCCGCAGATGTCCGGATCGAAGACGAGCTGGGTCAGCCCATCGCGGTCGCGCAGGTCGATGAAGACCAGCCCGCCGTGGTCGCGGTAGTTGTGGACCCAGCCGGCCAGCATGACACTCCTGGCGACGTCGGAACTGCGGAGTTGCCCGCACGCGTGCGTGCGATAACGGGTTTCGATGGCTTCCATGGTTGGTTCGTTGTCCGTTGTTGGTTGTCCGTTGTCCGTTGTCTTGTCACCGCGCCGCGGTATCTCACACTGTCATCCATCTGAGGTACTCCGAAGGATCTGGCCTCGATCGCCGGTCCATCCAGATTCTTCGGAGTACCTCAGAATGACAATTGGGATGGCGTGCGGGCGGTGCTTACTTCACATCCCAGCGCGGCTTGGCCATCCATTCCCGCAGCACCTTCTCGGCCGGCTTGTTCTTGGGGGTGTAGCCGCGGTTGTCCTCGCCGCCCTCGCCGGGCGGCCATTCCCAGATGCTGAATCCGCCGAGGTGCGGGTTGCCGTACCAGCTCTTGAAGAAGGCCTCGTACAGCCGCTTCTGCAGATCCAGGTCGATCGCCTCGCCGGTCTTGGTGTAATCCCAAGGCTCGTGGGCCGCGTTGGCCAGGCTGCACCAGCCGACTTCCAGAAACAGCAGCGGCTTCTCCGTCTTTTCCAAAAATGGGATCAGGTCGCCTTGGATTTCCTGCCATTTCTCCTCGATCTGCTCGACCGTCACGTCGTGGTTCTTGCCCATCTTCCAGTAACTGTTCATGCCCACCAGGTCGAGCTGATCCCAGAACTGCACCGACTTGTAATGATCCCAGTTGGATGAATAGGTGAGTTGGCCTTTGAAGATGCCGCGCACCATCTTGATCGTCTCGGTCCATTCATCGACGTGGCCTTCAGCGCTGACCAGTTCCGATCCCACCACCAGCACATCCGCCCCGTTTCCCTGCGCGATCCAGGCAAAATGGGTGATCATCTCGCGGTAGCTTTTGAACCAGTCTTCCCAGTGCTCGGGCTTGAGCGTGCCGCGCCATTCGTTGCCCTTGGGGGCATCGAGCAGCACGATCGGCATGAGGATGACGCGCAGGTTTTTCTCCCTGGCGTGCTTGATCAGCGCCGCGAGCTGCTCGGGCGTGGGCGTCATCCGCATGTCGAGATAGATGCGGCTGGAAGTGCCGTTTTCCTGGCGGGTGTCGATCACCAGCAGCACGGTATCAGCGCCCAGATCCGCGATCTGGTCCATGCTCTTTTTGTATTCTTCGATCCAGTCCACGCGCTGAATCTGCATCGCCACGCTGCGATAGGGCAGGCCGGTAAGCGGCGCCCCGCGGGCGACGGTGGTGGTCTCGCCGGAGCGGGCCCGCCGCGCGGCGGCCGGGCCGGAGTTGTCGGTCCACATCACGCAGCCCAGGACCAGCAGATAGGCGGCGGCGGCGGTAAAAATGATTCCACGGCTCAACATCGGCGATTCCTCGAAGAGGCGAACATGATATGCGCCGGAGCGGGGGTTGCAAATTGAATGCTGTGCGCGCGGCGTTCATGGGTGTAGCGCTCATTTTTGGCGATGCCACTCCCGGTCCCCTCGCCCACGTACG
>DAIOHQ010000236.1:0-7685 GCA_036744635.1 Tepidisphaeraceae bacterium | reverse complement strand
CCCTTGGCGCTATCGCCAGGGGCGTTTTGACACGCGAACTGCGGAAGTCGGGTTAAGAGAAGGGCGGGGAACCAGGAGGGGAGGAGGATGGAGGCCCGGCTCGTGTAGGTGTCCCCGAAGGTGAAGTTCGCGATTTTCTCCGTGTATGCCTCTAGCCCGAACCCCCATCGTCCAGCAGTCTGTCCGAGCCGGTTGCTGATGCCGTACAGACGCAAACCCACCGGTTGACGTGGGTTCGAAGAAAAGCCAAGCTGCAGGATGCCCCATGGTTCGTAGCCGAGCATGCGCGTCCGGCACAGCGCCAGCAGCACCCCCCCCCTGTGATGACTCCAGACCAATCGAATCCAGAAGCGCCCCGCCGCCGGAAGGGTGCTTAATGCGTTCGTAACAGAAGTTGTCGTAAACAAAATACCCCCGCACGCCCAGCGTCACCACGGCGATCAGCAGCCCCAGCGAGATCGCCGCCAGGAGGTTGAAGAGCTTGCGCCGCATCGCCCGGCAGTATAGCGGAAATGGCCGCTTCGTCGCTCCGCCGCCCGTCCATCAGAGAAGGTTGTTGCTCGGAGCGGTGTGTGGACGGCCCGTCGGAGGGGCGGCTCAGGGGGGGCGTCCGCCTGACTGGCGGATTGGGATTGGTCGCGGGTGTGGGTGCGAATCATGTCCCCTTATTCGCGGCCCTGCAAGACTTGAAAGCCTCTACGTGGTCTTGATCTTGTCCTTCTCAAGAGCGCTCGCCATGCTACGAAGAGCGGATAGGGTGCGCAGAGGACCACTACGGCCCAAAGCGGAGCCGTAATATAACATTCAAACGTCCAAGTGCCGGCGTTTACCGCGCTATCCTTTGCGTACTGAAAGCCCATCAATTGCGAACCACCCAATGAGGGATAACGTTTTGGAACGTCAGTCTCGTGTATGAAATACCCTTCGGACACTAGCAGCGAGGACGAATGGCTTTGCGGAAAAATCACCTCACGCTTGAATTGCACCGCACCTCTTGCTGATATGATCCTCCAATTTACCCGGAAGGGGCCAGCCTTCCCCCGGCAAAGATTGCCATTCCAGAACAACATATCTTCAACTATGAAACTGCGGGTGCCTATCAGTGCCACGAATACGCATAGAATGACTAAAACCACGGATACAACTGTGTGTACGCGTATGTAGCTTCTCCAACTGGGCATAGTAACGCTCCGGAAGGGAACGCATAAATGAAACGCATCAAGGGTCAGGAGCCATTCCGGCCGTGTCGCTCAAGCCTACCGCCACGATGCCGAGAATGCGAGAAAATCGCCGATCATCGCGTATTGACTCCTCACTCTGTCGGAGCCCCCGTGCGGCCGTCCATCTCCCGGCGAAGGGCGCGGTAGCGTCGGACGCCAAAGTAAATCTCGAACAGTGCCAGAACGATCCATGGTGCGCCATTGATGGCGAGCGGGAAGAACACCGACTTCCAAATCGCATCTCCGACTGGGATGACCTTCAATTCGTAGGCAAGCGTTGTTGTCGCGCACCCGAGAGCCAATCCGATGACGAAGCCACGGAACGAGTGGAACCAGCGGGGATACGTGGTCTTCGGCTGCATAACTCCCATTATTCGACGTTTACGCCGATTAACATCCACGCCCGCGCGGGCGCTGACTTCGGAGAGCATACCAATTCCCGGGCAAATCCGGCAGATCATGGCGGGAGGGCTCCAATAAAGATGACGCACGTCGATTCGGCGTCAGTCGATGCTCCTGACATGGACCCCCGCCTCAGCTAACACCGATCCCGTAACCAAGCGCGCAACTATCGAATTGCGCGCCAGGCGCGCCGCCAGCGCAACGCCCTGGAAACACAAAATCCCCAGAATAAAAAAATTCTTTCACCTTCGCCCCTCCACCCCCTCGCGCTTAACCCCTTCCCCCACAATCATCTGTGAATATCTGTGCCCCATCTGTGGCCAAACCATCTTCCAAGTGTTGCGCGCCCGGCGCGCCGCTAGCGCAACTTCACCCCGTTATATGAAGGGACATATTATGACGACCAGCAACGCACAACTGACCACGGACAACTCCCGCGCCCTCTCCCCATTTTGCATTTTTCAATTTTCATTTTTCAATTTTCAATCCCCCTCCTCCTCGACCAATGTCCCACTTCCCGCCCCCGCGGCGCTATGTGGGACATTTTGGGACATCACATCAACCTCTTCATCCTCAACCATTTACAACCGATTTTCCCCCAAAAAATCCCCCAAATGTCCCACATTTCATTTTGCATTCCCCGACCTCATCCACTATCAATTCCCAATGCACCACGACGAAGTCATCCCCATCCTCGATTTCGGCAGCCAGTACGCCCAGCTCATCGCCCGCCGCGTGCGCGAAAAGGGCGTCTATTCCGAGCTGGTCCGCCCCGACATCTCCTTCGACGACCTCAAGCGCCTCAACCCCAAAGGCATCATCCTCTCCGGCGGGCCATCCAGCGTCTACGAACCCGATGCCCCCAGGTGCGACCCGCGCATCTTCGAGCTTGGCGTCCCCATCCTCGGCATCTGCTATGGCATGCAGCTCGGCGCGCAAATCCTCGGCGGCCAGGTCAAACCCGCCAAGGCCCGCGAATATGGCCGGGCCAAGCTCAGCGCCATCCCCAGCGCCAAAGATCCCCTCACCCACGGCCTGCCCGCCGAAACCACCGTCTGGATGTCCCACGGCGATCAGGTCCACGAGCTCCCCGCCGACTTCATCGCACTCGCCACCACCCCCACCTGCCCCTACGCCGCCGCCCGCCACAAGACCTATCCGTTCTACGGTGTGCAGTTCCACCCCGAAGTCACCCACACCCCGCGCGGGGAACTCATCTTTCAAAACTTCCTCTACGACATCTGCAAATGCTCCGGCCAATGGACCATGGGCAACTTCATCGAACAATCCGTCCGCCGCGTGCAGGAGCAGGTCTCCGGCGACGCCAAAGTCATCTGCGGCCTCTCCGGCGGCGTCGACTCTTCCGTCGTCGCCGCGCTATTGCACAAGGCCCTGGGCGAGCAGCTCATCTGCATCTTCGTCGACAACGGCCTGCTGCGCAAGAACGAGCGCGAGCTGGTCGAGTCCACCTTCGGCGACCATTTCAAGATCAACCTCCGCACCCAGGATGCCAGCAGCCAGTTTCTCTCGGCGCTGCAGGGCGTCATCGACCCCCAGGAGAAGCGCAAGATCATCGGCAAGGAATTCATCGACGCCTTCAAGCGCGAAGCCCAGACCATCGCCGGCGCCTCCTTCCTCGCCCAGGGCACGCTCTATCCGGATGTCATCGAGTCCGGCCACGGCTACGCCGGCACCTCCGCCAACATCAAGCTCCACCACAACGTCGGCGGCCTGCCCGCGGAACTCGGCTTCGAGCTGGTCGAGCCCCTGCGCGAGCTGTTCAAGGATGAAGTCCGCCAGGTTGGCGAAGTCCTCGGCCTGCCGGAGAACATCGTCTGGCGCCATCCCTTCCCCGGCCCCGGCCTGGCCGTGCGCATCATCGGTGAGATCACCCCCGAGCGCCTCCGCGTCCTCCGCGATGCCGACGAGATCGTGCTCGAAGAGTTGGTGGCCAACAACCTCTATCGCAAGACCGCCCAGGTCTTCGCCGTCCTCCTCCCCATCGGCACCGTCGGCGTGATGGGCGACGCCCGCAGCTACGACGCCGTCATCGCCATCCGCGCCGTCGAGAGCCAGGACTTCATGACCGCCGACTGGGCCAGAATCCCCTTCGACGTGTTAGCCACCATGAGCAACCGGATCATCAACGAAGTAAGAGGCGTGAACCGGGTAGTCTACGACATCAGCAGCAAACCCCCGGCCACGATTGAGTGGGAATAGACTTACAGCCGTCCGGCGAACAATATCGGCTCAAAATCCCCAGGGGATGCGACCCAGCAACAACAGGATGAGGATAATCAGCAGCACCAACCCCAGCCCACCACTAGGACCATAACCCCAGTTGCGGCTGTGAGGCCATCGCGGGGTCGCTCCGACCAACAGCACGATCAAGACGATCAGCAGAATGAGTCCCATGAGAATCCTTGTAAAAAATTGTACGGGCGAATCGGGTTCCTATTTCGTGTCTTCGCCGCCGCACTACACATCCGAACCTGACTGCGGCTGCTCATCGGCTTCGATCTGGTTCTCCAGCACGATGGCCCGAACCGGGCAGCTCACACCCGGCGGCTTGAACTCGACCTCGAAGACAGTGGCGGGGGAGAACCATGTGCTGCACACCGATCCCCATTCCCCGCAATGCAGTCCCAGGTCCGGGATATCCGTCTTCAGCCGCACGTGCTCATCGACATGAGGTAAATGATGAGAAAAAACCATCACATCACCAGCCTTTCACCCCCCAAAATGGCGGGATTCGACCCAATCACGGTAACGGAGCAAAATCCGCTGGAAAAAGGTGCCAGGGGCGAGGAAGACAGGGGTGCGAGATTGCCGGCTACCACCTCCATCCCTGAGTTCGCCAGCCCTGACTCGTTCGTCGAACCGACCGGCTCTATCGTTGCCTCACGCAGGGGGAAAAGTCAAGCAGATTCTGAGGGAAATTTGCTCCCACCCGACCCTTCAAATCCATCGCCGGGTCGAGGCGCAGAAGTCTTCAAAGGCAGGGCCGAATTTCTGCCGAAGCATGCGCTCCTCGAAGCGGATGTACCAGCGATCCGCCACCACGATGAAGATCACGATTCCGATCAGCGGTGTCAGGGCGCCCAGCAGTGCCCACGCGCCCAGCAGGGCCAAGGCGAGGCCGAGGTACATGGGGTTTCGGGTGAGGTGGTATGGTCCCTGTGTGACCAGTTTGTCGGCGTCTCGAAAGGGCAGGATGTTGGTGTGGACCTTGAGAAACTGCCGGATGCCGAGGAGCCCGCTGAGAATTCCCGCGATGATGGGCACGATCCCCAGCAGGTTGTACGGGAACGGCAGCACGACCCGCAGAGGCCAGAGCCAGCGCAGCAGAACCATCAAGGCCAGGCAGATCAGAAATAGGACCGGCGGCACGATCTTCTTCATTATCGCTCTCTTCCTCAGGCAGAGGCACCTGGCATGGCCACCCACGGCATTGTTGGCCAGCGAGCAACCACCGACCATGCACCGCGGGGGATCGACTCACGGCGACAATCGGCGGATTTTCCAGCCGGCGGCCTGCCTGGAATACTCAATCCGGTCGTGCAACCGGCTGGGCCGGCCCTGCCAGAACTCGATGCGCGCGGGGATCAACCGATAGCCGCCCCAGTGCTGGGGGCGGGGGATGGCGCCATCGGGGAATTGTTTTTCGATCTCGGCCCAGCGCTGTTCCAGCGCCTGCCGAGAGGCGATCACCGCGCTCTGGGTTGAGGCCAGGGCGCCGATGCGGCTGGCCAATGGCCGGCCGGCGAAATAGGCATCGGACTCGGCGGCGCTGGTGTGATGCACCATCCCCTCCACCCGCACCTGCCGCTCCAGCTCCGGCCAGAAGAAGACCAGGGCCGCCCTGGGATTGGCCTCCAATTCCGCCCCCTTGCGGCTGTGGTAGTTGGTGAAGAAGACGAAGCCCTCATCCAGCCCCTTGAGAAGCACGATCCGCGCCGAGGGCGCGCCGCCGGCGGCCGCGGTGGCGAGGGTCATGGCCGTGGGCTCATCCGCCCCGGCCGCCATCGCCTCCTCGATCCACAGGGCGAACTGCTTGAGCGGGTCGGGCGCGACATCCCGCTCCGACAGCGAGCGCTGGCGATACTCCACGCGCAACTGCGCCAGGGTCTTCACGCCATCGGTGGGTTGGTCGGCCATGACTTGCCCATTGTGCCCCGGAACCGCCCCGCTGCCAATCCCGCGCCGGCAGATGTGGCGTTTGTTGCTGCCGGAGGAGACGATTGCGCTACAGGTGGCATGGGCTACCAGCCCATGCGCCAGAAGCGCAGCGCTATGCTGCTTCCCCGTAGCACGGGTTTCCAACCCGTGCCGAACAGGCTGGCATTTCAGACCGCCAATGATACTGAAAAACCGCACACTTCAATCGGCCGCTGCGAGAATGCCATCCCATCGGGCACGGGTTGGAAACCCGTGCTACGGCAGAGCGCCCCGCTTCTGGCGCATGGGCTGGTAGCCCATGCCACGGCAGGCGGGGAGCTGCGCCTGGCCAATCCCGCGCCGGCCGGCGCGGAGATTGGTCGGCCCAAGGGCATCCCCTATGATCTGGCCATGGCCACGATCCTCGGCATCGAATCCACCTGTGATGAAACCGCCGCCGCGGTGGTGGTGGATGGCCAGAGCGTGCGCAGCGACGTCGTCGCCACCCAGGTGGAACTGCACGCCAAATACCGCGGCGTGGTCCCCGAGATCGCCAGCCGGGCGCATATTGAGAACATCCTGCCCGTGCTGCACGAGGCCCTGGAAACGGCGCGGGTGAGCCTCAAGGATGTCGATGCCATCTCCGTCGCCCATCGCCCCGGCCTGATCGGCTCGCTGCTCATCGGCGTCACCGCCGCCAAAACTTTGGCATGGGCGCTGGGAAAGCCGCTGGTTGGCGTCGATCACGTGCACGGCCATCTCTACAGCGTCGCCCTGCAGCCGCCGGCGGGGGAAGAGTCGGCAGTCGGCAGTCGGCAGTCGGCAGTGGCGACAGACGAGACAGGCAGCGCCAACAATCCCGTCGCCGATTCCCCGATCGCTCGCACTCCCGGTCCATTCAGCATTCAGCATTCAGCATTCAGCATTCCGCCTCTCTTCCCCGCCGTCGGCCTGGTCTGCTCCGGCGGGCACACCGCCCTGTATCACCTGCGCTCCTGGCTGGAGGTCGAGCTGATCGGCGCCACCCTCGATGATGCGGTGGGTGAGGCCTACGACAAGGTCGCCGCCATCCTGCAGTTGGGCTATCCCGGCGGGCCGATCCTCGATCAACTGGCGGCGCTGGGCGATCCGGCCGCGATCAAATTCCCGCGCTCCATGCTCGGGCGGGACTCGCTGGACTTCTCCTTCAGCGGCCTGAAGACCGCGGTGCTCTATCACGTCCGCGGCCACCAGGGCAAAGGGCGCAGCGCCGAAACCCTCAGCGCACAGGAGGTGCGCGATGTCGCCGCCGGCTTCCAGGCCGCCTGCATCGACGTTCTCTTCGGCAAGCTGCGGCGGGCCATCGCCCAGAGGGGCGCCCGATCGGTCGTCATCGGCGGCGGGGTCTCCGCCAACCGGGGGCTGAGAAATGCCCTGCGGGCTTTCCCCGTGCCCGTGTATTTCCCCGCCCTGCGCTACTGCACCGACAACGCCGCCATGACCGCCGGCCTCGCCCACCTCCTGCTCGAAGCCGGCCAGAGCAGCGGCCTGGATCTGGATGCGATTACCTACAGCCAGTTTCGGAGGTAAATGCTTATGCGCGTAAGTTTGCAAATTCTGAATCTGCTTCGCATCACCTCTGGGATCATCCTGATTACCAGCGGAATCTTTTGGAGCGGCTTCGGTCTTATTATTGTTGTAGCAGCTGGAAGACTTTTCGAGGATATGGATGGGCGCGCGATTGTGGCGCTTGCCGTGTCCTGTCTTCCCGGCCCCATCCTGATCGTCGCAGGTTGGTTGATATTGCGCAGAGTCGATCGTGCTGATCCCCGCGGCTTTGAGCCGATCATGCCGCCGCCGGCCGCGAACGTTCTTCCGGCCGCAGACAATACCGCCGCAGCGGATGAAGCCACCGAGTCTCGGGAG
>DAIOHQ010000235.1:0-7690 GCA_036744635.1 Tepidisphaeraceae bacterium | reverse complement strand
TTCCTGTCTGCCGTGGCTGGAGGAGTGGTGGATGTACTCATCCGCCCGAGTCCGGCCACACTTGGCATTGTCGCGGAGATATGGCTGGATTCGGGCAGGTGAGTAGATCTGCCGCTCGTCCAGCCGTGACAGACAAGAATGTCTGCCCCACCAGTTACAAATGCACCTGTCACGCAGCCAGCCATTGCGGACAAGAATGTCCGCACCACCAAGTCAACCCACGATCCCTTCATCACCCTTCCGTCACCGCCTGGCTCGCGGCCGGATTCAGCAGCTCATCCTCTGCCTCATCGGCCTCCATCTCCTGCTGCTCGGTGGTGCTGGGGGCGTGGTACCCGCCGCGGAAGACGAACACGCCGCCGGTCAGGTTCCAGAAAATCTGCACCATCCGGATCGACATCGTCAGCGCTACCGCCTCGCTCACGCTGGCCCCCTGGTTTTTCGTAAGCTGAATCGCGAACACTTCCATCACCCCCGCCCCCTGCGGCGAGATCGGAATCGCCCCCACCAGCACGATCACCGGCACGCACACCCAGTAATACGCCGGGTTGATGTGCAGCCCGAACGCCATCCCCGCGAACATCGCGCTCAGCACCACCGTCATGTGTACCGGAAAGGTAATCACCAGCGCCCCCACCGCCAGCCACGGCCGGCGGCCGTAAATCTCCATCGCCTCCACCGCATGATGCACGTGCTTCTGCATCGGCAGCCGCTTGAGAACGAAATCCAGCCCCGTCCACTTCCGCAGCATCGGCGTGTAAAACACCACCAGACCGCCTATCACGATGGCGATGATCAGACCCGATCCCAGCGCCACCTTCCGGCAGGCCCGCGCCACCTCCGCCCGCGCCGGATCGCCGCGGATGACGAAGTATTCGTAGGCCGCCATGATCGCACCCAGGATGATCAGCGCCAGCAGCCCGATCACCCGATCCACCAGCACCGAAATGACCGCGCGGGCGCGATGGGTGGTGTGCTGGGACGCGTACCACGCCTTCAGCAAATCCCCGCCCGTCGATCCCGGCATGAATGAGTTATAGAACGCCCCCACCATGTTGAGCACAAACGTGCGCCCCTGGCCGATGTGAATGTCCAGCGCCTTCAGAAACGCATGCCAGCGGAACGCGGTGATGATGTAGCACAGCGGAAAAATGACCACCGCCGCCAGCAACAGCCAGCCGTTGGCCCGCCGCACCATGTTGATGACGCCCGGCTCGATGCGCGGCCGGGTAATCTGCACGTATCGCCCGCCCTTGATCTGCGAAGGCGAAATCCAATGCCCCGCCTCGCCCGCCGCACTGCCGACCAACACCCGCTCGATCGCGAAATCGCGCTTGGCGTCATATCCGAGAATCACCGCCGGCGTCCCATCCGCCAGCACCATCTTTTCCTTGTCGCGCGTCGGCTTGTTGATCACATCCTGCCGGTCCACCTGGTGCTGCTCCCCATGGCGGTCGACCACCAAAAAGGCCCCGGATGTCTCCTCGGCCGGCGCCGCCAGGGCGACTTCCACCGGCGGCGTTCCCGGCGCCAAAATCGCCGTCACGTGGTCCCGGAACCACATGGTGCTCAGCACATACCAGATCCCCGCCACCGCGATCCCCCAGCGCACCCCAAACAGCAACCACTTCTTCGCCCGACTGCTCATCCCCCCATCTTGGTCCAGACCCCGCGCCGATGCAAACGCAATTAGTCCCGCTGTCACAGTGCGGGTGCGTGACGCTTTGGGCGGCTTGGGAAAATATGGCTGGATTCGGGTGGATGAGTACATCCACCGCTCATCCAGCCATGACAGACAGGAATGTTTGCCCCACCAAGTCAAGGTAAAGCCGCCTAAAGTATCACGCACGCCCACACGCGGCGATGCCAACAGAAATGCTTTTGGGTGCCCGGAGAAAATTGCCCCCCGCCGCGCCCGCCGGTACACTTTCCACCCAATGGACTTGCCTGTGCCGATCATATACTCCCCGCGCTTCGGCAAGGCCCTGATTTCACCGGCCATGCGAATCCTCGCTTTCGCCACCGTGCTCGGATGCTCTGCACTCCTCACCCTGGCGGCATCCCTCACGCCCGCCCGCGGCGGCACCGGCACCCACGAAGCCCTTCACCTCATGCCCTGCGCCTTCCTCAGCCAGACCGGCATTCCCTGCCCGAGCTGCGGCATGACCACCAGTTTTTCCTGGTTCACCCGGGGCAACCTGCTGGCCAGCCTTTACATTCAGCCGTTTGGCATGGTGCTGGCCGCGGCGTGCTGCGCGTGGATCTGGATCGGAAGCTACGTCGCCATCACTGGCCGGCCGGTTCTGCGCCTCCTCCGCTTCCTCCCCGGGCACAATCCAACCATGACCTGCGGCCTGGTACTAATGTTCTTCGCCATCGCCGCTTGGGGCTGGAAAATATTCATCCACCTGAAGGGCATCGACGGGTGGTAATGCCGCAACCTTTGAACCCCGCCATGTACCTGCGGGGCTGGAGAATCAGCATGAATCGACTGCGCAGTACACTGATCACGGCAATCGGATGTCTGGCCATCAGCCTGCTGGCGACGGGCTGCGGCACGGCCGGCTACATCGCCAGCGCCATGCCCGCCCCCGATGTCGACCCGCAATACAAAGGCCTCGCCGGCCACAGCGTTGGGGTGATGGTTTGGGCCGACCGCGGCATCCGCACCGATTGGGGCTCCAAGCTCCAAGTCGATCTCGCCTCAAGCGTGCAGCAGGCCATTCAAATCAAGCAGACAGCCAAGAAAAAGCCGCCGGAAGAACTCAAGGGCGTCACCTGGCCGGTCGAGGCGGCCTCGATCGTCAAGTATCAGCTCGCCAATCCGAAGATCGAAACCATGCCGCTGGAAACCGTCGCGCCTCACCTCGGCGTCGAGCGGCTTATCTATGTCGAGATCGGCGAATTCTCCACCCGTTCGAGCCAGTCGGTCGAGCTGTACCGCGGCAGCGCATCCATCAGCATCCGCCTGATCGAGATCAGCGGCGCCGGCGAGAATCGCAAGGCGAAGATGGCCTTCCAGGAGGACAACATCCGCATGGTCTTCCCCGAAAAAGGCCCCGAAGAAGGCACCCCCAACGCCACCGATGAAAGCATCTACCGCGGCCTGGTTCAGGAAATGGCCAAACAGGTTTCCCACCGATTTGTGACGTGGAACGAAGATGAGGACAAACCATGAACCCAGTGAAATTCATCTGCGTTCATCTGAGTTTGTCTGTGACTGCGAGCATGCTTTTGTGCGGCTGCGAAATCCCCGGCGCGGTGGTCTACAAGGTGGCCGGCCCGCCCAAGGTGGAGGCGAAATTTGTGCCCGCCCAGGTTCCGACGCTGGTGCTGGCCGAGAACTATCGCAACCCCTCTTCGGCCGCCCTGGAAGGCGAAGCCCTCGCCCGCGCCGTGCAGGAGGAACTCGAAGCCCATCACGTCGTCCCGCTGGTGAATTCATCGAGCTACTTCACGCTTCGCGCTGAAAAGCCGGCCGAGGTGAAGGCGATGACCATCTCGCAGGTCGGCAAGGCGGTGGGCGCCAAGCAGATCATCTACATCAACATCGACAGGAGCTCGATCGAAGAAGCCGCCGGCACGGAGATGCTCAAAGGGCGAATGGCTGTCTACGTCCGGGTTGTCGACGCCGAAAGCGGCGAGACAGTCTGGCCAAAGGAAAACAGCAGCGGCTGGTTTCTCAAAAGCGAAACCCCCTACCTGCGCACCGGCGGGGGAGTGAACGAAGACTTCATCCGCCGGCAGATGACCTCCGCGCTTTCCGAGCAGATCGCCAGGCTGTTCTACAAGTGGAAACCGGAGGAATGAACGTTGGGGGCGGGGTCAGTCGACTTGGGTGTCGATCCATTCGCACAGGGCGTGGAACAGGATCTTGTGGCATTCCTGGATGCTGGCGGTGAGGGGCGAGGGGATGCAGAATTCAATATCGGCCTTCCCCTTGCACTGCCCGCCAGTCTGGCCAAGGAACGCCGCCGTCCTAAGACCGGCCGCCTGGGCGGCGTCCAAGGCCGCGACGATGCTGGGGCTGTTGCCGCTGGTGCTGAAGACGATCAGCACATCCCCGGGATTTCCCAGCGCCTCGACCTGTCGCGCGAACACGCGCTCGTAGCCGAAGTCATTGGCGGCGCAGGTGAGCACGGTCGGGTCGCACAATGCGATGGCCGCCAGGCCGCGGCGTTTTTTTTTGTAGCGAATGGAAAGCTCCTCGGCCAGGTGCATCGCGTCGGCGGCGCTGCCGCCGTTGCCGGCCAGCAGCACTTTCCCCCGCCCCTGCCATGAACCCATCATCATCTCCCCGAGCCGCAGCAGTTCCGCGTGCATGACGGCAACCTTCGGCAACAGCTCGCGCAGGCCTGCGACGGATTGGGAGAGAAGTTTCTGCATCTCGCTCATGGCAACTCGATCACGCTTTATCGCGGCGGATGATTGTACCGCGCCGCCTCGCCGGTCTCGAACGGATCGTACAACAGCACGATTTTCGGAACGGTGGATTCGTCCAGCTCGATCTCGCCGCGCCGGGCAACCTCGGCCGCGTCCAGCACCGGTGACAGCGTGTGCCGCATCGCACCCAAAAATGCGCCGATTCCCAGGCCCATGAATGGATCGGGCAGGTTGGCGAACTTCGGCTCGTAGGTCTTGTGCAGGCTGATCACCCCGCGCGGGTTGGATCGGGAGTAGTGCTCCAGCGCCACCGCGCACTGGATCATTCCCTGGTAGAAATAATGCTTCAGCCCGAACGCCATGTGCCAGATGTCTTCCCACACTTCGTGGGCCTCGAAAAAATCATGCTCGTTGAAGAGCTGAATCCCGTCGTAATACAGCTTCTTCTCATGGTCGAGGTTCATGATGGAGGCGATTGGGAACTACGCTGGTCACTGCCGGTCGGGCGCCTTGGGCTTCTGGTCGGTGGTGGTGTAGAGATCGAGATAGAAGTACATCAATTCCTTGTCGCCGATGGTGCGCGAGCGGGAATGCTTGAAGCGGAATTTCTCGAACAGCTTGATGGCCGCATCGCGATCGACAAAGGTGTCGAGGGTGATCTTGAGGTATCCCTTCTCCTGGCAGAATTTCAGCGCGGTCTCCACCAGGGCGCTGCCGATGCCGCGGCGGCGGTGATGCTGCGACACGCGCAGGCGGCGAATTTCGCCCGCGCCTTCATCGTGGTGTTGCACGCCGATCATCCCCACGATCTCGCCATTGTGGTCCTCGGCCACCCAGAAGTGGTTGCCGGGGCTGTTCATGTAGGCCCACTGGATGTCGTCGATATCCAGGCCGGTGTCGTTCTCCGCGATTTTCCCCGCCACCAGGCCTTCGGTGTAGAGAACGCGGCAGGCGGGCAGATCTTCCTCGCGGAAGCTGCGAATCTTCACCGGCTCGGCAGTGTGGGTTTCCATGGCCGGGAGAATTGTAGCAGGAATAATCCGACGGAGGAAACAACGTCAGATTCCGGTAGTGGGTCAGTTTGGGTGCCACAGGTCGGCGTACTCGCAGACCTGTGTCTTACTGCGTCGCTACGCGGCACAGGTCTCCGAGTACCGCGACCTGTGGCACCCATAAATTTCAACCTGACCCATTGCCCAGATTCCACCTTCGCTTCGCGCCTTCATCGTGGTAAAACCGGCCGGTCATTCAGCAGGAAACTCCTCATGCGAAAATCGACCTTCGGAAAAACGGGCTATCCAGTGTCATGCCTGGGCTTTGGCGGCGCGCCCATCGGCTTGCTGAAAACCGATCGAGATCGTGTCGGCGAAATCCTCCGCACGCTGCTGGACGCCGGGGTCAATCTTATCGACACCGCCGCCGGATATGCCGGTTCCGAGGAGCTGATCGCCGCCGCCGTCGGCCATCGCCGCGGAGAATTCGTGATCGTCTCCAAGTGCGGCGGCCTGGTCCCCGGCGTCACCGGCGCCGACTGGTCGGCCGGGCTGATCGCCCAGACCGTTGACCGTTCGCTCGCCAACCTCAAGACCGATCATCTCGACGTGATGCTGCTGCATAGTTGTGATCTTCAGACGTTGAAAACCGGAGAGGCACTTGGCGCGCTGGTTAGGGCGCGGGATGCGGGCAAGATCCGCTTCGCCGGCTACTCCGGCGACAACGAGGCCGCCGCCTATGCCGCCGCCCTGCCGGACATCGCGGTGCTGGAGACATCCATCTCCATCGCCGACCAGGTCAATATCGACAACGCCCTGCCGGTGGCGCGGAAGCACAACGTCGGCGTGCTGGCCAAGCGGCCCATCGCCAACGCCGCTTGGAAACCCAAGTCCGCCCAACCCGGATTCTACGGCGATTATGCCCAGCCTTATCACGACCGGCTCGCCAAAATGAATCTCGATCCCGCCGCCTTGGGCATCGCCGGCAACCCCGATGAAGCCTGGCCCCAGCTCGCCCTGCGCTTCACGCTCTCCATGCCCGGAGTTCACACCGCGATCATCGGCACCACCAATCCCGACAACGCCCGAGCCAATATCGACGCCGCGAACAAAGGCCCTCTGCCCGAAGCCGCCGTCGGCAAAATCCGCGCGGCATTTCACTCGCACAATCCGGGAAATTGGAACGCGCTGGGCTGAATCCGCCGCGCACCTCGCCCTGCGTGCGCTGCGGAAATTGTCGCTGCCAACTTGCGTTTTGGCCGGCCGGAATTTATTCTTGGCGGCGCTGGAGAGATGGCCGAGCGGCTGAAGGCGACGGTTTGCTAAACCGTTATACGGGGTCAAACCCGTATCCGGGGTTCGAATCCCCGTCTCTCCGTTAATGCGAGGCCCATGCGGGCGGATTGCCGACGTATGGCAGCGGGTCAACATTCTCTTTCCCCTCCGCCAAACCGCTTTTCCTCGCCGCAATCGCCACTTTGAGCTTCCCCAAAGCGAAATTCCCCGGCGCAATTGCGCAAATGACCCGCCCATTAGCGCTATTGAGTCTCCCAACAGCGCTATTGAGGTCCCCCCACCCCCCTTTGCACACCCCAATAGCGCTATTGCCGGCGCCAATAGCGCTATTGAGAGCCGCAATAGCACTATTCCCACTCTGAATAGCGCTGTTGCGCCGCTCATTAGCGCAAGGGCGCACTTCAATAGCGCTATTCCCGGTCTTAATAGCGCTATTCCCCGACTCAAAGTGTCAATTGCACGTCGCAGCAATCCGCAAAACCAACGCGAATTTGAACAGGCTGTTCTGAAATTCCGAACCCGCCGCTTCACGAATGGTCGCGGATTGGACGCAGACCGGCCTCAAACTTTAGAACTGCTACCGCCTGGTTGCGATCCGTGCTTCGATTGCCAGCCTTCGCAACGGCATGAGGCAGGCGTTACTCGAACAATTTTTTCAGTTGATGGCCCATCTCATGTGGATCGTAGATGATTGCGAAGCGCCATTGCCCGAGTTCGCCCCAGTTATTTGCAGCCGTCACCCATCGAACTGCTGCGTCACTCTTGGCCCGCGTCTGGTTATCGACATATCCCTTCGTCTCAAGAATCACCGTCCGCCCCTCCGCAACCCGGACGAGAAAATCTGGCTCGTACGACTGGTCCACGCCCTGATATTCGTAGGGAATGGTCAGCCCCAGATGGTCGTTTCGCACGTACCCAATGATCTCCTTCCGCTGCGCCAACTGCTCAAGGTAAAATGCCGTGCTCGCCTCCCACGTCTCCGTATCCAACACGACCTGATTGACATGGCTGTACTCAGT
>DAIOHQ010000234.1:0-7769 GCA_036744635.1 Tepidisphaeraceae bacterium | reverse complement strand
GTCTCGGAGTACCGCGACCTGTGGCACCCGGAAATTTCAACCTGACCCATTGCCGCGATTTTTCGTGAGTTGATGGCAATAAAGCGCCGTTTCGAGCGTATAGAAGGGCAGACAGGTTGGTTTCACCTTCGCCAGAGCGTATCCGCTGTGTTGGCGGAGGCGGAGGCTGAATTTTGGAGAGTATTATGAAGCGTTTGATGAGTGTTTCCACCGCGGTTGTTTCGTTGTTTGCCCTGGTGCTGGGGGCGTCGCTGGCTTTGGCGGCCGACGCCGTTGCGCCGGCGAAGAATTCGATCAATGGCGTCGTCACCAAGGACGGCAAGGGCGTCGAAGGCGTGACCGTGCGCCTCTTCCAGGTTCCCGCCGCGGGCGAGCAGAAGGCCGAGAAGGCCGCCGCCGGCGAGAAGGTGAAAAAGGAAGCCTTTAAGGAAACCACCACCGGCGCAGATGGCAAGTTCACCTTTACCGACGTCCCGGTCGGCGACTACGCTATTGTGGCCGGCGGCAAGGGTTTTGGCCATGGCAAGTCAAAAGTCTCGGTCTCCGCTGACAAGGCGGCTGATGTGACCATTGACCTGAAGGAAGGCAAGGGCGGCGATAAGCAGAAGTAAACCCGCCAGGCGGCGCGGCACAACGCGCGGTTCGTTCAACACTCAGGATCGGCTTGTTAGAGCACAAGCCGATCCTGATTTCGTTTCGTCAGGAGGCCGGATTGCCGAATGGCGCAACCGGCGCGTGCGGATTCCATCGCTCCTGAGTTTGTTGATTCAATTCCTCCGTTGCCCTGCTCTTCCCCGCCAGGAGACAGCGCCACTGATAGCGGCGGAGAAACTTGCGGAATTCCCGGTCGCCATAGCGCTGTTTGCCGGTGAAAAAGCTCTTGAGATACCCCCACATCATCGCGATGCTGCCGATGACCATCGGCGGATGGGGCAGGCGATAGACGGCGCTGGCCAGCATATAAAACGGTCCGGTGCCCATGAAATACTGCCCGACGCCATGCCGCACCCGGCCGGTCCACCAATTCTTGTGGCTGGTTCCCATCGGACGCAAGTGCTCAAATCGCGTATCGGGCGAGTCGAAACTTTCGGCGATCCAACCCGCCATCCGGCAACGGTGGCCATCGATCCCATCCCACATCAGTTCCCGCACGAATCCGCCAATCTGCTGAAAGCAGCGGGTACGGTAGAACTTGATCATGCCGACGGAGTTTTCATCGCCGCACTTTTCGCTGACCAGCTTGCCGGCGGCATCCTTGAAATATGGCTTGCCGCTGGCGGTGCCGACGCGCGGATTCCGCTCCATGTGCTCGATGATCGCCTCGAAATAGCGCGGCGGCAGGTCGAGGTCGAGATCGAATTTGCAGAGGTACTGAAAGTCGGCCGGATTGATGGTGTCGTAACCGGCATAGAACGCGTCGATCACGCCGCCGCCCAGCTTGCGGAAACCGCGATTCTCGCGGCGCATGATTTTGATAAAGGGATATTTCCCGGCATATTCGGCCAGAATAGTGGGGGTTTCATCGGACGACCCATCATCCACGATCAGCCATAGCGCCGGCCGAAGCGTCTGGTTGCAGACGCTGTCGAGCGTCCGCCGGGCATATTTCGCCTCATCGCGGCAGGGGGTGATCAGGCAGTAGTTCTGACCAGTCATTGAATCTGTTAACCTATTCTAAGAAATCCATCGGTAAACTGTCGTAATAGCCGCATTTCGTCATGGTCCGACCTGGCTATTCAGAAATTCCAGCAGCCTCGGAAAATGCGCGAAGTACCGGCAGCCCGCCTCTTCCAGACTAGCCTTGAGAACGCCAAAATCGCTGGAATTGCGGCTAACAAAGCAGTTGTCCGTTGTTGCTGGGGCAAGGTCGCCGAGCACCGACGCGTACATAATCGCATCCTGGGCCGACAAGCCGAGATTCTGCTTACACCAACGCGCATATCCAAAGATTTGGGCTGTCAGCGGGATGGATCGCCCCACTCTGAGCATGCGCTCGATGGTTTCTTCCAACCGCTCGACCTCCTCAATTTTGATCACGGCTAGATTGGCAAGGAATGGCTCAAGATTCGAGACAAGAGTCTGGTATGGGCGGGAGCGACCCAAATCCGCCAGCACGTCGGTGAACTCCGTAAGGGTGCGCGCACGGCGGTTTCCATAGTACATGAGCGTGGAAAAAGGTTCGGTGCTGGCGGAAGCTGGAAAGATCAGTTGAATCCGCCGCTCATCAGCGAGTTGAAGGATGCGTTCCACTTCGGGGGCTTCGGCCTGCTGGCGCGCAAGTTCCAGCGGAAAATTCGACTCGACATATACGTTCACAGAAGCGCCCCCACCTCGATCTTTGTATCTCGGACAGCATTGGCGAAGGAGTCAAAAACGTTCGTTCCTGCAAGCGATCCTGGTCGCGTGCCACCGCCAGCGGCCAGATTGCTCAGCCAGCCGTAAAGCACAAGCTCGAGCGCGCTGCCTTCCATGTGCCGTTCCAGCTGGGCCTCGTTAAAATAGGTCGCCAGGACCTCCCGCATGGAGAGTCGTTGAGCTGGAGCCGCATCCGGGTCAGCCGCCTGCTCTTTCGCCCATAAATAAGCCTGTTCTTGCGTAACGAGCAGAAAATATCCTTCCGGTGGGAGGATTTGATATTCCATCAAGCTCTGGCGAATTGCAATTGCGGTGGAAGGATCAAGCCCCGGGCGGTTCTTGACCTCCACAAAGGCCACTGGGATCCCATTGGGCCGTCTTAAGATTATATCGGACGACTGAGTATTATTCATAGGACCAGTAACCTGTTAGAGATCGGAAACGACACGGAACATTATACCATGAACTTTGCAGTTAGTCCTTCGCCAAGTCGGCTGGCAGCGCCGATCGAGGCAAGACGATGTTACAACCTGCCCGCTTCCCGTTTTCCGCGGAAGAAGGCTTGGAGCAGCTCGGCGCAGTCTGCTTCCAGCACGCCGGGGGTGACTTGCACGCGGTGGTTGAGGCGGGGGTCCTCGCAAAGCTGGTAGAGGGTGCGGACGGCGCCGGCCTTGGGGTCGGGGCAGCCGTAGATGAGCTTGGGAATGCGGGCGTTGACGATGGCGCCAGCGCACATGGGACAGGGTTCGAGCGTCACCACCAGCACGCAGCCGGTGAGCCGCCAGTCGCCAAGGGCTTGCGACGCTTGGCGCAAGGCGAGGATTTCGGCGTGGGCGGTGGGGTCGTGATCGGTGTGCCGGCGGTTGTGCCCCTGGCCGAGGACGCGGCCGGTGGCTTCTTCCACGATGACACAGCCGATCGGCACCTCATCCAGCGCCAGCGCCGCCCGCGCCTGCGCGAAGGCAAGCTGCATCCATGATTCCGGCTGAGTCATGGCGTTTCCAGGGATCTCATTGCAGGCACTCCGGGCGAATCTGCCTTCGTAATCCCGTAGGGTGGGCGTACTCGCCCACCGTTTCCGACACGTCGCGGTGGGCGAGTACGCCCACCCTACGGGATCGCTCACTCACAAGAATCTCGCGATGTCCTGGTACGTCACCAGCAGGAACACGCCGAGGATGACCGCCAGGCCGACGATCTGGGCGACGCTTTGCGTGCGCGGGGAGAGCGGGCGGCCCTGGATTTTTTCGATGATCAGGAAGGTGAACAGCCCGCCGTCCACAATCGGGATCGGCAGGAAATTCACCACCGCGAGGTTGGCGCTGATCATCGCCAGGAACCAGATCAGCCAGTCCAGTCCTTTCACCGCGAACTTGCCGCCGGCGGCGACGATTCCCACCGGGCCCATCATGTTGGTGTAGCTCACCGATCCCTGGGTCATGCGGCGGAGGGTGAGATAAAACTGCAGGACGAAGTCGCGGGTCTCGGTGACGCCCCAGGCGGCGGCGGTGAGGGGATTGCCGGTCACGCGCGGCTCGACGCGCTCGTGCAGCGCCAGCGAGTGGGTCACCAGCAGGTTGCCAATCGCCTGAATCTGCCCGGCCGACAGCGTCATGGTGCGATCGTTGCGCTTGCCTTCCCATTGGGTGGTGATGGCGATCGGCTTGCCCTCGCCGCAGGCGGCCAGGGCCTGGCGGACGTCGAACCACGTAGCTACCGGCTTGCCATTGATCGACAGAATCTGCTCGTGCGGTTTGATTCCGGCAATCGCCGCGGCGCTGCCGTTCTGCACGTCGGCCACGACCGCGTGCCGGTCATCGTATCTCAACTGGATGCCCAGGCCCTTGCGGGTGTTGTTTTCCTTGTCCTTGCCGACGTTGAGTGAAGGAACAACCGGTTCGAGCACCTGTTCCTTGCCGTCGCGCAGCACCTTCAGGGTAACAGCCCGGCCGGCGCGGCCGGCGTCGTTCAGCAGCTTGATCATCTGGCCGCCGCTGGGATCGGAGTTGCCCCCTTCCTTGTCGGGCAGGTCGAGGATGACGTCGCCGGGAAGAATCTTGTGCGCTGCCGGCGACTCCGAAAGGACGCCGGCCACCTCCGCCCGCGGCACCATGCCGCCGAAGTCGAGTTCATCCGCCCCGAACGGCGGGAAGAAATGAGGCATGACGGTCGCGGGGCGCGTTTTTCCATCCGCGCTTTTCACGGTCAGCTCGACCGGAGCGCCATTGGAATCCTGCAGCGCCTGATCGAGCTTCCAGTAATCCTTCACATCGACGGGCTGACCATTGATGTGGGTGATGAAGTCGCCTGATTTCAGTTCCAGATACTCCGCCGGCTGCAGGCCCTGCAGCTTGGCGATCTCTTCGGAGTCCTTCTTATCCAGCCCGCGCAGTTCCATCGGGGCATTGATGCCGATCTCGAGGAATCCCTTTCCCTCATCGGCCGGCCGGCGCGGCGTCACCCAGATCCGCTCTCCCGGGCCGCTGGGGTTTTCCCGGCGCAGGACATACATCATCGTCGCCGTCCCCTCGTGGGAGAGGGCGACGTTGAGGCCCACCTTGGTGAAATCGTGCTGATACTTGTCGTCGTAGTAAACGATGCGGTCGCCGACCCGCAGGGGCGCCGCCTTGCCTTCGGCGTTGACGGTTTGCTGCGCCGGCCCGCCCGGCTTGATGCCCCCCACCACCGACGGCGGGACATTGAAGCCGATCAGAAACAGCACCATGAAGCCAAGGGCGGCCAGAATGATGTTCATGATCACGCCGGCCGAGACCACCACCATGCGGGCGCTGATCGATTTTTTGTTGTAGGCGCGGGGATCGTCGGCGACGGCGTTGGGGCGCAGGTCATCCTGCCCGAGCATCTTGACGTAGCCGCCGAGCGGGATCCAGTTCAGACGGTATTCGGTTTCGCCCAGCTTGAGTTCCTCGGCCGCCTGCTTGATCTTCAGCCCGCTGAATTCGCCGTCCTCATCGACTGGTTCATTGCGGGCGGTGAGATGCTCCTTGATACGACTATTGAATTCCTTGCCGCTGGAGCCGCCGCGCCAACCCAGCCCCTTGCGCCAGGAGAACAGCGCCTGACCGAAGCCGACGGCGAACTGCTCCACCTTGATGCCCACCGCCTTGGCCGCGATGAAGTGCCCCAGCTCGTGCCAGAAGACCACGAAGCCAAAGCCAAACACCATCAGCGCCCACATCAGAATATTTGAAAGCATGCGTTCAGTTCCGAATGAGATTCTTCTGAATCAACGAATCCGCCTGGGCTCTGGCCCAGCGATCCGCCTGGAGCAGATCGTCCAGACTGGGATGAAGCTGGAGCTTGTGCTCGCGGATTGTAAGCTCAACCACCCGCGAAATCTCCCCAAACGGCATAATCCCCCCGATAAAGGCGGCAACGGCGGCCTCATTGGCGGCGTTTAACACCGCGCCCAAAGTCCCCCCGCGTCTTGCTACGTCATAGGCCAGCCGAAGTGCGGGAAATCGATTCATGTCCGGCGGCTGGAAGTTCATCGCGAAGGTTTCGCTCCAATCCATGCGCCGGCTGATCCCCTCAACCCGCTCGGGGTAGGTCAGGGCATATTGAATCGGCGTGCGCATGTCAGGAGGCGAAAGCTGCGCGATCACCGAGCCGTCCACGAATTCCACCATCGAATGAATGATCGACTCGGGATGAATCACCACCTGCACCTTTTCCGGCGGCAGGTCGAACAACCAGCAGGCCTCGATCAGCTCCAGGCCTTTGTTGAACATGGTGGCCGAGTCGATGGTGATCTTCGAGCCCATCTGCCAGGTGGGATGCTTGAGGGCATCTTCCACGGTGGCGTTGGCGATCTCGTCGGCCGAGGCGTTGCGGAACGGTCCGCCGCTGGCGGTAAGGATCACCCGCGCCACCTCCGCGCTGCGCCCGCTGGCCAGCGCCTGAAAAATTGCCGAGTGTTCGGAATCGACCGGCAGAATGGTGACGCCGCGGCGGCGGGCCTCGGGGATGACGATCGAGCCGGCCACCACCAGCGCCTCTTTATTCGCCAGCGCCAGAGTCTTGCCGGTCTCCACCGCCGCCAGCACCGCCGGCAACCCGGCCGAGCCGACGATGGCCGCCAGAACGATGTCGATCGGCTCGGTGCGCACCATTTCCACAAGGCCATCGGCGCCGCTGTAGATTTTCGTGTGGCTTCCTATGAGCTTTCGCAGCGATGAAGCCTGGGCTGGATCGGCGATGGCCACCGCCCCGGGCCGATGCCGGCGCACCTGCTGGGCCAGCTTGTCAATCCGGGTGTTGGCGCTCAGCGCCGTCACCGAATATCCCGGCCCGAGGTGCTCGACCACCTCCAGGGCGTTACATCCGATCGAGCCGGTGGATCCGAGAATGGCGATGCGCTTGCTCAAGTGCGGTCCCACTATATCGGCCAGACGCATCTGGACAAGCCAGCGTAGGGTGGGCGTACTCGCCCACCGCGGACGTGCCGGAAACGGTGGGCGAGTACGCCCACCCTACAAACACCGCTGGCCATTGAAACCACTCGCCATCCCGCCATAATGTTTCGTTCGCCGGGCGTGGCCAGCGTTGGTTTTCGCCGGGCGCGGGTTTTTTCAGGAAACAATTATGAGCACGCTCGTTGGCAATGCCGCACCGCAGTTTCAGGTGGACGCCGTCCATCACGGCGAATTCAAGTCCGTCAGCCTCGCCGATTTCAAAGGCAAGTGGCTGGTGGTCTTCTTCTATCCGCTGGATTTCACCTTCGTCTGCCCCACGGAAATCCTCGCGTTTTCCGATCGGGTCAAGGATTTCCAGAATATCAACGCCGAAATCGTCGGCGTCAGCATCGACAGCAAGTTCACCCATCTGGCGTGGACGGAAAAGGACCGCAAGGAAGGCGGCATCAAGGGAATTCAGTACCCCCTGCTGGCGGATTTGAACCGCAAGATGGCTCAGGATTTCGGCGTCCTCAGCGCAGATGGCGTCGCGTTGCGCGGGCTGTTCATCATCGACACCGACGGCATCATCCAGCACGCCACCGTCAACAACCTGAGCGTCGGCCGCTCGGTCGATGAGACCCTGCGCGTGCTGCAGGCGTTCCAGTTCGTCCGCGAGCACGGCGAAGTCTGCCCCGCCGACTGGAAGCCGGGCGCTGACAGTATGAAAGCGCATCCGACCAAGTCCAAGCAGTGGTTCAATAAGCACGGCGCCGGTACGGTAGCGGCGGCCAAATAAGACGACCCGGGTATTTGAGAATCGCAAGAAACGGCAAATGGGGGACATGCCCGTCGCCGTTTCTGCGTTTGGACGCTCCTATTTGTCCGATGTCTGCCAAACGGCACGCGGCGGAATTTCGGTATTGGGTCAGTTTCAAATTTCTGGGTGCCACAGGTCGCGGTACTCCGAGACCTGTGCCGCGTAGCGGCGCAGTAAGA
>DAIOHQ010000233.1:0-7807 GCA_036744635.1 Tepidisphaeraceae bacterium | reverse complement strand
CGAAGACCTGTGTCTTACTGCGTCGCTACGCGGCACAGGTCTCGGAGTACCACGACCTGTGGCACCCGGCGAGGGGGCCGGAAAAAGACGGTTGCCAAAAACATGCGCTACACCCTTCTGGAGCTCAACTCACCGGCCCAATCTGCCGATCCCTATAATTGACGACATGAAATTCGGCCGCATCAAGCGCCAACATGGACGGGTCGGCGGCCTCGATGCCATTCTTGACCGCATCGTCAAGAACTGCGCGCACGTGTCGCGCATCGTCCCTGGCCGCATCAAGGTGCGTCGCGGCCACACGCCGCCGAACTTCAAGATCCAGTATCCCACGACCGCGGGCCTCAAATGTCTCTACACCGCAACCGGAACAGTGCAGGAGGTCTTCCTCATCTGCTCCGACGTGGAGAAGGCCAGGCATTGGCTGATCGAGCAGCGGATTGCGCCGGCGGATGGCAAAGCCAGCGCGTGATCTCCGTGCCTAGCGCCACCATCGCGATTCCCTGCTGCGATGCCGACACTCAGGCGGACTTGTTCCTGCACCTTTCGCCGCCGGAGGATGCGGTACTGGTGGGCACCATCGAAATCCACTATCCCGCCCTGAAGCTCATCAGCGCCTTCAGCCCATCCGTCGCGGATGTCCTGAGCTTCACCCACGCCCTGCATCGCCTTCACCGCACCCTGTCCGGCGAAGCCACGCTGCGCGAGCCACAAGGCTCGCATCTGCTCTTCGCCGTCGCCGACGCGCGCCGCGGTCTCATTGCCCTGAGCGGCGCCCTCTATCCCCTCAAGCACCCCGGTTTCAACGTCAACTTTGCCACCCTCTACATCGACCAGTCCCACCTGCCGTCCCTCCTGCAGAATCTGCAATGCCTGATTGAACCGGAATAATTCATGCGCCCCTGTTTACGTTGCGCGTGTTCGAGTTCTCGTAGGGTAGGCGTACTCGCCCACCACCCTCCGAACATTGTGGTGCAGGCGTTCCAGCCTGCTCCACCCATTCTGATTTGGTGGGGCAGACATTCTTGTCTGCCGTGCGACAGGCATTCTTGCCTGTCGTTTCGCACACCGCTCAACTCGTCTTCCACTCCGCTACCTGCCGCTCGCTCTTTCCCATCAGATGCATCGCTCCCATTGCAGTCGACTCGCTCGCCCCAACCACCGTAATCGCCATATCCGCAAGCCTTGCCGATGACATCAGCATCGCCAGCGCCCGGCAGGCCGCCCGCCGCGTGCGCCAAAGGTGGCGAAACTGTGCCTGCAATTGCATCACATCGACATTTCGGGAGGTCTGGTCCGTGTCGCTCAGCGCGTCGGCCGCCATTTCAGCGCTGCGCATCGCCAGCCCCATCCCTTCTCCGCCAATCGGCTCCAGCGCCGCCGCCGCATTGCCGATCGGCACGATTCCCGCCGGCCAATCCGTGCTCACCCCAAAACGCGGCAGGGGGGAGACGTGCCATTCGCCAACCTTGCTCGCTCCCCGCAGCCGGCACGCCAGCACGGGATTCTCCCGCATCATCTGCCCCATGAGCCTCTCGACGTCCCCGCCAAACATTTTCAGCCGATTCGACGGCACGCTGAAGGCCGCGTTCCAGCGCTCTCCCTCGATTGGCGCCATGCCCCCGTAATTTCCCGGCAGGCCAAACAGCTCGATCGCGTCGCGCGGACCGTCCACTTCCCGAATGTGTGCCTTGATTCCAAGATCCCCCGTCGCCGGCGGCCGGCGCGGCAGCAGCCCTGCCTTGCCATCGGCAAGCACCACCCAATCCGCAACCAATGTAATCGTAGTATTCCCCAGCAGTTCTCGCACCGTTACCGAAGGCCGCTTCCCGCTCCGTATTCCTTCGCACCGCGCCGGCTGCAACACCCGCACCCCATGCCCCCGCGCCGCCGTCAGCAGCGCATCATCCAGCGCCCAGCGCGACAAACCCCACATCTCCCGCGGTAATGCAATGGAAACCGAATCCCGATGTTGCCCGTGCAACACCGTCCGCTTCAGCACCACCGGCCGGCATGCCCGAATCTCATCCACCAGCCCCAATCGCCCCAACACCTCGATCCCCAGCGCGCTCAGGCACTCCCCGCATACCTTCTCGCGGGGAAACTGGTGCTGTTCGATCAGCGTCACGCCCCATCCCCGCCGCGCCAGCGCCACCGCCGCGACGCACCCACCCGGCCCCGCGCCGACTATGATCGCCTCGCTCATGGCGCTACGTCGCCGCCACCGGCATCGGCTCGTTGGCCCGCTGCCGCAGCGCATCCATCTTTTCCCGTACTTCCAAGGCGATCCGGCTGTTTGGGAAGTCGCGCATGATGATCTCGCCGTGCTTAACCGCCTCCGCCCAGCGGTGGTCCTGCACCGCCGCGGAGAACTGGTCCTTGAGCGTATTCAGCCGCTCCTTGAACACCCCGCGCACCGTCTCCTGCATCGCCTCGGCCTCGGAAGGGGTCAGGTACATATCAAGCTGCTTGAGGATCTCAATCGCCCCGTCGTTGTCATGCCGGGCCACCGCATCACCAAAGCTGTCGCGCAGCCGCTTCTTGTGCGTCTGGCGGCGGCTCTCGATCTCCTGGGGAAGCCCCTGAACCTGCGGATCATCCGGAAACACGCGCAGCAGACGCTCGGCCTCGCGCAGTGCCTGGCTCCACTGCTCGGCGCGGGTCATGCGATCGACCACCGCCACCGCCTCGGTGACCTGCCGCCGAATCGCATCGCGGTGCTTCTCGTTGATCTGCTCGCGAAATCGCTCCGCTTCCTGGCGATATCCAAACTCGTTCTCGATGCTGTTGGCCAGCGCCGTCGCCGCTTCCCAGTCATTGCGGCCAATTTCCTCCTGAATCGCCCGGCGGATCGCCTCGCGGTCGTTCTCCCGGAACGCCACCGCCTTGGCACGGTCGCTCAACAACTGTTGCTCGCTGATCAGATTCAGCAAAATTGCCTGCTGTTCGACCCGGTCCGCGATCGGATCGAGGATTTCCTGCAATCTCGCCATGCTTGCCTTCCGCGCCTCCTTCATCACCAGCGCCATCGGCAGCGCCGCCAGCACGAATACGATAGAGGCCGACCCAGCGGCAAAAACCGCCCACCCGTGCCCCCGCGCGGCCAGGAATATCCCCACCCCGAATAACCCCGCCGCCAGCAGCGCTGGCACGATGAAAATCCAGATCGCATAACCGGAAGGGCGTTTTGAGACGGTTTCTTCGGTTTCCACGGCCACCTCGGTGTGAAATGCCAATAGTCGAGTTCGTCTATCGCGAGTGTAGCAGTTAGGCGAAAATTCTGTCAATCTTCGACTTTCGCCGCGACGGGCGAATTTGGGCGGGCGCAGAAAGGCAGCGAAGAGTTTTGCAGAGGTGGGCGCTTATGAAACGACGATCGGCTCTTCCCGTGGTGGGGCATTCTTGGTGCGGATACGAGCTTCCAGCCGGGCAATCCGTACCTGGCGCTCGCCGGCGAGGATGCGCAGCATCGCAAACCCGCCCAGCACAGAACCAACGATCATAAGAATCATCAATGAATTATCGACCAGCGCCCACGCCCGCATGAGGCGCTCTGCATCCTATATCGATTCGATCCGCGCTCCCGCTATCCAAGGATGGCCGCGGCGGTACGCATCCAGCGACATCGGACTTTTCGATTCCGGCTGCACTTCCAACACTTCCAGCGCGCTTCGTTCTCCGGCCGCGACATACCCATTCTCCTGAATCTCCCCACACTGCCACCGCGATCCTTCCCCGGTTCCAGCCCGAGCCCGCACCAGCGTAAGCCGCCCTTTTTCCGCGCCGGCCGCATCACATAGCCGCACCCGGCAGCCCGGCCACGGATACAGCCCGCGAACGTGCCGCGCCAACTCGATGGCGGGGCGGCCAAAATCGAGCCTGGCAAATTCGCGCGTCAACTTGGGCGCCGACGTCGCCCGGGCCTCATCCTGTGGCGTCTCCACCGCGCTGCCGCGCTCCAGTTGATCCAACACCCCCAGCACCAGTTGCGCACCATCCTCCGCCAGCCGGTCATGCAATTCCCCGGCCGTTTCCAGTTCCCCAATCACAAGCTGCGACTGCGCCAGAATTGCCCCCGCATCCATCTTTTGTGCAAGCCGAATCACCGAATTTCCCGCCACCGCCTCCCCGCGCAGGATCGTCCAGTTAATCGGCGCCGCCCCCCGGCACTTGGGCAGAATCGACGCGTGCAGGTTGATCGCCCCCAGGCGGCAGTGGCTTACGTTTTCAGGGGAAATCTTCTGCCCGAACGCGATCACCACCATCACCTCCGCGGCCGGCAGGTTTTCGCTGTTGATGTTTTCCGTGCGAATTAGGGGAAGATTGCTGCTCAGAGCTTCCGCGGCGATTGGCGTGGGCGTGAGTTTTCGACCGCGGCCTGCCGGGCGATCAGGCTGTGACAGGACAAGTGCGATTTCATGTCCAGATGCGCCCAAGGCGCGCAGGCACGGCACCCCGAATTCCCCCGAACCGCAAAAGAGCACATGCATCAACAGATTGTACCGGCGATGGGAAGAACGCTATCAGATCAAAACTGAAGGCGAGGGATCGATCATCTAACACATCGCAATGAAGGTTGCGAGGGTGAGGATCGCGATGCGAATCTTCTTGTCCCAATAGAGCGGATTAGCCAGGATTGACATATTTACAACTCCTGCCAGCTTCATAACAACTCCAATGCCAAAATCGGCGACGGCGGACAGAGTAGCGTAACGGGTGCGATTTTCCCAAGAAAATCTCATCTGCCGCCAGATTCCCCCGGGCCGTCTATGCCGGATGTTGCCTGCAAACGCCGCGACAGCCAGTTTTTAGCCGGCAACTGTTGCCCGCAGGCTACATGTGGCAGAACGTGGTCTCTTTCGGACAGATCCGGGGCAATTTAACTGTTGAGATCGCTGTGGTTTGCAGCGTATGTCGGCATGAGCAAATGTTCAACAAATATTGAGTTTTCTGGTCAACCTTCGTCAATGAAGTTCGTATTACGTTTGTATGATAAACAATAAACACACTCGAACTAAAGCCGACAACCGTGAATGATCATACCAATCTAACTCATGCACATGAATCGTCTTACAGACGTATTCTGCAGCGCATCCCCAGGGAGATTCCCTGTCAGGAAGTTCTGGCAATTACCACGCTGCCGCGCGGCGGCCTGCAAATCGCCCAGCCTGCCAATCTGTCGGATGCCTTGGTGAAAACCTACACCAAAGACACCCACAAGGAAGACCGTCTGAGTTGGCGCGCCATTCTCCAGAACAAGCCGGTGCGCCTATCGGCTGTCTACGATCCCGCTGAGCTGCACAGCTCGCGGCTTTACCAGGAACTTCTTCAGCCCAACGGGTTTACGCACGTGGCGGCCGCTCCTTTGGTCTCCCCGGTGCTGGAAGGCTACGCCGGCGCCGTCTGGGTATGCCGAACCGGCGCGCAGCCCGACTTTACGGATGCAGAACTGGCGACTTTGGCATCCATCGCCGAGCGGATCGACCAGGCAAGCGAGGAGACCCGCGCCGGGGCATCCACGCAGCAGGAATTCGCATGGGCACATCGACCGAAATATCGGCAGTTTATTTTCGACCACGAGATGCGTGCGCAGATGAGGCCGGCCAATCAGAGCCGCGAGGCCCTGGATGAGCGGCTGTGGCAGGAGATCGTGCAACATGGCCGCCAGCGCCTGCACCACGTAAACGGCGAAGTGCTGGTGTCGGATCGCGTGCAGTTGCCTGACAGTCGCGGAGACTTGTGGACCTTCCGCGTAGTCACCCACAAGACCTATCCGGCCCTGGGGCACGGAGCATTCGTCTTTTTCTGTCTCCAGCCGGCGTGTTACGACTGGACGGCGGTCGAACCGGCCGACTTCCAGGCCGACCGCGAGCTGTCGCGGCTGATTCCGTCGCTGCGCTTCATGCAGCAGGAATTTCATCGCGGGCCGACGCTGGGCGAAATCGCCAGGACGGCGCATTTGAGCCCGTTTCATTTTCACCGCCGCTTCACCGAATTGCTCGGCACCACCCCCAAGCATTTCATGCTGGAGTGCCAGATCTTCGAGGCCAAGCGCCAGTTGGTGGCCCGCGAGAAGGACTTGGTGCAGATTGCGAAAGATTGCGGGTTCGCTCATCAGAGCCACTTCACCAGCCGGTTCAAGCAGGCAACGGGATTGACCCCCACGCGCTGGCGACGGCTGGCATCCGAGCGGCATTGCCCCGGCAGCAACTGATAATCGGGAGACACCATAGAGGAGGAAAGCCCCCAACTTGCTGGGGGCTTTTTTCTGGCGTCAATTTCGGAGGAGGCGGCGTTTCAGTGGCTGAACAGCGCCTGATTCGTGCTCATCAGTTGCATCAGCTCGTCTTGCGGTACTCCGATCTTTTCCAGCCGCTCCATCTCCGTGGCGATCCGATCGGTTGCCTTTTTGGAGTCGGCTTCAGACTGCATGGCCAGCTTGGCGTCTTTCTCGGCCGCCGCCGCGGGCAGCGCCTTTCTCGCGTTGACCAACTCCTGCATCTTCGCGCTCAGCTTTTCCAGTTTGGGCTTGGCGCTGACGAAATCAGAATTGGACTTGATGCCCGAGAGAACATCGGCGTACTCGCCGAGCAGGTCGCTCAACTTTCGCTGCGCCTTGGCTTCCTTGGAACCACAGCCGACTGCCAGCAACATCATGATGCTCACCGCCGCACACAGCGCAGAAGAACGTGTTTTCATTGCACTTCCCTTGTAAGAATCTCCCCGCCATTTCGCTTTCCGTGTCGATTGGTTGCTGGATGATAGTTTGCAGCAACATCTGGTCAAGCAAAACGATTGTTTGATGCTGAAAAATGGATAAAGTGCTCCGCCATGGCAGCGAAGGAAATCTCTCATGGCAGGTGATCAAGTGGACGTGAAAAATGCCCAGGTGGAACTGGTGGCCGACGAGCGAATGAAGCTGGGCGAAGGCCCGCTCTGGCACCCGATCGAGAAGAAGGTCTACTGGACCAACATTCTCGCCGGCGAGCTGTGGCGCTACGACCCGGCCACGAGTAAGCACGAGAAGTTTTACCAGGGCCGGCCGGTGGGCGGGTTTACGCTGCAGGAGGATGGCTCGCTGTTGCTGTTCCTCGACAAGGGGGGCATCGCGACCTGGCGGGATGGGAAACTGACGACGCACATCGATTCGCTTCCGGGTGAGGAGAATGCCCGCTTCAACGACGTGCAGACCGATCCGGCCGGGCGGGTTTTCTGCGGAATTCTGCGCGACCAGGGAGGCGTCAGCCCGCTCTATCGGTTGGATACCGATGGCACGATCCGCGCTGTCGAACAGGGTATTGGCTGCTGCAACGGCATCGGCTGGAGCGTCGATCAGAAGACGATGTATTTCACCGATTCGGCCGAGCGCACGATTTACCTCTACGGCTACACTCGGGCCACCGGCGAGATTTCCAATCGGTCGGTGTTGATCAAGACTACGTTGCAAGAGGGCGTTCCCGATGGTCTGGCGATGGATGCGGCCGGGAATATCTGGTCGGCACGGTGGGGCGGCAGCGGAGTTTTCTGCCACCCCCCCTGCGCCCCCGACGGTAAAGTGATCGGGCAGATCGACCTCCCGGTGAAAAACGTGACAAGCTGCTGCTTCGGCGGCGATGACCTCTCCGATCTCTACATCACCACCGCCGGCGGAGACGACCCCAAGTCCAACGGCGAAAAATCCGGCGCCCTCTTCCGCGCCCGGAACGTCACCAAAGGCATGCCCAAGTGGAACTCCCGCGTTGACGCGGGGACGATTAGCACTACAGCGCTAGTTTAGCTCAACGCGTGCCGGCGTTCGGTGGTAGCAACT
>DAIOHQ010000232.1:0-7863 GCA_036744635.1 Tepidisphaeraceae bacterium | reverse complement strand
ACTTGGAAGAGGGTTTGGCCACAGATGGGGCACAGATGTTCACAGATGCTGGATTGGGAAAGAGTTAACCGCGAGGGCGCGAAGAGGCGAAGAGGCGAAAAATTTTTTATTCTGGGGATTTTGTGGTTCCAAGGCGTTGCGCTGGCGGCGCGGGAAATGCGCAATTCGATAGTTATGGCAGCATGTAGCTGGAATGCCAGAATTGGCGTCCCCAAGGTAGGATGGCACCCATGAGAGCGAAGAACGCGATTTGCAATTCCGGCACGATTCATGCGGGAACGGTGCATGTCGGGGATCGGACAACAATTCGGGTGAGCAAAAGCGGCCGGCGCGCAAATCCTTATCCCAAGGGATGTATCGGCGCGGATTTGTCGAAGCGCAACTACGTGAAATATCTCGTGGAGCGATATCACCATTTTCGCGAGGCGGATGCCGGGTTTGGACGCAGTGGGCGGCTTCAGTACGCCGCGTTGTTCAAGAATATTGAGAGGAAGTTCAAGGCACCGACATATTTTATCCCGGCAGCTCGTTTCGAGGGGCTTGCGGATTACCTGCACTCGCGCATCGACAATACGATCCTTGGCCGTCGGAACATCAGCCGGAGCATTCGGAATTTTGAGTCGTTTGACGAATATAAGATGCAGCACATGATGCCGGCACAGGATTGAGATGTGGTTTTGGGACACATCCCGTGTTCGCCGATCACTGGAGGGGATGCCGGCACGCGTTCAATCTAGTCAAGTCGCGCTGTGTTCCGTTCCTCCGATGTTTCGGAAACGGTGCGCGGAGCGCACCCTACACGACTGCTTTGTGTGCCAGTACAATAGCTCAGGCACGGGTGTTGGCGAGCCTCACGGAGAACAAGATTACAATGGCACGCTTTTGGACATTCCACTGGCAGAACCGCATGTGGCGGGACAGTGTAAACACCGAGTATGAAGCTGTGAATCACTCGGCGGGGAACAGCTTTCGCAAGCGGGGCGTGTCCATCGGTGACATAGTCTATGTTGTGTCACTTGCTGACGGCCGCCTATTTCTTGGTGGCAGGATGACCGTCAGGCGGATCGTTTCGCGCGCCGAGGCAGCTCATATTCTGGGGACTGATAATCTGTGGGATGCGGATGAACATCTCATTGATGATGAGTCAGGCACTCCGATAAATTTCCACCGCACGTTAGCACCCGAGGTGTGCCGACAGTTGCGTTTCGTGTCACCGCAATCCGAACCCAAGGGTTTCTTCTTTGTTTCCGATACACGTCTGGATGTACAGACGACGCGAGGGGTTCGCGAGCTGACGCCCGATTCGGCTGCATTGCTCGACCGGATCATCGCCATCACTGATCGACAGCCGAGGTCTGAGCAAATCGTTGCCGTTACAGCGGAAATGCTTCGCAGCGCGGACGGGGAACAGGTCAAGAACCAAGTCCGACCGTACGGGCAGATTGCAGATGAGCGCGGGACTGGGAGCAGCCCGGCAGCCAACTCGATCAGCTTTCATCCGGCTATTGACCGCTATGATCGGCGAAGCGCGGGCCGGTTGTTCCAGAGACTTTGGCCGAACACGGCTACCTCTCGCGCGTGTGCGGTCAACCTCGCTGCATCCGTCCGGGTCGCCCACGACGCGAGCGACGGAAGTTGGTCAGTCACAATGTTTCAGAACATGCTGCGTCTGAATGTCGGGCAGGTGGAGGTGCTGACGCTTGACGCCAACGAATGCAGGTTCCTGTTCGCATCGCCTTTGGACTTGGAGGTTGCGTTGCCGTTTGAGATGGCTATTGGTCCTTTGCCTGTTTATCCAGCGGTGCCGGTTCCGTCGGGAGTATGTTTCGCCCCCGCAGCGAACTTGGTATCTCTTCCGTCTTCCGTTCGCATTGCGCATAACGCATATATCCAAGCCGCGGCTTCGCGGAAGTCCGTGTCGCCATTTAAGAAGAGTTTTTCTCCGGCTGTGCTCGAATACCTGGAGGTCACAATCGGCCAAACATTGCCTCGGCCAAGCTACCTCGGGAACGGCGGTGGACTCGATCGGGTTGAGCCCTTGGCGGAGGAAATTGAAGATTCGGCAGTGATGTGGGAAGGCGCACGATATCAACTCATGGTAAACGCTTTTGAGCGCGATCCTGCTGCTCGCCGATTGTGCATCAAGTCCTACGGGACCAAGTGCTTCATCTGCGGCATTTCATTCGGCGCAATTTATGGTGAGGCGGCCGAAGGATTCATTCACGTCCACCATTTGCGTGCACTATCGCAGGTTCGTGAGGAGTATATTGTCAATCCACTCAAGGACCTTCGGCCCGTCTGCCCGAACTGCCATGCCGTATTGCACCGGCGTGAGCCACCTTACTCGCTCGATGAGGTCCGGCAGTTCCTTGAGGCACAGAGGAAAGCCGCCAGCGCGACGCGCGAAACTTGATTGCCAGGCTGCGCTTCGACGACCGTCACAGCTCCACGCTCACAAATTTCTTCACCTGCTTCAGGAGGGTGTTCATCTCGTATTGTTGGGATAGATCGATCTGGACGAAGACGCCCTGGTTGTGGTCGGAGGCGATGATGAGATGGCGGGGGCCGTTGACGGCGTAGCCGGTGTCCTGGGGTTGGTGGCCGGTGACGATGAGTTGGGCGCTGAGCTTGTTGGCGAATTCCTCGACGCCGGCGGGGGTGACGTTGCGGCCCCAGATGAGCTGATAGACCGGGCCGGTGCGGCGTTTGTAGTCGGCGCCGATGAGGGGGCGGTCGAAGACGGTGTAGTCGAAGGTCTTGATCTGCTCGTCGGTGGGGAGGCTGTGGCAGATGAAGATGCCGTTGGGGCAGCGGACGGCCAGGGGCAGCGAGAGCAGGAACTCGCTGAGGGCGACGTTGACGCTGGCGGCATCGGCGCCGAAGTCGCGTTTCAGGCCGGCGTTGAAGGCTTCGCAGACGCTCAGGCCGGCTTTCATGATGCCTTCGCCGTGGATCTGGGCGAGGTCGTGGTTGGCCAGCAGGAAGTGGACCTGGCCGGGGAAATCGCATTTCAGCTCGGCGGCGCGGAAGAGGATGTTCCAGCTTCCGTCGGCGCCGCTGGCGTCGAAATAATCACCGTGAATCAGCTCGTGCAGGATGATGTGGCGGGCGGGGTTGTCTTCAAGCTCGACGGTCTTGAGCAGCTTGTCGAAATTGCGGCGGTGGTCGTGCATGTCGCCGGCGATGAAAAGCTCTCCATTGGCGGGAAGGTTGACTACCTGGTGGGCGCGCAGGGGGCTGAGCTGGTTTTCCTCGGCGGCGGCCTGGAAGGTTTCAATCACCTGGTCGGCATTGAATGTCGTCGTGCTCATAGAAATCCGAGAGGCAATGTAATCGGGAATTGTAGGGGGGGAAAGGGAGGAAGATGGGAGGGGTGGGGGAGCATGATGGCGGCGCGGCCGGGGCATCGGGGCTATGTGTTTTGAACATGGGGAGGGCGTGGTTTATTCCGGGGGCGGATGTGCGTTGAGATTGGGCGGCGGGTTTGGCACGGGTTGGAAACCCGTGCTACGGCAGAAGGAGCGCTGCGCTTCTTGCGCATGGGCTGGGTAGCCCATGCCACTCTCATTTCGCCAGGCTGGCGGGTTCTTTGGCTTCGGCGGATTGGGTGCTGGGCTCGGCGGGCTGGGTGGAGGGTTGTTCGAACTTGGTGGGTTTTACGTCGGGGAGCAGCTCCTTGCGCAGGGATTCGGCGAGGGTGTCGTAGCGGGCACCGCCGGTGTGATCGCCCCAGGTGGCATAGAGCTGGGCGAGCTTGCGCTTGATGCCATCCAGCAGTTTCTGATCGTTGTCGGCCTTGGCGATTTGATAGTTGCTGTCGAGCAGCTTCATCAGCGCCTCCCAATACTGGTCGTTATCGATCAGCCGGGTCTGGCCGGGGGCAACTTGCTCTTCGATCTGCGGCGAGCCGAGCTTGCGGTCTTCCAGCAGCTTGCTGAAACCCTGCTGGGCGGATTTGTAGTCGCCGAGGGAATAGGCCACCTTGGCGATGCCGACCAGCACCTGGGGATCGGGGTCCTTGGGGTTGATCTTCTTTTTGGTGTCGGCAATTTTGTCGTTCTTTTCCTTGAGGGTGTCGGCGTAGAGCTTGGCGTTTTCGGGAGACTGCAGCGCCTTGTAGAGGTCGAGGGTTTCCTTGAGCTGCTTTGTCTTGGTGTCCTTGTCCTCCTGCAGCTCGGCCGCGAGCTGATGGGTGGCGGCATCGAAGACCATGTAGCTGTAGGTGTAGGCCTTGATCTTGGGATCGGGGCTGTTGCGGGCCCAATCGACGAGATGGCCGCTGAGGTGGGCGCGGGCATCGGCAAGCTGGCGCATGCGGGCGCTGTCGCCGGCGTGGCGGGCTTTTTCCAGATCGTCATCGAGGCGCTTGAGCAGGCCATACACCAGGTCAGCGCCCTTGGTCGGATCCTTGGCGAGCAGGGGGAGCAGGGTGGCGGTGGCCTCGTCGTTCTTGTTCAGCTCCATGAAGGAGTTGACGCGGAGGAACAGGGCTTCGCTGAGCAGGCCATCTTCGCCGTCGAGGCCCTTGGCATCTTCTTCAAAGCCGTTGAGCAGCTCGAGGGTTTTCTTGGGATCCTTCTGGTCGCGTTTGGCGACGTCGGCGGCCAGCAGGGTGGTCTTCACCAGCATCGACTTGTAGTTCTTTTTCTTTTCGTCCGTGGTCGCCTGGGCGATGCGGGCGGTGGCGTTCTGGCGGACGAATTCGGCCAGCGTTTGCACGTTGGCCAGCACCTTGGCACGCTGGCCGGGGTCCATTTTCTCATCCTCGTCGATCGACTGCTTGAGGGCGATCATCTGGAAGAAGCGGGCTTCGAGGATGGCCGGGTTGTTCTGCGGGACCTGGGCGTAATAGCCGGCGGCCTCTTTGTAGTGCTTGGTCTTCTGCAACTGCCAGGCGTACTGGAAGGCGAATTCCTTGTGGTTGAATTTCAGGATCGCAACCGGGAGGAAGCGATCGAAGAGCTTGTTGACTTCGGGCGTTTCCTTGAGGTCGCTCTTGGGGTCGCGCAACTGGAAGACCAGGGCGCCGGCGTTGTCGAAGGCGATCTGCTTGAATTGGCCGGTGGGATATTCATCGAGATAGTCGAGGAAGGCGTTGGCGGCGTCGACGTCCTTGTCGATCTTATCGAGATCGAAGGGGATGCGGATGGCGGCGCCCTGTACGATTTCGGGACTGACGCCGGGCTTGCCCTTGCGGCTTAGCACTTCTTTGGCGGCGGCGATGGCGCGCTCGATGGTTTTCTTGTCATCGTCGTCGATCTTCTCCTTCTCGCGGGCCTGGTCGCCTTTGTCGATCATGGCCTTGAGCATGAGCGTGTCCATGGCGCTGAGGTCGGGATTGTCCGGGAGATTGGCCATGAGCTGGTCGTAAATGATGCCGCTGAGGCCGGGCTGTTTCTTGACCAACTCGAGCAGGACGTTGTTGGCGCGGGTGAGGGCTTCGGCGGCTTCCTTGGCCTTGTTGGCGGCCTTGGCCTGGGCGGATTCGAGGTTGAGGATACGGTAGCGCAGCATGTCGGCGGCGGCTTCCGCGCCTTCGCGGGTGGCCTTGCTCTGGTCGCTCTCGTCTTTCGGCAGGTTCGCCTCCTGCCATTTCAGGAGGTTGTCGAGGGCCTTTTTCGCGGCGTCGACGTTTTTGGCCAGCAGGTCGCACTGGGCCATGAAATATTGCGCCTCGTATTGCTGGGAGAGATCGGGAGCGGGCTTGATGTCAGCGCCCTTGTTGGCGATAGGCTCGAAGAGTTTTTTGGCATCTTCATATTCGCCTTCGGCCATGGTGAGCTTGGCGATGCGGTTGCGCACGATGGGCTGCACCTGGCTGTCGGCGTTGTCATATTGCTTGAGATAGTCGATGGCAGCGCCGGCGACCTCCTTGCGCTTGTCGGAAGCGTCCATGGAAAGCACCAGGTAATACTCGGACATGTGCTTGGTGTATTCGGCGTTGTTGGCGAGGTTGTCGAATGATTGCCAGAGGTTCATGGCGGCCTGGCCGCCGCCAGTGATGCCGGCGGCCGCCTTGTTGGCGGAGGCGTCGGCTTCGATTTTGCACTTGTCGAGAATTTCGAGCACGGCCTGGACGGTGGGGCGGAGCTCGGCCTTGGCTTTGTCGGTGGGGCCCCAGTACTCGATGGTGTTGACGTCGCGATCGACGCCATACTTGATGAGGTAGCTGGCGTATTCCATCAGGGCTTTGGGGTCCTTGAGGTTGGGCAGGGCTTTTTGGATGTCGGCGACCACGCCTTTCACCAGGTCGGAGCGCTGGCGGTAGGTCATGAGCGTTTTGGGATCGGCGAGCTGCTTGAGGCGGATGACGACGAGGATGCCTTTCTGCTTGTCTTCGGGGACTTTGTTGAGATCGAAGGCGCGCTTGAGGAGAGTTTCCAGGCCGTCGCTGGCCAGCTCGGACATCAGGGCATCATCGTTGAGTGCATCCAGCCCCTTGGCGTCGGCGGAGCGCGCCGGCGCGGGCGCGGCGGGTTGGGCGCTGGCGCTGGTGGTGAGCAGTGCAGCCGTCAGCGCGGTTGCGGCGAACAGATAAAATATTTTCTTCACTTCGGTTGGTTTCATGTGTGCCTCTGTGTACTGATCTTAGAGTGAATCGCGGCAATTGTGTAGCGCCAGTCGTGCCGCCGGCGCGGGCATTGGACGTCCGTTCCAGCCAGACGCGGTTCGCAAGCGAACCGTCTAAACGTTTCGCCCGCTCGCTTGGGAGCGGCGTGTTCCGACACGTCCATCCCATCCATTCTTGTCAATCGCCGCCGAAGACGATTTTTTCAAACTTTGCTTTTGTGGCGGCTTCGTAGGCGAGGAGGATGTCGCCGTAGGGGACATCGCGCTCGGGATGGAGAACGACGACGGCCGTACCGGGATCCTGTTCGCGCATGAGGGCGAGGCGGGTGCGCAACTGCTCGGGCGTATCGCAGTCGAAACGGCCGATGCGGGCGAGAAATTCTCCATCTGCCCGCTCCAGGTGTACCGCGACGCTGCGCTGCAATGCCGGCCCGGCAGTTGTGGGCTGATGGGTCAGATAGCGCGAGAGGCCGACGAAGCCGCCGCTGAGCATGAGGAAGATCAGGATCACCATGACGACGTCGACCAGCGGGGTCATGTTGGGACCGCGGTGGTCGGGGGTGCGGTGATCGTGGGCGTGTCTCATCGGCATGGCTCTTGCGCTACTGGTTGCAGGTCGTTGATGGCCGCGGATAGTCTACCTTTTCCACGTGCGAAGCGGACAATAATTAGGGAGAAAGAAGCGCCAGGCGCAAGAAGTCCCGACTCAAGTCGCGGCGGATTCAGTGCGCGGTGGTGAAGCCGACCTTGGCAAACTGCGCCTGCAGGGCGCACTGATATACCGCTGTGACGGCGGTGTAGGAGGCGCTGGCGGAAGGGTTGATCTGGATGGGTTTGGCGGTGTCGGGCGCTTGCGGCGTATCGGGGTTGAACTGTTGGCGCAGGTTGGAGAGATGGGGGGTCAGGGAGGCAGGGTCGCTGGTGGCGTATTGGCCGACGGTGGCGGTCCAGCGGCCGCGCGCGTCGACGTCAACTCGGATTTCCAGCGGCTCGTTCAACTGAGCAATTTCGGAGGCGGCCGAGGACCTGGTGGCGCGGGTATCCCTGATCGGCAGGGAGGTTTCGAGATAATGGCCAGTCCCGCCGAAGCTGCCGGCCAACATCAGAAACACCAGGATGACCATGACCACGTCGACCAGCGGCGTCATGTTGGGCGCGGAATCGTAGTGGGCGTGAAGCTTGCGTGACTGCAGCATGCATGACCTCCTGCTGGCGGAGATCACGCGGGAGGAGGGGATTTATTAGCACTACAGCGCTACGTCCGCATCGGATAGGAGCGAAGTCGTGAGTTCT
>DAIOHQ010000231.1:0-7867 GCA_036744635.1 Tepidisphaeraceae bacterium | reverse complement strand
GCGAGATCGCGCTCGTCGTCCTGGGCCTCGTCACGCTGGGGGTGAACTTTCTGGACACGGCCGACATGTATGGGGTGGGGGATAACGAGCGGCTGGTGGGCAATGCCATCCGCGACCGGCGGGAGAAGGTGGTGTTGGCCAGCAAATTTGGCAATGTGCGCGGGCCGAAGGGGGAATTCCTCGGCGTCAAAGGCACACCCCAATACGTCCGCGAGGCCTGCGACGCCTCCCTCAAACGGCTGGGGCTGGACTACATTGACCTCTATTACCAGCACCGGGTGGATCGGGAGACGCCGATTGAAGATACCGTTGGCGCGATGGCCGAGTTGGTGCGTGCCGGCAAGGTCCGCCATCTCGGTCTCTCCGAAGCCGCGCCGGCCACCATTCGCCGGGCGGCCAAGGTGCATCCCATCGCGGCACTGCAGACGGAATATTCCCTTTGGTCGCGCGAGCCGGAGGCGGAGATCCTGCCCACCTGCCGCGAGCTGGGCATTGCCTTCGTCGCCTACAGCCCGCTGGGGCGCGGCTTCCTCACCGGCCAGTTCAAATCGCCCGCCGACCTCGCCCCGGATGACCGGCGCAAGGATTTTCCGCGTTTCCAAGGGGAGAATTTCCAGAAGAACCTCGATCTGGTGACCCGGATCGAAGCTATCGCGCGGAAGAAGAACTGCACGCCCGGCCAGCTCGCGCTGGCGTGGGTGCTGGCGCAGGGGGGGCAGGGGGATGACATAATCCCGATTCCGGGAACCAAGCGGATCAAATATCTGGAGGAAAACGTGGCCGCGCTGCGGGTGAACCTCACGCCCGGCGACCTGGACCGGCTCGATGCCGTTATGCCCCCCGGCATTGCCACGGGCGACCGCTACTACGGCCCGGCGATGAAGGCGCTGAACGGATAATCTTACCTGGCCGCCCGCCGCCGCGCCAGCAGCGCTATCGCGCCCAATCCGATCGCGGCAAGGGACGATGGCTCGGGAACCGGCGAAAAAGCGGAGATATCAGCGATGTAGATTGTGGACGAGCCGGCATTCTGGACGGCGAATCGCATGTAGCGCGCCGTCGTTGGCGTTAGCGTAAAGAAGTTCGGGCCGGCAACCACGCCGGTCTGACTCAGCACATTGCTCCAAGTCGCGTTGTCGGGCGACGTCTCCACCGTAAACTGGAAAGTGGTGTTGGAAGTACCAGTAGTGATGTTCGATGCCTGCAGCCCAAACTTGCCAAGCGGCACGGATTGTTTGAAGTCCACCACCAACGAGCTGGTGCTTCCCAGTCCGTACAACACGCCGCGCTGCAGGGGGGTTAGAGAGTCATCGATGAACTGGGCGGCGGTGGTGGAGGTAACGCTGATGTTCGTCAACGTCATTGTCGGACTGGTCGCGAACGCGGTGCTGGAAATGAGATTCAGATGGCTGTCGTCGGTCACCGTTCCCGCTCCGCCCAGGATCTGAAGCTGGTTCACGATCCAGCGATGGTTGCCCGTGCCGCCGTTCTGGTAGTTGGTCCCCGTGATCTTGACGTATTGAGCGTTGACCGGGTTATCCAGCACAATTTGCGTGTTTGACGTGTTTGGGTTGGAGAGAGTTCCGCTCTGTGTGGTGTATGTGACATTGTCCGGTGAGGTTTGCACCGTCGCGCCCAGCAGGCCGTAGCTAGCGAAGCTTGACCACAGCTTGATTGTCTGAAGGTTGCGAGAGGCTCCCAGATTCACGGTGAGAGTAGTCTGCGGCGCGATGGAACCGCTTGTATCCTGCCAAGCGGTGGAAGATTCATTGCGGCCGACCAAAGTCTGCGCCGACTTACCGACATCAGTGGCCGTAGCCGTGATCGTCGTCAGATCGCTCTTCACCAGATTCAGCTTGTCCCCGTTATCAAACACCACCGCCGCCCGCGCGAGGGAACCGGATACAGCCACCGCGGCGATCAGTAACCCAAGTGCCGCTCGAACGAAACCGCTTGTTGCTGTTTTCATGGAATCCTCTCCAATTTTCACCGCAAAACGTTCGGATGTGCATCCAGGACGAGGGGAGATCTGCAAATGCCCTCCGTCACTTGGTAGTATATTCGGGATTTCGTCGAATGCAAGCAAAATTTTCGGCGAAATTTGCGCAAAATGACAGGTTTTTCCAAAAGAGCGCGACGGGAAACCGAACGGCTGAGTACCGCCGGCCCGAAATCTGGGACCGCCGCGCATCCCCGCAGCAGCCGCGGCAGTCGGCAGTCAGCAGTCGGCAGCAAGAAATTCACTGCTGACTGCCGACTGCCGACTGCTGACTTCCGCGACGACTCCGCATCACCGGCACCGCAAGGGCGCCGCCGCTCTTTCCCGTGCCGCCGCCAGGGTCAACGCAATCCACAGCGACAACCTCGTCCCCGGCCTCCTGCAGCAGACGACACACCGCCGACCCCAGCGTCCCCGCCGCTCCAGTTACAACAACCTCCATGCCCGCGACATCCTTCCCGCTCACCACAGAAGCTGATCGGTCAAGTTCAGCGCAAACTGCTCGCCGGTCTCAATCACGATCCGATTCACCCCCCGGCGCAGGCGCACCGCGATGCGCTCCTTGCCGGGATGAAATCCCGTCCATTTCTGGAACGCGAACACCTTCCTGCCGTTGAGCCACACGCTCTTGAGCGCTCCCCCGGTGTTGAGATATTTCCGCGCCGCCTTCGCTGAATGCACCTCCGCGATTCCCCAATACGTCTCGGCCTTTCCCACCAGGCTGGCCAGCGACAACGCAAACCCCTGGCGGCGCACCTGATCCAGCCACCAGTTCGCCTGCCCCTCCGCCGGCCGATCTTCCGGCAATTCCAGCACCTTCCAGCTTCGATCCGCTCGCAACGCCCCCACCGTCCTGGCATCCAGCGCCTTGGCCTCCGCGCCCGCGCCAGCGCGGAGGGGGGACGGCGGGCGGGCCGTCAACCTCCACGGCGTCACCAACCCCGGCATCAGCTCGACCTTGAACTGCTCGACCGGCGGCACATCCTCATGGCCCAACGCATCCAGCACGCTTCGGGCCACCACGCGGTACCCTTCCAAATTCAAATGCACCTGATCCGGCTCCCACAGCCACAGCCCCAGCTCCCACGCCATTTTCGTGTGCCGTCGGGCATCGGCGAAGACGCAGCCGTACCGCCGCGCCAGCTTCCGCTTGACCGCCTCGTAGCGTTCGGGCATCGGCATCGGCCCGGCCGCCGCCGTCTGCTGCTTCGGCCCGCCAATGGGGCGGGAAATCATCACCACCTTCGACCCTGCATCCTGCAGCCGTTCGATGATCTCCCGCAACTCCGCTTCGTATTGCCTCGGCCTGACCCCGCGCGCCCGGTCGTTGCCCCCCAACAGGATGAACGACGTCGTCGGCCGGTAGCGCAGCACATAATCATCCAGCCGATCGAGGTTGATCCGCGCTGTGTCCCCCCCGCCGGCCGCGTTGATAAACGCCGGCGCCTCCCTCCCCGCCGCCCCCCCCTCCGCCAGCGCCTGCCGCATCAACATCGGCCAGGTGAACCCATCCGTCAGCGAATCGCCAAGAAAAACATACCGCTCGCCCGGTTGCCGTGACTTGCCATCGCTCATGAAATATCTCCAGCGCCGCGGAGCGTAACACGCCGTCGTGATCGCTCCGTCACAATAGAACTCGAACCACGTCCGCGGCGGCGTACGAGTCGGCGCCGGGTGCGAGAAAATTACAGAGACAGGAGAGGTCGTCGCCCGCGGTCAACAGCGGCGGCTCGACGGCGCCGTCCCGGATCTGGCCGAGGCCTACCGTCGCCAGCAAACCATTGCACAGGCACTTTCGCCCGCTGCATTCCGCGGCCGCCCCGCCCTTGGCGACATACTGCTCCTCCGGCTCGGCCGGACAACGATACCCGGCCGTGCCGTCAGCTTTGCGATAGGTTGAACGCAGATATCCCAGATCGCAGTGGCGCTGGCGGCCATCGTACACCTCCGCCTCGGACAGGCTCCCCTCCTGCTGCAAAACCTTGAACGGAAAGCCGGTGGGCGATGCCTTGGGATCGGTCAGCACGTCGATCGCCCCGCCTGCCCCGCCGCCCCCCCTCCGCGCCCGCGCGATCACGCGCCCCTTGAGCGATGAGGTGATTCCCGATTCAGCGCAGAACGCAAACGCCGTCCCCACCTGAATCCCCGCCGCGCCCAATCGCAGCGCCTCGGCCAGCTTGCCGGCGCTGCCGTACCCGCCGGCCAGCCAGAAGGGCAACCCCAGCCCGCGGAATCGCTCGAGGTCCGGCACATCCAGCGGCCCATATTGCGGCTCACCGCGCCCGTTGAACTGGGTAGGACCGCGCGGCGGCGCGTTGTGGCCGCCGGCGGTTGATCCTTCAACGACGAAACCATCCACCGGACCATCGGACTTGCGCACCAGCGCCGTCGCCAGCGTCGCCGACGAGACGATCGCCAGGAACGTCGGCCGCTTCAGCGCAGGCGCCGCCCCGTCGCAGAAATCGCCTGGATCAAAGGTGCTGACCGTCTCTTCCCCTGCAAGCGCCCCCAGAACGTCCACCTTCAACTGGCACGCCTCGCCGTTGGCCAGCTTTTGCAGCACCCCCGGAATCGCACGCGGGATGCCAGCGCCGATCAGCACGTAATCCACGCCCGCCAGCATCGCGCCGAACAGCGATGGCAGCGTCGTGCTCTGCAGCTTCTCGAGATAGTTCACGCCCACCACCCCGCCGTGTCCCTCCTTGGCCAGAAATATCTCGACGAAGTTGCTGACGATCGTCAGCTCCATCAGTGCCCGACAGAACTGCACCGCGGGCATCGGCAGCGCCGCAAACCGCCGCCCGGCCGGCTTGCCGCCGGGAATGTAATAGCTGTCCAGAACCCGCCCGCTGATTTCCGGAAAAGGAAAATGCCCCAGCGCCCGGCGAACGTGCCCGCCGGGGTCGCCCAGTTGCAGCCGCCTGCTCTGAATGATCGACAGCGCCGTCCCCGACACCACCCCAAGCTGCCCGGCCTGCGCGACCGCCCGCGCCAACTGCCAGCCGGAAACGCCGACGCCCATGCCGCCCTGAATGATCAAAGGGTGAACCGCCGAGGCCGAAAGGCCAGGCGCCGGGAAAGTCGCGGGTTGTGACATTGGCAGACGCTGCTTTCGGTGAGCCCTGTTGACCGCCCCACTATAGAAAAACCTTAGACAAAGTCCACCTCTGTGCCACGCAGACCACCGCGGAAACCGCACTTGTCCAGTCTCCAATCCCTCCCAGGTGCCAGCCCGACTCATGGCAAGTGTGTGGCTGGGGCGCTGAGGGGGGCGGGGGGATGGGCGATGGGCAGGCCGCATTCTGGACAGCGCTCCGGGCTGGCCCGTAAGTCATAGCCGCAGTTTGGTGGCGATCCACAACCCCGCCGTTGCCAATAGCAGCGCCGTGCTGATCGGCCATAGGACGCCAAAGAGGATGCCGCGGGCGCGGGCGATGCTCATGATTCCGCCAGAGTAAAACCGCTTCCCCCGCCATCCTACCACGCCGCAAGCCGGGGCGCACTTCTGTTATACCCCCCGCCGATGCGGCGGATGCTCTTCAACCTTCTGGCGGCGGTTTCGCTGGGGCTGTGCCTCGGCATAGCCACCCTGGGCCTGCTCAGCCGAAGGTGGGGCGGCGAGCGCAGTTTTACAAGACTCAGCCAGCCAGACGCCTCGCATCTCATTGGAGATAGATTCGTCATCGCATGGTATGGCCGCACGATTGATCTCCATGCGTCCCGCTCCACCGCAACCACGCCGCAGCAGGAGGCAAACCTGCCTGGCATGTTGGGGACGAGCCTGTCCTGGAGCCCTACTGGCGACGACTTCGACATTGATCCGCCGCTGCTCGTTGAAGACAGCAAATTCGGCCGGTTGGGCGAACACCTCCGATGCTACCTTTGGACGTGGACCACTTCCTATGGCGATTCCGCTTTGCACTGCAGTACACAGACCGGGATTGATCTTACCTTCCCCGCCTGGCTTGGCGCAGCGGTCTTCGCCCTTCTCCCCGCCTTCTGGCTGCTGCGGCGACTGATCCGACGAAAGCGGCCCTGCCCCGGCTTCTGCCAGAAATGCGGTTACGACTTGCGGGCGACACCGGAGCGTTGCCCGGAGTGCGGGACGGCGGTTCCCGCGCCGGCTCCTCCAGTCGCGCAAGAGGTCTCCGCCGCGCTGTTGAACTGCTCGCCGCAGGACACCGAAACAGGTGATGCACGTCGATCGCTCCATGGAATCGCCATGAGATTTCTCGGCCACGACCCTCCCCTGAATCCGCGCGTGCGGCCGCGGGAGTTTCACCCATTCCCCATCGCCGGAGGCATCGACGCCATGGGCGCGAAAGAGCTGAAGCAGAACGGATTGGAGATCGGTTCCTGAAGTTGCCATGACTCTACTATGCTCCAGCCTCCGCTGCCCCGCAACGTATTCTGCGTAGTCCCCATCTGGTCGTTGTTTTCGAGTCATGCGCTGACGATATGTTCGCGCCGGCCCTGGATATCCTTCAGGGCATTTCTGGTATCCACGATCAGCTTTGCGTGGTCGGCGATCATCTGCCAGTCGTAGGCGGCGTGGTGGGTGGCGATGAGAATGCAGTCGTACGCGGCTAGCGTCTTGGGGCTCAGGGGCACGCTGGTCTTGCCGATGTCGCCCCAGCGGCGCATGTAATGGGTGGCGGGGACGTGCGGGTCGTTGTAGTCCACGGCGGCGCCCAAGTGCTCGAGCTTGTCGATCAGCTCGAAGCTGGGGCTCTCGCGGACATCATCCACATCCGGCTTGTAGGCGAGGCCGAGCACGAGGATCTTCGATCCGTTGACCGAGCGGCCACGTTCGTTGAGCGCCAGGGCGGTTCGCTGCACCACGTATTCCGGCATGGCCCGGTTCACCTCGCCGGCAAGCTCGATAAAGCGGGTGGGCATGCCCACCTCGCGAGCCTTCCAGGTGAGGTAATAAGGATCGATGGGGATGCAGTGGCCGCCGAGGCCGGGGCCGGGATAGAACGCCTGGAATCCGAAGGGTTTGCTCTTGGCGGCCTCGATTACTTCCCAAATGTCGATGCCCATGGCGGTCAGCACCATCTTCATCTCGTTGACCAGGGCGATGTTGACGGCGCGGTAGACGTTCTCCAGGATCTTGGCGGCCTCGGCCACCTCCGCGCTGGAAACCGGGATCACCTGCTGAATCGCCTTGCGATACAGCGCGGTGGCCAGCTCGCCGCTGACCGGATCGATCCCCCCCACCAGCTTGGGAATGCTCTGGGTATTATGATCCTTGCGGCCGGGGTCTTCGCGCTCGGGGGAATAGGCCAGGAAAAAGTCCTTGCCGCAGACCAGGCCGCGCTTCTCGAAGCGCGGCAGCATCACCTCGCGGGTGGTGCGGGGATAGGTGCTGGATTCCAGCACGATAAGCTGGCCGGGGCGGAGGGTCCTGGCGATGTCATCCGCGCTTTTTTCGACGAAGGACAAGTCCGGCTCGAGGTGCCTGCCCAACGGCGTGGGGACACAGGTGATGATCACATCCGCCTCGGCGAGGCGGGCCATGTCAACGGTGGCGGTGAAACGTTCCGATGCGGCCAGTGCTTTGATGAAATCATCGCCGAGATGGCGCAGATAGTTGCGGCCGCTCTTGAGCGCGTCGATTTTCTTCTGGTCAGTGTCGAAACCCATCACCGCGAACCCGGCCGAAAAGAAGGCGCGGAGCAGCGGCAGGCCGACGTAGCCCAGGCCGATGACGGCGACGCGGGTCGCCCGCAACTCAATTTTCGCTCGAAGGTCCACGCGATCATTATACGCGACGGCGGAGGCCAGGATATGGGCTGTGGAAGCCTTCCGCGGGGTGTAGCGCATGTTTTTGGCAACCGTCTTTTTCTGGCCCCCTCGCCCGGTACT
>DAIOHQ010000230.1:0-7880 GCA_036744635.1 Tepidisphaeraceae bacterium | reverse complement strand
ACACAGGTCTGCGAGTACGCCGACCTGTGGCACCCAAACTGACCCACTACCGAAATCTCGCTCGGCTGTTATCGCCCGCCGGCGGTAAGCAGGGTGACGACGTGATCCAGATCCGCATACCCATAGTCTTCGCCGTGCCAGGTCTGCAACTGCTTCTGGGTTGCGGCGACGTCGTTGATGCTCATGTGATAGAACGCCACCCAGCCGTCGCGGCGGGCAGCGATGTTCGCGCTGATCGTCGGCCGCATTTGCCGGCTGTACTTGCAGGGATTCATCGCCTCGTTCAGGTGATCTGAAATGAATGGCCGCATCAGGTTGTCCCGCCGCTTGGGGTTCATTTCCCAGTGCCCATCATGCATCAGGAGGATCGGCTGATAGATGACGCCATCGATCGTGACCGCATGGGTCAAGTTGAAATAAAACTTGAACCCCGCGTAGTTGGCAGCCAGGTCCGCGTTGGAAAATACCCCATCCGTCACGCTGCCGAAAATTCCGTTTTCCTGTCCGAGCCCGGCCTCAACCGCCTTACGCACCGCGGCCGCTACATCCCTGCTCCGCAGCTCCCGCCGCCGGTAGATGTCAAAATATTCGTGCCCTTGCTGGAAGAAATGCCCGAGCTTGTCCGTGCCGAGGTAATTGCCGAACATGTTGATCGTCGGCGACAGTTCCTGAAGCGTCAGCGAGCGCGAGAACTGCGACGCCCCGAACACCGACCTCTCGATGGGAAGCTCATACACCGCGTTGGCAGCGCGAAATTCATGCGCCCGCACCCATCGTTCCAACGTGCATTCCGGCAGCCCCTGCCCGATCTCTTCGTAGATCCGCGCCGCGATTTCTTCCTCATCCTGCAGATGCCGCGCCTTGAGTTGATGATGCTGCCGGAACAACGGGAAGCCATCGCGAGACTCCTGCAGATGGCTGTCGATGCGCGTGTTGGTGTCCGCCACCAGATCACTGATGATCTGCCCGACGTGTGCTTCGATTTCCCCGCCGATGTCCGGCAGCGGCCCTTGCGGAACCGTAAACTGATCCGTCTCGAGGGCGCGCACCGGCGTTGCAACAAGGAGCGCCATCGCGCAGGCAAGCAAGAAACTGAAACGGGTCATGTTCATGAATTCCTTCGCGCCGCGAAAGCGCACCGACAGATGCACTGTTCGCGAACCGTGTACCATTGGTTAAGGGTTTATCTGCCGAGAGCGAAAGGAATATACCCCACCTTGGCCCCGTGCGTCGGCGAGTTCAAGAATCCGCCGTCAAATAGTGCTCAACCTGTGCGATCTTGTGCAAAGATGGAGAAGCTGCGCAGGCGGGAGGGTTACTTTCGCGGCCAGACCAGCGGGAAATATTCGCCGGCCATCGGCGCGCCGTCCGGAACCGTAATAAAAGATTTCAGAGGATGTGCCCCCGCGGCGACGTGCAGCGTCTGCTCCGGCATGTAGTGCAACGCAATCGCCCGCCGCGGCCGGCCTGAAGTGTTTGCGTGCGATCCATGCCAGGTCAGAGCATGATGATAGTGGACGTGCCCTTTCCTCACCGGCGCCAACCGCACCTCAATGGCGTGGCCGGCGTGCTCCTTTGGCATGGCATCGAATGATTTGAGCGTGTGCAGAAAACTAATCTGGTTTCCCCACAGATGTGACCCCGGAACCATGCTCATGCATCCATTGGACGCATCCACGTCATCCAATGCCACCCACGCCGACACCTGCACTGCGGGCTTGATGTTCGCCCAATACGGATGATCCTGATGCCACATGTTTACGCCGCCGATGCCGGCCGGCTTGTATTGAATTTGATCGTGCCACAGGCGCACCTCGCGCCCGCCGGTAAGTTGGGCGATCTCTTCGGTAATTACTTGGTTAAACAGCAATTGTTTGAACGGCTCACTCTTCAACCAGATGTTCAGAATTTGCCAGACCGGCGTCTTCTGGTCACTGTGCAGGTTCACGATGCGGAACGGGCCATTTTCTCCCACGGGTTCGGTATCGATCACCCGCGTCAATTCATTGCGCAGGACTTCCACCTGCTGGTCGTCGATCACGCGCGAACCGAGAAGAAAACCATCGTTCTGGAACTGCTGAACTTGAGCGGCCGTGAGCATGTGATCCTCGTTGGGTGAAATTGACGCGGCGATTCTGCAACGGATGTGCAAAATTCGCAAGCACAAGCGCGGCACTGGCGGCGGAAACTCCCTTGCATGGAATCTGGGTTTGCGGCCTAATAGCATCGGACTAACGGAGCACGGATTATGGCCGACGAGAATCCTGGTTTGCACATCGACACCGATTGGAAGAAGCAGGCGCAGGAAGAAAAGCGCAAGCTGGCCGAGCAGGAAAAGCAGCGGGCGGCCAGCGCCGCCAGCCCCGCCGGCGCGGCCGCCGCCCCCGGCGCAGGCGCCGGTGCGATCCCAGGCGGTCCAGCGGGCGGCGCTGGTGCCGCAACTCGCCCTGGCCGCGGCGCGCGTGAACTTCCTCCGCCCAGCTTTTCCTCCCTCGTGCAATCGATTGTGACCCAGGTCCTCTATTACCTCGGCGACCTCTCCCCCCGCGGGGGCGAGCCCGTGCTGAACCTCGACATGGCCAAGCACCAGATCGATACGTTGGGAATGCTCGAGGAAAAGACCAAGAACAATCTGGATGAGGAAGAAAAACGCATGCTCGATGCCGCGTTATACGAGGCGCGCATGCGCTACGTCGCGGTGGCGTCGCAATTCACCGGGCCGTGATGCCCAGATCAGTCAGCGCCGCAGCATCGAAAGCTTGCCAACCGGGACGTGTCCCATGCACTTTCCCGATCCTGCGGTGGTGCGGTCAGCAGGCTGCGGATGGTCCCGAAGATCATCGCGGCATGATTCTGCAGGGTGCAACCGGCGATTTCGCGGAGCGGACAATTGCCGCTGCAAAACGCATACTCGCAGGAGACGCACACCGTCTCCCGCAACTCCTCGAGATACGGCTCGATTTTCCGCCCGCTGGTGCGTTGCACGATGCCGATCAGGGCATCGAGATGCGCATCGATCACCTCGGCGGCCTCGGCAAGGCTGGCCTCATCGTCCTCTTTCTGTCGGCGCGCCAGTGCCTCGTGCAGCACGTGCGACATCTGCCGCTCTCGCCGGTCCGATAGTCCCGAATTATTCATACGCCACCTCGACTGCTATCCCCTATCGTCCCCCGGCAAAAAACGATAAGCGGACTATATTATCCTGTATAATGATAGGTCGGCTATCTTGGCCAGTCATTGCAGGCGCATAATTTTTAACCACCCTCGGGGGTTGTTCGATAGTGAATGGGAGGCTACAGTCTCTTGAGAGGTATTTCTGCCATGATTTTCTCAAATCCGACTGAATACGCCATCCGGGCCCTGGCCGACCTCGCCGGCCGGTCGACGGAACATCTGACGATGCTCGACGAACTCGTCGCCGGCACCGATCTTCCCCGCGACTTCCTCGCCAAGGTCTTCCAGAAGCTGGTGAAAGGCGGCGTGCTGCGCAGCGTCAAAGGCCGCCGCGGAGGCTTTGCCCTGGCCAAGCCGGCGCATCAACTGACGCTGATGCACGTCGTCGAAGCCATCGATGGCCCGGTGCTCTTTGATGATTGCGTGGTCGGCATGGAGCGGTGTAACGATTCCGTGCCCTGTCCCCAGCACGATCTCTACAAACCCATCCGCCAGCGCCTGCGGGACTATCTCGAAACCACCACGCTGGCCGACATGGCGGCCTCCCTGAAGGCAAAACAGCAGTACCGTGCCAAGGCGGCGCAGTCCTAAAATATTCCCAACCGCCGCAGCTCCGAGGAGATTTATGGCAACCACGACGACTCCCAAAGCCCACGCCCCGCGCAAAGAATCCGCGGCCGAACTTGGCGCTCCGGCAGGCCGCGTCAATCCTTATGTCCTGGCCTGGATCGAAGAGTGCATCGAGTTGTGTACTCCAGATCGCGTTCACTGGTGCGATGGCAGCGAGCAGGAAAAACAAACGCTTCTCCAGCAGGGCGTGCGCGATGGCACGTTCATTCGACTGAACCAGCAGAAACTGCCCGGCTGCTACCTGCACCGTTCCAGCCAGAACGACGTCGCCCGCAGCGAGCACCTGACCTTCATCTGCACGCAGGCCGAGGATATGGTCGGGCCGACCAACAACTGGTTGGAGACCAAGGCCGGCTATGCCAAGCTCAAGCCGCTGTTTTCCGGCTGCATGAAGGGGCGCACGATGTACGTGGTGCCCTTCGTCATGGGCCCGATCGGTTCTCCGCGCGCCAAGGTCGGCATTCAGTTGACCGACTCGCTCTACGTCGCGGTCAACATGCAGGTGATGACCCGCATGGGCGATGTCGCCTGGAAGCAGCTCGGCGACAGTGACGACTTCACCCGCTGCCTGCACTCGGTTGGCGACGTCAATCCCGAGCGCCGCTACATCTGCCACTTTCCGCTCGATAACACCATCTGGTCGTTCGGTTCCGGCTATGGCGGAAATGCCCTGCTCGGCAAGAAGTGCCTGGCCCTGCGCATCGCAAGCTGGCTGGGCAAGCAGCAGGACTGGATGGCCGAGCACATGCTCATCATGGGGGCGACCTCGCCCAATGGTGAAAAGAGTTACGTCGCGGCCGCTTTCCCCTCTGCGTGCGGCAAGACAAATTTCGCCATGCTGATCCCGCCGCAGCAGTATCGCCAGGCTGGCTGGAAAATCACCACCGTCGGCGACGACATCGCCTGGATGTGGGTGGACGAAAAATCCGGCCGCGTGCGCGCCATCAATCCCGAAGCCGGCTATTTCGGCGTGGTGCCCGGAACCAATTACGAGACCAATCCCAGCGCCATGGAGTGCATGGCGAGAAACACCATCTACACCAATGTTGCCCTGCTTCCCGATGGCGATGTCTGGTGGGAAGGCAAAACCAAGGAGCCGCCCAGGGAAGCGATCGACTGGACCGGCCAATCCTGGACGCCCGACAGCGGCCGCAAGGCCGCCCATCCCAACAGCCGCTTCACCGCGCCGATGGCCAACAATCCGGTGCTCGATCCCGCCGCCAACGACCCCGACGGCGTTGAAGTCTCCGCCATCATCTTCGGCGGCCGCCGCTCGCGCACCATCCCGCTGGTCTTTCAGGCCTTCAACTGGGTGCACGGCGTCTATCTGGGCGCAACCCTCGGATCGGAAACCACGGCCGCCGCCACCGGCCAGGTCGGCCTGGTGCGCCGCGACCCGATGGCCATGCTTCCCTTCATCGGCTACAACATCCGCGACTACCTGGTTCACTGGTTCCGCATGCGCAAGAAGATGACCGACTGCCCGCGCATCTTTCATGTCAACTGGTTCCGCAAGGATGAGCAGGGCAAGTTCATGTGGCCGGGTTTCGGCGACAACATGCGCGTTCTCGAATGGATCATCAACCGCGCCCACGGGCGGGCCTACGCGATGGAATCCCCCATCGGCTGGATGCCGCGCCCGCAGGACATCAACCTGGACGGCCTGACGCTGACGCCCGAGCAGTTCAAGGCGATCCAGACCATCAACCTCGAGGAGTTCAAGTCCGAAATCCTCAGCCAGGAAGAACTGTTTCTCAAGCTGGCCGGAGACATGCCCAAGGAAATGCTCTTTCAGCGCGAGCTGCTGATCGCGCGGCTGTAAGGTGGAACCCCCGAACGTAGATGCGGCCTTCGTTGGGTGGGCGTACTCGCCCACCCTACGGCGGCGCCTTCCTTAACGTCACACATCTGGTGCAACCTCACCCAATTCGCAATAATCCCATCCAATGGAACCAACCATGAAACCGTCGATGAAGAATGTGGCCGATCAGAAATCCTGGGTGATGAAAAATAATTCCGTCGAGCTGGCCGTGACCCAACTCGGCGGTCACATGGCCCCGGTCACTTTCTATCGCGATTCCAAATCTCCACTCCAGCCCTATTACATCGGCCACTGGCATGGCCAGAAAATTCAGATCGACGAACCGGTTCTGCGTCCCCTGCGCGGCGATTTTCTCTGTCTCCCCTTTGCCGGCGGAATGTGGAAGGGAAAGCATTACATTGCCCATGGCCAATGCGCATCGCAGCCCTGGACCTTCGCTGACCTGCAGCGCGATGGCGCCGTCACCCAGCTTTCCCTGGCCATGAACATGACCCAGCCGAAGGGGCGCATCACCAAAACGCTTTCGATCGTCGATGGCCACAACGTCGTCTATTCGCAGCATCTCCTGGAAGGCTTCCGTGGCCGCTATCCACTCAGTCATCACGCAACTCTGCGCATGCCGGAAACCCAGCGGCGGATCAATCTTTCCACCGCTCCTTTCGCCCTCGGCTGCACCATGCCCGCGCGCGTCGGCAATCCGCTCGTCGGCGAATACGATTCCATCCAGCCCGGCCAGACCTTTGAGGACCTGGCCAAAGTGCCGACGCTCTTCAAGGACCAGCCCTTCGACGACCTCACCTCGGCCCCGCGCATGCGCGGATACGTGGACGTGCTTGGCGTGTTTCACCCTCCGAGCCGGCAGCCGGCCTGGACGGCCGCGGTCTTCCTCGACGAAGGCTTCGCCTGGTTCTCGTTCAAGGACCCGGCGATGCTGCCGTGCCTCAGCATGTGGTTTGAAAACCATGGCCGCTGGAACGTCCCCTGGCATGGCCGCAATAACTGCCTGGGCCTCGAGGATGGCGCCTGCTTCCTCCCCGCCGGAATGGGACCATCGCTGGGAGAAAATCCGGCCAGCCGGATCGGCATCCCAACCTCAGTGGACCTGTCCCCCAAGACTCCGACGGCCGTCAACTACATCCAGGGCGTCGTCAAAGTCCCCAAAGGTTTCGATCGCGTGCGCGATGTGCAATTCGGCGATGGCGGCGCCACCTTCTTCGGCGATGGCGGCAAGAAGGCCTTCGCCCCGGTGAACTACGAATTTCTCTCCACCGGTCTACTCTAAAAAATGCGCCGCGATTTTCCGGCGCAGAAATTCCGCGCTGCGGCGAAGCTGCTCGATCCCCTCGACTCCGTCTTCGATGCTGATCCAACCATCAAATCCGACTTGCGCCATTTCAGTGAAAATCGCGTCGTAATCGTTCATCCCCTTGCCGATTTCCCCATGGCGCAGGCGCTTGGCATACCCGACCGAATCTTCCTCCCGGCGCAGATCGTCGATCGTCCCCTCCGCCAGATACCGGTCCGAAGCGTGCATCGAGCGCACCCGATGCTTCACCCGCCGCAGCAATTCCAGCGGATCCTCCCCGGCCAGAATCGTGTTGGATGGATCGTAGTTCACCCCAAAGTGCGGCGAATCGATGCGCCCCACCAGCTCGCAGAACACATCCATCTTCTGCGCGAATTCCGGATACTGCCAGTAATTGTCCTTGTAATGGTTTTCGATCACCAGCGTGATGCCGTGATCCTCGGCCGCGGGCAGGCACGCGCCAATGCAATCGGCCGCATAGCCAATCCCTTCTTCCCGCGAAACCTCTGGCCGGTGCTGACCCGACAGCACCCGGCAATATTTTCCCCCCAGCGCAGCGCACATCGCAATCCAGCGCTTCTCCTTCTCCACCTCCGCGCCGCGAAACGCAGGATCTGGATGCGTGAAATCCGGCGAGCAGCAGAGCATCGGCACCGGCAGGCCATGATCGGCCGCGATCTTCCGCGCCTCGCGCCACTGGTTCTCCGTTTGCAGCTCGATGAACCCCGCATAAAATTCCAGCCCATCGATATCCAGCGTCGCCGCCAGCTCGATCCACTGCCGCAACGACATCGCCCCCGTCACCACCAGATCATCAAGAAACGCCTTGGGAAACGCAGCGAGAGGAGGACGCATGGAAGCTCCAGGGAAGAATCGAAATAGAAACAAGAAATCAGAAGTCAGAATGCTCTGCTGAAATCCTCTGGGGCACGCCGCAGAGCCCTCACC
>DAIOHQ010000229.1:0-7897 GCA_036744635.1 Tepidisphaeraceae bacterium | reverse complement strand
TATCTACTCCGTCCGCGCGGCGCTGGAATCTTTGGCGGACCTCAATAGCGCTGTTGGGAGACGCAATAGTGCTAATGGGCGACTCATTTGCGCAATTGCGCAGGGGAATTTCGCTGCGGCGGAAGGGGAAGTGGCGATTGCGGCGGGGAAAGCGGGTATTGCGGGTGTCGCGCCCGTGATGGGGCACGCCAAAGGGTAGCGCCACAAATGCCCACGCGTCTTGAGGCATTCGCCGGCGCGGCGCGAGAAGGGCACCGCGTGGTCCACTGACGGCGCCAACCATGGCGGGGAAGTCTCGCGGCTTCGGACTGGTAACCGGCGACTGGCGAGTGTTCGCACACCAGTGCTCGCTCCGGTTGACACATCGGCCTTGGGCGCTTACTAATGGGGGTTGTCCGGCGGTTGGCCGGTAACTATCGCCCCTTAGCTAACATGAGAACTATGCCCACGATGAATGAATCGACCGTTTCGACGATCAATGAACGCGCTGCCAATGAGTATTTCAAGCGCGGGCAGGATGCCGAGGCACAAGGCCTGCACGAGAAGGCGGTGGATTATTACGAGCGCGCCCTCAACGAGAATCCCGACAACGAGGCCGCCTGTTTCCGGCTGGCGCTGCTGTACGACCGCCAGGCGGATGACGCCAAGGCGATCGAGCTGTACGAGCGCATCTGCACCAGCGCGCCGGTGCATCTCAACGCCCTGATGAACCTTGCGGTGCTTTACGAGGACAACAACCACTACGATGAGGCGCATCGCTGCCTGCAGGCGATTCTGCGCACCAATCCGAATCACGCGCGGGCGCGGCTGTTCATGCGCGATGTGGAGTCGGCCCGGTCGATGTATTACGATGAGGATGCCGACCGCCGCGGCGACCGCCGCAACGCGGTGCTGGATATCCCGATCAGCGATTTCGAGCTTTCCGTGCGCAGCCGCAACTGCCTCAAGAAGATGAACATGCGCACGCTCGGGGATCTGCTGCGGACCACCGAGGCCGAGCTGCTGGGATATAAGAATTTCGGCGAAACCAGCCTCAATGAGATCAAGGCGCTGCTGGCGCAAAAGGGCCTGCGGCTGGGGCAGGCGGCGGAGGATTCCAAGGGCGCGGCCAAGCGGCCGGCGGATGAGAGCAGCGATGTCAATCCCGAATTGCTGCAGAAGACGGTTGCGGATATGGAACTGTCCGTGCGCAGCCGCAAAGCGCTGCAGCGGCTGAACATCAACACCATCGGCGAACTGGCCAGCCGCACGGAAGATGAGCTGCTGGGCTGCAAGAACTTCGGCCAGACCAGCCTCAACGAGATCAAGCAGCAGTTGGCCACGTTTGGAATGGGACTGCGCAAGCTCGAAGAGGGATGAGAAATTTTGGACGTTGGCTGCCGGTCGTTTGCAGTTGGCAGTGAGGTCGGCGTTGTCGTCCGCTGCCAACTGCTTGCGACCGGCAGCCAACTTTTTCTTACCACGGCAGGGACGCCATGGGATGCAACGCACAGGGAAGTCGGCTCGCGCCCGCGGCGGACCATCACGCCGGCAAGCGCGCCCGAGGGGCGCGGGCGGCCGGCGCGGGCATGTCTTGCATCTATTTGCCAATCATCATCATTCTGAGTGCCCTGCTGCTGCTTCCATTGGGATGCACGCACACCGGCCGGGAATCATCGCACAAGGACGCTCCGGTGGTGCGCGTGCGCATCCTGCAGAATCTCGACCGCGTCAACCTCACCGCCTCGGCGCCGCCGCTGGTGCGGGTGGGATCTTCACCGAACCCCAAGCGCATCAACTACCCGGCCAACACGCTCATTCCGGTCGCGCTGACCTCCGGTGGATGGACGATCGGCAACGTGGCGGTGGGCACCGGCGAGTTGACGATCGAGCCGGCCACCGATGGATCGGTTTATGTCAATGGCCACGCCTATCGCGGGAAGTACCGGCTGGTGCCGGTGGAGCCGAATCGATTTGACGTGGTGAATGACGTGGACGTGGACGGCTATCTCAAAGGCGTCGTGCCGCGGGAGATGCTGGCGGGGTGGGACATCGAGGCGTACAAGGCGCAGGCCATCGTAGCCCGCACCTATGCGATTTACGTCTCGAAGCGCGAACCGGTCAGCCGGTGGTTCGATCTGTATGATGATCAGCGCAGCCAGGTGTATGGCGGCATCGCGGCGGAAACCCCCAAGAGCCGGGAGGCCGTCGATGCCACCTCGGGCGTGGTGGTGGTGTGGGGACCGGCGCCGGGGCAGGAGAAGATTTTCAAAGCGTATTTCAGCTCCTGCTGCGGCGGGATCACCCAAAGCGCTTCCGACGCCTTCGGGGATCCGTACATCGACCCGCTCGGGGATCAGAACAACCACGGCATCTGCAACGCCTCGCCGAAGTTCAACTGGGGGCCGGTAGCCGTCACCAAGGAGGAACTGACCCGCCGCTTCCATCTCTGGGCCGAGCGCAAATCCAAACTTGAAGGCAAGCCGCGGGCGGAGTTGAACATGGCGCTGGTCACCGACATCCGGATCACCCAGCCCAATCGCTGGGGGCGGCCGACGCGCTTCAGCGTGGTCGACGCCCGCGAGAACGTCTATAGCTGGAGCGGGGAGGAGCTGCGCACGGCCGTCAACACCGATGCGCCCCGGGACGCGATCCTGTATTCGAGCTTTTTCAAGATCATCAACGATCCCGGGGGGCCGATCCGCTTCGTCGAAGGCCACGGCTTCGGCCACGGCGTTGGCATGTGCCAGTGGTGCGCCCAGCGCCGCGCTGAAGAGGGAATGCGCCACGAAGATATCGTCATGGCCGCATTTCAACATGCCAAGCTGATGAAGGCGTACGATTATTGAGCTCTCCCGTGCCCTTCACTGCGCCCTCTTCGGGACGTCGCGCAGCGCGCGACTATTCATCATGGTCGCGCTTCCATTTCATACCTATTATTACATAATGTAATGATGACCATCCTCAACCTTGCCGATCTACACAAGGCTTTGCGAAAACATCCGCAGACCCGGGCTTGGTTGCTGAACTGGATGGACGTGACGGCGAAAGCCGACTGGCACAGTATTCAGGATGTGCGGAGCAACTTCCCCAGCGCCGACGGCGTGAGAATCAAGAGCGGAACGATCGTGACGATATTCAACGTGAAGGGAAACGAATTTCGCCTTCTCACGTCCGTGCATTACGCCAATCAGCAGGTGTTCTTTCTCGATCTATTAACTCACGCTGAATACGACAAACAGAAATGGAGATGACTATGCCCACCGCAACGCTACGGAAATCCCGAGCCATCGGCGACCGCTACCTTGAACTGGTCCGCAAGTTCCCTCTGCGTCCCATTTCCAGCGAGAAGGAGCGCGAGCAGGCGGTGGAGCTTTACAAGGAGCTGGTTTTTCAGGATCACCCGCTGATCCGCGATGAAATCGACTACATGGAAGCCATGCTTGTGTTCATGGCCGATTACGAAAAGAGGCATCCAGTTACGTTCGAGAAATCCCCGCCGCTGGAAATTCTGAAATTCCTGATGGAGGAGCGGCAGTTGAAAGTGGGCGACCTGGGAAGGATCATCGGCAGCCAACCGAATGCCTCGTTGATCCTCAGCGGCAAGCGCGGCTTGTCCAAGGCGAACATCCGCAAGCTGGCGGAATTTTTCGCGGTTGAGGCGGGACTCTTTCTTTGAAGCGGACTGACTGGAAAGGTTATCTACCATGCGGGAATTCTCGGCCACGCGCTATGACACGATGCAGTACCGCCGCTGCGGGCGATCCGGACTGATGCTTCCGGCGATCTCGCTGGGGTCGTGGGAGACATTCGGCGGATACCGCGGGGAGGATGTGGCGCGGGAGTGCATCTTTCGCGCCTTCGACCTGGGAATCACCCATTTTGATCTGGCCAACAACTATGGCACGCCGCCGGGAAACGCCGAGATCGTCTGCGGCAAGATTTTTCGGGAGATGCCGCGCGATGAGCTGATCATCTCCAGCAAGGCGGGGTTTCGCATGTGGCCGGGGCCGTATGGGGACAACGGCTCGCGGAAATATCTGATCGCCTCGTGCGATCAATCGCTCAAGCGGCTGGGCGTGGACTACGTCGATATTTTCTACCATCACCGCCAGGATGCCGACACGCCCGTCGAGGAAACGCTGGAGGCGCTCGATCAGCTCGTGCGCCAGGGCAAGGCGCTGTATGCGGGCCTGAGCAACTACGACGGCGCGCACTTCGCCGAGGCGGTGCGGGTGGCCGAGCGCACCGGCCTGACGCGCATCACCATCCATCAGCCCTATTACAACATGCTGGGGCGCACCAATGAGTGGGATTTGTTCCCGCAGACGCAGAGCGCCGGCGTCGGCTGCATCGCGTTTTGCCCGCTGGCTTCGGGCCTGCTGACGGACAAGTACCTTGGCGAAGCCATTCCCGACAAGAGCCGGGCGGCCGAGCGCTGGGGAAAGAACTGGCTGACGGGCGCGCTGACGCCGGAAAAGCGCGAAATGCTGATTGGGCTCAACACCCTGGCCAAGCACCGCGGCCAGACGCTGGCGCAGATGGCGCTGGCGTGGATCCTGCGCCTTCCGGCCATCACCAGCGCCCTGATCGGCGCATCCAGTGCCGGGCAGATCGAGGAGAACGTCGCCGCGCTGAAGAACCTGGCGTTCAGCGAAGAGGAATTGAAGCGAATCGATCAGTTGACCAAGCCCATGCCGTGATGCAGTGGATGATTGAGCTCTGGGGCGCTGCACGATAGACGCTTTGCCTTGCGCGCTCTTGCCGCGCCGCGGCACGTGCTTTATTGTCGTGTTGATGCGGCGGGGTCCTTATCAATTTCGCGGCGGATTTATCATTTTCGGCACGCGGCCGATGTTCACCAACGATTCCGCGCCGCCGGTGCAGGCGCTGTGTCCGAGCTGCCGCCAGCAGACGACGATGATCGCGCGCAGCCATCGCAACTGGTTCACGCTCTATTTCATTCCCGTCTTCCCCATCAGCGGCAAGAGCAGCTTTACCGAATGCTCCAGTTGCCATGCGCGGTTCCAGGTAACGCTCGATCAGCTTCAGGCCAACGTCAACGCCGGCGAGCAACAACAGTCGCAGCGCGGCATCGCCATGTACAACAGCCTGCGGGCCAATCCCGCCAACGCCATCACCCTCAATGAGCTGATGACTTTGTACGCATCGATGAACGAGTTTGACCAGGCGATTTCCGCCGCGCGGGATTTTCCGCAGGCGCTGCACAGCAGCGAGCAGTGCATGACGACGCTTGGCCGGGTGCTGCTGGCGCAGAATCAGTTCAAGGATGCCATCGCCTGGTTTGATGCGGCGCTGACGAAAAACCCGCAGGATCCCGAGGCGCATTATTACAAGGCGCTGGCCCATCTCACCTCCACGCCACCTGAGATGGCGCAGGCCATCCAGTCCGCCCGCGCCGCCCGCAGCGCCGGCCATCCCAACGCCGATGCCCTGCTGAAGGAAGCCGAGCAGCGCGATCGCGCCCAAGCCTGAATCGAAACGGTGAGGATTCCCCGATATCCCTGCAAGCGTCGTTCAAACGCATTTTGGCAGCATCACATCCACGCGACATCGCTGACATCGACAGACTGGCCGGTGCGACTGCTCTGGCGGGCGGCGTCGAGCAGCGCCATCGTGCCCAGCACGCTGGCGGGGGTGACCGCGGGTTCGCCCTGCCCTCTGATGGCGCGGGCGAATCGCCGCCAGATCTCCACCTCGCTCAGACCCGCCTGCGCCACCGGCAGCAACGTCGACTCGGTCTTCCCCGTCTCGCCCGCGGCAACCATTCCCGCGCCTGTGCTGCGATATTCCACCTGCCCGGCCGGCGCGGGCTTGAAGCGAAGCTGCGACCAGGTGTTGATATCAGACACGTCGCTATGGGGGCTATCCGCGCTGCCGGCGGTCCCGTCGATATGCCAGCGCGGTAAGGGATATGTAGTCGTGGTATTGATCTCAACCAGGCCAACCGCGCCGTTGTCAAAATCAATCAGCACGCGGGCGAAATCATCGCAGTCGCTGCTCCAGACGTTGCCGCGAAGCTGGGCAAAAACACGCAGCGGCCTGGCCGGCGCCAGCAATCGCCAGAGCTGGTCGATCAAATGGCTGCCCCAATCGAAAAGCCCGCCGCCGCCAAAGGCGGCTTCGTTGCGCCAGCCCGGCCGATATTCCCGTGCCGCCGGGCCGACGCAACTCGCCCATTGCCCGATCCGCGACTCGATGTTGATGATCCGCCCGAAGACGCCGGCGTCGATGGCCGACTTCACCGTGAGATAGTCCCGATCCCAGCGGCGATTGTGAAAGACGCTCAGCACCAGGCCGTGCCGACCCGCTTCGTCCACAAGTCGCTGCGATTGCGCCAAATCAATCGCCATCGGCTTTTCGATCATCACATGCTTGCCCGCCGTCAGCGCCGCCAGCGCCTGCTCATAGTGCATGGCCGTGGGCGTGGAGATGAGCACGGCATCGATGGCGGGGTCGGCGAAAAGCGCCGACGCAGTGTCACACGTTTTCAGCCCCCGCGATTCCGCCAGCGCCCGCCGGGCTGCCGTCGCATCGGCAATCGCAGCGACCGAAATCTCATCTAACCCACCTGACTCACCGGCGCGCCTCAGCCAACCGGCGTGCTCGGCGCCGATCCTTCCAAATCCGATAATCCCAACGCTCAGCGGCCGCATGATCAGTCCCCCGCCCGCGCCTGCTCGAACATTTTCACGGCGAACTCCAGGTCTTCGCGGCTATGCGCGGCCGACACCTGCGTGCGAATCCGCGCTCTCCCCATCGGCACCACCGGATAGCTGAACGCGATCACGTAGACGCCCAGATCCAGCATCTTCTCGGCCATCGCCGCCGCCTTGGCCGCATCGCCGAACATGATCGGCACGATCGGATGCTGCCCCGGCAGGATATCAAACCCGCGGGCGGTCATCTGCTCGCGGAAGAACCGGGTGTTCTCGTGGAGTCTGGTGCGCAGATCAGCCGACTCATTCACCAGGCGCAGAGCTTCGAGGCTCGCTCCGACAATGGCCGGAGCGAGAGTGTTGCTGAACAAATAGGGCCGGGAGCGCTGGCGGAGCAGGTCAATGATCTCCTTGCGCCCGCTGGTGTATCCCCCCGAGCCGCCGCCCAGCGCCTTGCCCAAGGTTCCGGTGAGGATGTCGATGCGATCTTGCACGCCATGATGCTCCGGCGTTCCCCGGCCATGTGCCCCCATGAACCCCACCGCGTGGGAATCATCCACCATCACCAGCGCCTCGAATTCATCGGCCAGTTCGCAAATCCCCGGAAGGTTGGCCAGAAAACCATCCATAGAGAAAACCCCATCGGTCGCGATCAACTTCACCCGCGCCCCCTTGGCCGCCGCCTCCTGCAGCTTCGCCCGCAGGTCGGCCATGTCATTGTTCCGGTAGCGGTAGCGCGCCGCCTTGCACAGGCGCACGCCATCAATGATGGATGCATGGTTCAGCTCATCGCTGATCACCACATCTTCTTCGCCGAGGATCGTCTCAAACAGCCCACCATTGGCGTCGAAGCAGGAGGAGTAAAGGATCGTATCGTCGGTGCCGAGGAACTGGCTGAGCGCCGCCTCTAACTCCTTATGAATCGCCTGCGTGCCGCAGATGAATCGCACCGAAGCCAGGCCCAATCCCCACTTGTCCAACGCCTCCTTCGCCGCCGCGATTAGCCGAGGATCATCGGCCAGCCCCAAATAATTATTCGCGCACAGATTCAGCACCTCCCGCCCGCCAGCCACGGTGATCCGCGCCTCCTGCGGCGAAACCAATATCCGCTCCCGCTTCATCAATCCGGCGTCCGCGATCTCCCGAAGGCGGGCATCAAACAGCGCTTGTATCTGTGAGTTCATGCAATCCCTTCGTAGGGGCGGGGTCTCCCCGCCCTCTTCGATTCACCGCACCGC
>DAIOHQ010000228.1:2447-7904 GCA_036744635.1 Tepidisphaeraceae bacterium | reverse complement strand
GCGGGTCAAGCTGAAGTCGGTCTACCCTAAAATCATTGTGTGACAGAGCACTAGCGGCACTGAACTTGGACGACACGCCTTGGCTAGACCCGGCTAAGCGCCCGTCGCCACTCGTGGAATCAACCGTGACCAGGCTCATGGCCACGTTACCCGCGGCGCAGAGCCTGGAATTGAAAATCCGTAAAAAGCGCGATGCCATGACCTCGGCACTTCCCGGCCGGCTGACCGCACAGGGCATCGTGGTCAAGGGGCCGTCGCCCGTGCGGATGCGTTCGGGCGCGCCGGGTGCAACCGGCGGCGCAATCGCATACGCGATCGATAATGATGGGAACCTTATCCGCATCGCCCAATTGACCGGAGGCGATTGGCGGGCGGACGAGTTGCAATTGAAGAACGTCCCTGACGGCGCGATCGTCCTGGTGGGCGGGCCGATCAAGTGATGGAGGCGTGGCGCCCCGTGCGTCCAAAGGACTTGTATGCCCGAATCGACATTCTACGTGCGAATACGCGGCAAGATCGCCGGCCCGTTTGACACCGCAGGGCTACAGAAGATGGTGCGCCGCGGGATGCTGTCGCGGATACACGAGATTTCCGAGGATCGAACCAACTGGAATTCCGCCGGGGACTACGAAGACCTGTTTCCGATTAAGACCGACGCGGTTTCCATTGGTGTGGCCGCGCGCGCACCAGAGGATTTTGGGTTGTCGCCCATTGACGGAGCGGTGGATTTCGCTTCCCTGAGCGGCGCGGGCGGGCGGGCCGCCGGTGAATCACAGTATTATTATGCACAGGGCGGTCAATCGGTGGGGCCGGTCGCTATTTCGGTCCTGATGGCCCTTGCACAAAACCGCACGCTTCAGCCCGAGGATCAAGTCTGGCGGCAATCCGATCCGGCAGCCGTTTACGCACGTCAAGTTCCAGCGCTGGCTCCGTTTTTTTCGGCGACGCTGCCGTACCCATCTCGCAGAGCGGAGAATGATCGCTATGCCGGATTTTGGCGCCGATTTGGCGCATGGATTATTGATACGATCATTGTTGTCATCGCAGCTAATGCGGTGGCTATTGTCGGCGTTTTCGTCCTCCGGGCCATGCTGGTATCCAGCAACGCCACACGGCAAGGTATTTACGAACTCGCTTTTCTAATCGGCGGTCTTGCGGGCATCGTCGTTCCATGGCTTTACTATGCTTGTTTTGAGAGTTCCGCCCGACGAGCCACACCAGGCAAATTGGCCCTGGGTCTTGAGGTGATTACCGAAGCCGGTGAGCAACTCTCCTTCGGCCGGGCAACGGGCCGACATTTCGGCCAATACCTCTCTGGTCTGATCCTGTATTTCGGATACTTCATGGCCGGGTGGACCCAGCGGAAGCAAGCACTTCACGATCTGATGGCGGGGTGCTTGGTTGTGAATAAGTGAGGCTGAAACCGGTTGCGAAGTCGATGCAAATAACGGGCTGCCGAAATCATCTTCGCGGGATCAGCCGCTCCACTTCGGCGGATAATGGCCGGATTTTGCAAGTTTTGGGGCATTCTCTTCAAGACAGCCCTGCAAATACGGGTTACATTAGGGTCAATGGGATCCGTCCGCCCTCAACTTGCCCTGCTATCCACCCTTCTATTTGTACCTTTCATCCTCTGCGCGCAGCCCGCCGACAATTCGCCCCCCGCGCCCCCTGCTCAAACCCCGGCAATCCAGGCCGCCCCAAGCCTGCAGATCTACTCCTATCAGGGCCAGATACTTCCTTACCTGACCAAACACTGCTTCGCCTGTCACGGCAATGGTAAGTCCAAAGCCGATCTGTCCTTCGATCAGTTTAAGGATGATCTCTCCGTCTATTCCGACCGAAAAACGTGGGACAGCGTTCAGCACATGCTGGAAACCCACGAGATGCCGCCCGCCAAACGGCCGCAGCCCAAAGAAGATGAAACCGATTCCACCCTCACCGCCATCCGAGGAGTCTTTGATCGCTTCGACCGGACCGCCAAGCCCAACCCCGGCCGCGTGACGATGCGTCGCCTTAATAAGACTGAATACAACAACACCATCCGCGACCTGGTCGGCATCGATTTCAAACCCGCCGACGATTTCCCCGCCGATGACGTCGGCTACGGCTTCGACAACATCGGCGACGTGCTTTCGGTCACCCCGTTGCTCCTGGAAAAATATCTCTCCGCCGCCGAGCAGGTGCTGGAACAGGGCATCGTCATCCTCGATCCCCCCAAGCCCACCCGCTCGCAGATCGGCGCCATCCGCCTCAATGCCACCGCCACCAAATCCGAGCTCGGCGGAACCATCTCCTTCGACGAAGGCGACTACATCATCCGCGCCCGCGTCTCCGGCGATCAGATCGGCGATGAACCCGTCCGCGCCATGATCCGCGTAGCCGGCAAAGATCTCAAAGAATTCGAAGTCCCCAACCCCAAGGGCCGGTCGATGACCATCCAGGCCCGCCTCCGCATGAAGCCCGGCACCGCCCGCGTCGGTGTAGCATTCCTCAATCCCTTCAAACTCCCCGCACCCACCACGCTCCCCACAACCGAGCCCGCACTCGCGGCCACACAACCCGCAACCAAACCTGCCCTCAACGCCAACGGCCAACCGCGCCGCTTCGGCCAGCAGCCCCCTGTCAGCGATGGCCGGACGCGCATCCTCTTCCTCCAGGGAATTGAAGTCGAAGGCCCCTTCGATCCCCCGCCCCCCGAGCTTCCCGAGGCGCACAAACGCCTGATGGCCCACGACCCCGGCCTCGCCCCACGCGATGCCGCCACGCAAATTATCACGCGCTTCGCATCGAAGGCATATCGCCGCCCTGTCCGTCCCCAGGAGGTCGACGCTTGCCTGCGCATCTACGATGCCGCGACTTCCAAGGGCAATCGCTTCGAGCTGTGCATGCGGGCCGCCCTCTACCGCGTCATGGTCTCGCCCAACTTCCTCTTCCGCGTCGAGCTCGATCCGCCCGGCGCTAAAGAAGGCGAAACCTACGCCATCAACGAATACGAACTCGCCAGCCGTCTCTCATACTTCCTCTGGAACAGCACCCCCGATGACGAGCTGATGTCACTCGCCTCCAAAGGCGAGCTCCGCACCCATCTCGATGCCCAGCTTCATCGCATGGTGCAGGATCCCAAGTCCGTCTCCTTCCTCTACGGCTTTGCCGAGCAGTGGCTCGCCCTCCGCAAGCTGGAGATCTCCTCCCCCGATCCAAAGCAGTTCCCCAGTTTCGACGACAATCTTCGCAACGCCATGATCCGCGAGAGCGACCTGTTCTTCGAGGCCATCGTTCGCGAAGACCGCCGCATCCTCGATCTGCTGGATGCCGATTTCACCTTCGTCAATGGCCAGCTCGCCAAGCACTACGGCATAGATGGCGTGAAGGGCAAGAAATTCGTCCGCGTCAAAGCCCCCCTCAATCGCGGCGGAATTCTAACCCAGGCCAGCGTCCTCACTCTCACTTCCAACGCCACCCGCACCTCCCCGGTTAAACGCGGCAAATTCATTCTCGAACAGATTCTCAACACCCCCCCGCCCCCACCACCGCCAGATGTCCCCGCCCTCGATGAACAAAAGCAACTGACCGGCACCCTCCGCCAAGTCATGGAACAGCACCGTGCCAACGCGCTGTGCGCTTCCTGTCATCAGCGCATGGATCCCATCGGCTTCGCGTTCGAGAACTTCGACGCCATCGGTGTCTGGCGCGATAAAGACGGCCAAGCCTCCATTGATGCGTCCGGCACCCTCCCCGACGGCAAAACCTTCAACGGTCCCGATGGCCTCAAACAGCTTCTAAAAGCCAAAAAGACCCTTTTCGTCCGCTGCGTCGCCGAAAAAATGCTGACCTACGCAACGGGACGCGGGTTGGAGTATTACGATAGACGGGCAGTCGACAAGATCATGTCCGAGCTGGCCCGCAACGATTATCGCTTTTCAACCCTTCTGACCGAGATCGTTAAGAGCGATCCGTTTCAGATGAGAACCGCCACCGGAGAATCGCAATGAGCTACCCAGGGATTTCGCGTCGTGCAGTCCTTCGCGGTATCGGGACGGCCATGACGCTGCCCCTGCTCGACGCGATGGTCTCCAAGGCCGCCGCCGCTGCCGTTCCCGGCGCAGCCACTGCCGGCTCGGGTGCGGCTGCCGCCCTCGCCCCGCGTCGTATGGCATTCCTCTACGTCCCCAATGGGGCGTATATGCCCTACTGGATGCCAAAAACTCCCGGTGCTGATTACGAAATGACCCCCTGCCTCGAGCCCATGGCCGAGCACCGCGACGACCTGCTCGTCCTGGGCGGCCTCACCTGCGACAAAGCCCGCGCCAATGGCGATGGCGGCGGCGACCACGCCCGCGCCGGTGGCGCCTTCCTCACCGGCGCTCAACCCAAGAAAACCGCCGGGGCCAACTTCCGGGCCGGCGTATCAGCCGACCAGATCGCCGCCCGTCGCCTGGGCGAAAAAACACGCTTCCCCTCCCTCGAAATCGCCATTGAAGGCTACCGCGGCGCGGGCAACTGCGACTCGGGCTACTCCTGCGTTTACGAACACACACTCGCTTGGCGCAACGCCACAACCCCGCTGCCCACCGAAGTAAACCCCAAGGCCGTCTTCAACCGCCTCTTCTCCGATCAGCCCAACGATCCCGAAACCCTCGCCCGCAACGAGCTGCGCACCAGCGTGCTCGATGCCGTCCTGGAAGACGCCAACACCCTCAATCGCAAGCTCGGCGGCAACGATCGCCAGAAGCTCGATCAATACCTCACCGGCGTCCGCGAGCTCGAACAGCGCATCACCCGCTCCGAAAAACTCTCCGCCGTGGAACTTCCGGAAGATGTCTCGCGCCCCGAAGGCGTCCCCGCCGATCTCACCGACCACATTCACATGATGTGCGATCTGATGGTCCTGGCTTTCCAGACCGATGTCACCCGCATCGTCACCTTCATGATCGGCCGCGAAGGCAGCGAACAGAAATACCGCTCCGCCGGCGTCACTGAAGGCCACCACTCCATCTCCCACCACCAGGGCAAGCCCGAAAACATCGCCAAGATCAAAGCGATCAATATCTACCACATGCAGCAGCTCGCCTACCTCACCAGGAAGCTCAAATCCATAAAAGAAGGCGACGGCAATCTGCTCGATAACTGCATGGTCGCCTACGGCAGCGCCATCGCCGACCCCAACCGCCACGCCCACGAAGACCTCCCCGTCCTCCTCGTCGGCCGCGGCGGCGGCACCATCAAGTCCGGCCGCTACATGCGCGCCCCATCCGAAACCCCGCTCAATAACCTATGGATGTCCATGCTCGATCGCTTCGGCGCGCCAACCACCTCCCTCGGTGACGGCACCGGCCCCCTCCAGGAATTGGCCTGAACGACCTGCGAGATTCAGCGCCATTGCATTTAAGTGGCACGGCCTTCCAGGCCGTGGGTCGCGGACGCTTCGGGTCCGGCGCCGGGTGAGATGTGGGA
>DAIOHQ010000228.1:0-2437 GCA_036744635.1 Tepidisphaeraceae bacterium | reverse complement strand
CCGCAAGAAGTCCCCCGAAAACAACTCACAACTCACAACTCACAACTCACAACTCGCCCCGCCCATCGAATACCCATCCCGCCCCGCTCTTTTGACCTTATACATCTGCTCATCCGCCGTACGTTGAAGTGCGGTCGCATCGCTTCCGTCGACCGGAAACGCCGCGATACCGATGCTCGCCGTAACCACCAGATCCGTCCCGCAAACCCGGAACGGCTCCCGCAAACACTCCACCAGCTTCGCCGCCACCACCACTGCCCCTTGCGCTTCCTGTAGCTCAGGGAGAACGATCATAAATTCATCCCCGCCCATCCGCGCGATCGTATCAGTCTGGCGAAGCTGCGCACGAATCCGCTCGGCAAACTGCCGCAAAATCGAGTCCCCCGCATCGTGGCCCAGCGTGTCGTTGATCTGCTTGAAGTGATCCACATCCAGGGCCAACAGCGCGAGCGGCTTGCCCGACCGTCCCGCCAGCGTGATGGCCTGCTGGAGCCGATCTTGAAAGAACACCCGGTTCGGCAACCCCGTCAGCGAATCATGCCGCACCAGATGCGCAAGCTGCCGGGTCGTCGTATGGTGATCGATGCAGATGCGCGCCAGATCGCCAGCCGTCCGCAGCACCTGCAATTCCGCCGGCGAAGGCCGCCCCTCCCGCCGCGAGAACACCAGCAGCAGACCGTTGGGCGCACGATCCCCGGATCGCAGCAAATAGGTCCAGCACGATCGAAATCCCTGCGGGGCGGCCACCGCCCGCACCTTGACCCACAGGTCTTCGGTCGCGATGTGCGTGACCCCGCAGCTGCTCGGATCGGACCACGCCGAGCTGGAAAGCCCCGCCGCCAGGGCCAGCCGATCGTCCTCCAAAGCACTCAAACAATCCGCATGCAGGCTCGGCGCGTGGATGGTTAAAAGTCCGTCTTGCAGTGCGATCACCGCCGCGGGAAAGTCCACCTGAAATTCCACCGAAGAGGCCAGCTTGCTCAACACTTTTTCGATCGGCGCATCCAGCGCAACCATCTCAAGCACCCGCCGCCGATCTCTTTCAAGATACTCGGCCATCTTCCGCTCGGTCACATCCTGCACCGTCACCACCGATTTGATGGGCCGGTCGTTCCCATCATGAAGCGACGCGGCATTGATCGTCGCCCAGATGACCCGCCCATCCTTCCGCACATATCGCTTTTCCGCGCTGTATTCTTTGACCTCGCCCCGCAACATTTTTAACGCGACCCGGCGGCCTTCCTCGACATCGTCAGGGTGCGTCAGGTCGGTAAATGTCATGCGAACCAGCTCATCGGCCGAGTACCCGCAAATCTGGCACAACTTGGCATTCACCCGCACGATCCGGCCGGTGCGCAGATCGATCTGTAACTTCCCGACGCTGGCCAGTTCGAATGTCGCCCGAAACTCTTCCTCGCTCGCCCGCAGCGCATCCTCAGCCTGCGTACGCGCCGTAACGTCCTGGATCTGAGAAATGAAATACAGCGGCTTGCCGTTTTCCCCGCGCACCAGCGCCACGTTCAGCGACACCCATACCAACCGGCCATCGCGATGAATGTACCGCTTGAGCATTTCATAATCCGCGATCTTGCCCGCCAGCAGTTGCTGCACGTATACCAGATCCGCCTGCAGATCATCGGGGTGCGTGATGGACTGAAAATCGCGCGACAGCATTTCTTCCAAACCATATCCCACGATCCTGCACAGCGACTGATTCACCTGAATGAACCGGCCATCGATCCCCACGATCGCCATCCCGATCGTCGCATGATCAAACGCAGTTCGAAAACGCTCTTCGCTTTCGCGAATCCGCTGCTGCGATTTCTCCCGCTCCCCCATATCACGAACGTTCGCCAGGACCGCTTTCCGCCCGCCAATCTCGATCAGACAAATCCGCGACTCCACCGGCGATATAGTTCCGTCCCGATGCAGGTGCCGCCCCTTAACCGTCAGCGTCTCGTCCGACCCAAGCGATCCCCATCGCCGCGCAAGCTCCGGCGGCTCAAAATCCAATTCGAAGTCGGAAACCAGCATCCCCAGAAGCGCTTCACGCGTGTGCCCCAGGCTCTCACACGCGCGAGTATTCGCATCCAGCACCCGACCGGTCATATCGTGCAGGAACACCGCATCGGGCGCAATCTCGACCAGCCGCCGAAACCGCTCTTCACTTTCTCTCAGAAGCCGGTTGGCTTCGAGAACCAGCGCCGACGATTCGGTCTGCTCAATCAGCGTCAAATTGATCCGATTGGGCGATCCCATCATTCAAATTCTCATCAGACAGACAAAGGCGACTTCCTGTTTATCGGCACCCACCACTTCCACCTTAATCACCCCGACGCTCCACCCTGCAAACTTTCCAGGGTGCGCGCTGCCAGTAAACGACCGTGCGCGATTCCGCGTTTCGTGACATGGGGCTTCCAGCCCATGATCGAGGGAG
>DAIOHQ010000227.1:0-7982 GCA_036744635.1 Tepidisphaeraceae bacterium | reverse complement strand
GGCTGGATGAGCGGCAGGTGTACTCGCCTGCCCGAATCCAGCCATATCTCCTCCCACCCGGAATCCGTCACCCACCAGGAGCGCCCTTGCGAAATCTTGCGCGGGGCGCGATAACGTTGCCATCTTACCCTTGGGAGGTCTTTCATGCGGAACATTCTGATTGCGTTGCTGGCGGTCGTGATAGCGCCGATCGTCGCCTTGGCCCAACCCTTGGCGGACAAGGTTCCCGCCGATGCGATCGTCTACGTCGGCTGGACCGGCAGCGAATCGATGGGCCCCGGCTTGGCCGGCTCGCATCTCAAAGCGGTGCTCGATTCCTCCAATCTCGGGGAATTCTTTGACACCTTCCTGCCTGCGGCACTGGCCAAGCTCGGCCAGAACGATCCGCAGGCCGGGCAAAAGCTGCGGCTGCTCTCGGCGATTGGCGGGCCCATGTGGCGCCATCCCAGCGCCTTCTATTTTGGCGGCGTTGACTTCTCCAATCCACAGATGCCGATGCCGCGGGCGGCATTGCTGTGCGACGCCGGCAAGGATGCCGCAGCGCTGAAGAATGAGCTGACCAACCTTGTGCAACAGATGCCGGCGCCGCTGCAGGTCAGCGAGAATGGCGGCCTTGTGGTCGTCAGCATCGGCAAGAATCCGGCACTGGATGCCTTGCTCAATCCCGCGGGTCGTGCCAATGCCCGCCCCAAGCCTCTCATGGCGGCGGATGGATTCACCGAAGCCATGGGCAAACTTCAGAAGGAACCCGCCTTCGCCGCCTATGTCGATGCTGAATCGCTGCTCAGCCTCGCCGATCAGGCCGTCAACGCCGGCCCCGACGCAAGCGCCAAAGAAAATTGGCCGAAGCTGCGCGATGCCCTGAGCTTGAGCGGCATCAAACGCATCGGCGTCACCAGCGGCTTCGATGGCAAGGACTGGGGCAGCGAGGCGTTTATTTCCGCTCCCGCGCCGCGCAAAGGCCTGCTGGCGATGCTGGAGGCGCAGCCGCTGTCAGAGCAGGCGCTGGCCATGGTTCCCAAAACCGCCAGCACCGCTTCGGTTGGCTGCTTCGACGCCAGCAAGCTCCTGCCCGCCATCCGCCAGACCGCCGGCAACTTCGATCCCAAAGCCCAGGGCCAGATCGATCAGTTCCTGGAACAATTGCACCAGAACGTCGGCGTCGACGTGCAGAAGGACCTGCTCGAGGCGTTCGGCGATGAATGGGCCTGCTACACCGACGCCAACGTCGGCGGCGAAAATCTTCTGGGCGCCGTCTTGATCAATCAGCCGAAGGATGCGGCCAAGCTGCAGAAGGCGATGGTGCAGATTGAAGAATTCGCCACCCGGCAGATCAACCAGCAGCTTGGCCGCCAGCACATGTCAATCAACGTGCGCGAGACCAAGGTGGGCGATCTCACCATCCGCTATTGGGCGCTGCCGGCCGTCGCGCCGGCATGGGCGATCAAGGATGGAAAGCTGATCGTCGCCCTGTATCCGCAAGTCGTCGCGGCCGCGGCCGACCATCTGGCCGCCAAGGGCGAAGGACTCGCCGCCAACCCGGCGTTTCAGGCCGTCCGCAAGCGCCTGGGCGACCAGAAGGCCTCTTCGATTCAGTTCGCCGATCTGCCCAGGACCGTCGACAACAGCTATACCACCTGGCTCTTGCTCACGCACTATGCCGGCATGGGCGATCTTTTCGGCATCCCCTCCCCGCCGATGATCCTGCCGCCGCTGAACAAGCTCAAGGCGGAGTTGGCTCCCTCCGGCGCCGTGGCCTGGAGCGATGATGCCGGCTTCCACTTCAAAACTATTACGCCGTTCCCTGGCGCCGACCTCGTCGCCGGCGATCCGATTTCCAACGTCGTGAAATTTGAAGCCCCGCTGCTGGTGAGCATTCTGCTGCCCTCGCTGAACCGCGCCCGCGAAACCGCCAACCGCGTGAAATGCGCCTCCAATCTCCGCCAAATCGGCCAGGGAATGATGCTGTACGCCAATGAGAACAAGGGCAAGTACCCAGCGGATCTGGGGACCCTGATCATTAATGAAGACATGGGGCCGCAAGTATTCGTCTGTCCCTCTTCCAACAATTCGGTACCCGCCGATTTCGGAAAACTGAAGCCCGAGGACCAGAAGAAGTGGGTGAACGAGCACTCTTCCTACATCTATCTCGGCACTGGCAAAAACAACTCGGCCGGCGCTGACGAAGTCCTGTGCTACGAAAAGCCCGACAACCATGGCCATGACGGCATCAACATGCTCTTCGGCGACGGCCACGTCGAGTTCGTCCCCCAGCGCAACGTCGAGCGCTTCATCAAGAAAGATGCCGAGCCAAAAAATGGCAAGCTCTGATCCTTGCCGCTGAATGCTTCGTCCGCTCGCGGCGGACATGCTATACTGTCATCATGGCGTCACGAGCACTCTCCACCTTCCCCGATGCGCCGCCGTCCGCTGACCGCGTGCGGATGACGTATGAGGAGTTTCTCGAATCCGATACCTTCCATGGTCCGGTGGAGTGGGTCAACGGGGAGGTTGTGCCAATGGCGCCTGTATCCAACGAGCATTCGATCATCAATATCTGGCTGGTGCGCATTCTCGGCGAATTTGTCGAACGAGAAAACCTGGGGCAGGTTTACGGCGAGCCATTTCAAATGAAGATCGGGGCGGAGTTTTCCCGCTCTCCTGATGTCTTCTTCGTCGCCAAAAAGAATCTGAATCGCGTTAAGAGCTCCCATCTTGAGGGCCCCGCCGATCTCGTCGTCGAAGTCATCTCCCCCGGCAGCCGCGCTCTCGATCGCGGCAATAAATATGTTGAATACGAACAAGGCGGCGTCCGCGAATACTGGCTCATCGACCCCGAGCGCAAGATGGCCGAGTTCTACCAGCTTGGCCGCGACCGCACCTACCAGAACGTTCTTGTAGGGGGGGCCGCCGACGGCATCTACCGCAGCGTTGTCATCAAAGGCCTCTGGCTGGAAACAGACTGGCTCTGGCGCCGCCCCCTCCCCACCCTCAAGTCGATCCTGAAGGCGTGGAAAATGCTGTAGAGACAATCCCCAGACAATAATTGGTGGGGGAGACATTCCTGTCTGCCATGGCTGGATGAGTGGCAGGTGTACTCATCTGCCCGAATCCGGCCATATCTTTCGGCCACGACATTCCCATCGCCCGGCCTCATCTTGACCCTGCCCCCCCGTCCCGTATCATCGCTTCGATTACGGAAAGCGCATGAAACCAACCGGCCGGCGAAGCATTTCAGAGAGTTTTGCGACCCTGCGCGCCAAAGGCCAGATCGCCCTGATGCCGTTCATCGCCGCCGGCTATCCCGATCTGCCCACCACTGCGGCATCGCTCAGGGAACTGGAAATCGCCGGCGCCACCCTCATCGAAGTCGGCTTTCCCTTCTCCGACCCCATCGCCGATGGGCCCACCATCCAGGAAGCCTTCGTCGAGGCACTGGCCAGGAAGGTGCGGATTCCGCAAATTCTCGACATGATTCGCCAGGCCCGCGCCACTATTTCCATCCCGCTGGTCGCCATGCTCAGCTACAGCATCGTCTTCCGCTACGGGCTGGACAAATTCCTCCAGGACGCCAAGGCTGCCGGTTTTGATGGATTGATCCTGCCCGACCTCCCCCCGCCCGAAGCCCAGCGCGTCTGCGCCCAGGTGCGCCAAGCGGGTTTGGATACAATTCTGCTGGTGGCGCCAACCACCTCGGCCACACGCCGAAAAGAAATCGCAGGATTATGCAGCGGCTTTGTATATTATCTCTCCGTCTCCGGCATCACCGGCGAGCGCAACCAGTTGCCGGCCGACTTGGCGCAGAATGTGCGCGAGCTCAAGGCGTTGACGCACAAGCCAGTTTGCGTCGGTTTCGGAATCTCGACGGCCGCGCACGTCAAGCAGTTGCAAGGCGTCGCCGACGGCGCAATCGTCGGCAGCGCGGTGGTCAAACGGATCAAGCAGCACGCGGCCCAAGGCCCGCAGGGAGTCGCGCGGGCGGTTGGCGCGTATTGCAAAGAACTGCTGAGCCAGGTTCGTTAGCAACAAAATTTTGCAAGGATTTCGGCAATGGGTCAGTTTGGAATTTCCGGGTGCCACAGGTCGCGGTACTCCGAGACCTTTGCCGCATAGCGACGCAGTAAGACACAGGTCTGCGAGTACGCCGACCTGTGGCACCCAAACTGACCCACTACCCGGGATTTCGTACCAGATGTTGGGGTTGACTCTATGATGGCCCTACATCTAGCGCCCCCGTGCTTGGCGTCTATTGAAAATGTCAGGTTCCTTCTAACCTCCTACCTATTACTGTGTCTGCTTTATGGAACCGAAGGCGAACGAACACGCTGCACACGGTGGTATCGCGTCGCCGACGGACGGCCAGCTCGTATCGCAAACTCTTGAAGGATCAAGAGATGCGTTTGACGTGCTGGTGCGGCGCTACCAGCGGCAGGCGGTCGCGGTTTCGTATCGGCTGCTCGGAAACAGCCATGATTCGCTCGAAGTCACGCAGGATGCGTTTCTGAAGGCCTATGCAAGTCTCAGCACGTTGCAGAAGCCCCAAGCGTTTGGCGGCTGGCTGATGCGAATCGTCTCGAACCTGTCGTTGAATTTCCGCCGTAGCAGAAAGACCCGCTCGCAGTTGCCGCTGGACGATATTTTCGGCCCGGCCGAAGGGGGAAAGATTGACAGCGGCGGCAGCGAATGGACGGCCAAGAGCGGCGATCCGCAGCGGGCGATGGAAAGTGAAGAAATGGGCCGGCGCTTGCAGGAGGCCCTGAAGGAATTGCCGGAGAAACAGCGGCTGGCGATCGTGATGTTCACCATCGACGAAATGCCGCAAAAGGACGTGGCCGAGGCGCTGCAGTGCAGCGTCGAGGCGGTGAAATGGCACGTATTCCAGGGACGGAAGAAGTTGAAAGAGTTGTTAAAGGGATACGTATAATCCCGAGTCTCCCATGATCGACGAGAAACTGGAATTTTCGATTTCGCAATACGCCGACGGCACCCTGCCCGCCGGCGAAATTCCTGCGCTGGAGGCGCGGCTGGCGAATGATTCCGAAGCCCGCGAGCTGGCCGATGCATATCGCCGCCTCACCGGCCTGACGCAGGCCGCCCTGCCGCTGCCGGCCATCGATTGGAATCGGCTGGCACAGCATATTTCCAGCGCCATTGATGAACAGGAAGAGCAGGGGCGCAAGAACTACGTCCTGCCGTGGGTCCACTCCGCCCGCAAGCTGGCCATCGCCGCCTGCGTGTTGCTGGCCAGCGGCGTGGGAATCGTCACCTTCGTCGTCACCCAGTCCGGAACGCCGAGGGTGAAGCCGACCACTACCGGCGGAAAAGACCTGGCCGCCAAGACCGACATCCGCATCGTCAACGTCGCCAGCACCACCGGCCAGCCGACGGTAACGGTCAGTCCTTCGCCGACATACGTGGCCAACGGCTACGCAAACAACCCCGTCGCCAGCACTCCATCCCGAACGCTTGTCCTTATCGACCAAGCGCCCGACGCTGACCTCAGCCCCTACTCCCCCCAAGCGCCGTATTGATCGCTTCCTTTTCCCAGTCCACGGTTGAGCCAGCATCTGCACCGGCATTTGAGCATTGTCGGCAGTTTGTGGCTACAATCGCCCGTATATGCGGGCCGACGACGGTGCGGCACGCGCTTATGGAGATTCTCATGCGCTGGTTGATTGCTTCGCTCCTGCTGTGCTCTCTGGCGCCGCTGTCGCTTGCCGCGGATGATACGCCGGCCTTGATCAACGAGGCGCTGGACAAGCCGGTGGCCAAGCTCGAGGTGAACGGCGTCTTGCGGCAGGCGATGGAGAAGATCACCAAGGACACCAGTGTGCCGATCGAGGCCGAGTCCGAGGTCTGGGACCTGCTGCCCTGGGGCGAGCAAACCAACATCTCCGCCAAGATCGAAAACCAGACGGTGCGGCAGGCGCTGCAGGCGATTACCCGCAAGCTCGGTTTGACCTTCGAGGTGAAGGAGACCGCGGTATTGCTGGAGCCGCTGCCGGCGCTTCGCCGGCTCGGCCGGCGGGCGACGGCCGAGGAGCTGGCGGCGCTGGAGACGCTGGCTTCAACTCAATTGGGCCTGAAGGAAAACCATATCGCCCTCAAGGCCCTGGCGGATGCGGTCGATCAGAAGCTCTCAGAATTGAAAAGCCCCTTCGCGACGGAATACCGCCCGGGTGATGTGGTCAGCGAGAAGCAGGAGATCTCCATCCCGCGCAACGCCACCATGCTTGAGGCGCTCGAGTGCATTCCCAAGCAGACCGGGGCAACCTGGTACGCCTGGGGCAAGAGCATCCTGATCGTCTCCAAGGAAGATGCCGTGCGCCATCAGCTCGAAAAGACCATCAGCGCCCGCTACGACGGCGTGGATGTGCAGCAGGTGCTGACGGAACTGTCGAGCCGGGCCGGGGTTCATTTCGACATCGAGCCCGGCGCCATCGCCCGCATCTCCGCCGACCTCCGCACCATCCGCAAGTTCCGCCTCGAGAACGTTTCGATCAGCCAGGCGCTGGAAACACTGGCCGGCATCACCGGCCTGGGCTACATGGTGAAGGACAGCGGTGTGTATGTGTGGAACTCCGCCAACGCCCCGGCCGGGCGCGAGCGCATCGTCGGGCTGATCACGCTGCCCGATCTGGGAATTCAAGTGCTGGTGCCCGAGTCGCAGGTTACTGCAGACATGCGCGAGTACATTCACCAGAAGACGGCCAAAGAGCTGGAGAAGCTGCGCAGCATGATGAAAGAGGAGGGCTGGAAATCCACAACCAAGCCAGCCACCAAGCCCACAGGCGATGAGCCGCTTTGACGGCTATTCCCGTAACATATCACCGAACCTAAAACTGTCTCAAACTGCTGCCTCTACAGATCTTAGCACCGGACAGAAAACTCTCTTGAACCGGGCCCAGCCATACCCGTAGCATTTGCGTCGCCGTCGTGTGGCGGCGGGAGCTGTGGCTTCTTGAGATGCGCCAGCGGGAGATGTCACTTCCGATCTGTCGGCGCGCGGGAAGGTGGACATGGCACGGAAGCGGAAACTGGTTCTCGGCAAAGATTACACGCTCAATGAAAATGGCCGGGCGGTGTTGTCGCGCGAATATCTGCTCGGGCGCGGGGAATGCTGCGGCAACGATTGCGCAAGCTGCCCCTATCCCGAAGCGCAGCGGGCCGGAACCGAAGCGGTGCAGGCGGGAACATTGAAAGTGTTGCAACCCGAACCCGTCTGCAGTTGAATCTATGCGATGAACCTGAAGGTGATCGAGACGAAATCCCAGCCGTGGTATTCCGCGGGCCTGAATTTCACCTGCACGCAGTGCGGCAACTGCTGCACCGGAGCGCCAGGCGTGGTGTGGATCAGCCGCGAAGAGATCGCCCGGCTGGCCGAGTTCCTCCATCTCACCCCGGAGCAGACCGTCGAGCGCTGCTGCCGCAAGATCGACGGAAGATTCTCCCTCAACGAAACCAACAACCAGGGCATGTATGACTGCGTCTTCCTCACCGAAGCAAAGGTGAAGACGATGCGCGAAGGGCAGACGGTGACGGTGAGCAAGCGCGGCTGCGCCATCTATCCCGTGCGCCCGCTGCAGTGCCGCACCTGGCCTTTCTGGCACGGCAACCTGGCCACTGCCGCCGCGTGGGAACGCTCGTCAACCCGCTGCCCCGGCATGAACACCGGCCGGCACTTCACCCAAAATCAAATCGAAACCCTGCGCGATGCCAAAGACTGGCCCGCCAGCCCGCCCACGTCCAAACCGAAGAAGTAGGGCTACACCCACGCGCACAGGCCGACGCCAACGCCGCACGGCTTCGCGGCATTCTGTAGGGTCCGCTTCTGCGGACGGAACTTCGGCAATGGGTCAGTTTGAAATTTATGGGTGCCACAGGTCGCGGTACACCGAGACCTGTGCCGCATAGTGACGCAGTAAGACACAGGTCTGCGAGTACGCCTCGCTCTTCCACACATCTTTCAAACCGGCCTTGGC
>DAIOHQ010000226.1:0-8046 GCA_036744635.1 Tepidisphaeraceae bacterium | reverse complement strand
AGGCAAGCCTCAATTAATCCCCGCGGCGCGCCCACCGTTCGTGGGGAAGGTCAATCCGGTCTAAATCACCGGCGTGATAATGCAATCTTGAGACAGCGCTAATGTCATTCTGAGCCACTGCGAAGAATCTGCGCGGATCACCATTCGCGGCCAGATCCTTCGGAGTACCTCCGGATGACACCAGGGCGCTGATTGCGTCTCCTTTCAGAAAGGTGCGTCTTATGCCGGCAGCGGCGTGCGGGATTGTGATTTTCGGGGCCAGCGGCGACCTGGCCAGGCGGAAGCTGATTCCCGCCATCTACGAGATGGCTCGGGAAAAACTACTGGATGAGAACTCGTACATCCTCGGTTTTTCGCGCACGGAAATGTCTGATGAAGCCTTTCGCAAGGAAGCCCGCGAGGCGATCGAGAAATACGCCCGCTCCAAGCCGATCGACGAGGCGCTCTGGAAAAGCCTCGAGCCGCGCTTTTTCTACACCCGCGCTGATTACGGCTCGAAGGAAGACCACCAGTGCGTCGCGCTGCAGCTCATGAAGTACGACGAACAATTTGGAAACACCGAGCACAATCGCCTATTTTACCTCGCCACGCCGCCCAATGCCTTCGAGCCGATCATCACCTGTCTCGGCGAGCGCCGCCTGGCGGACAAGGGGGAATACGATGACCAGCGCTTTGAGCGCATCATCATCGAAAAGCCGTTCGGACACGACCTGCAGACCGCGCGGCAGCTCAACACGCTGCTGCACAAATATTTCAACGAAGAGCAGATTTTCCGCATCGACCACTACCTCGGCAAAGAGACCGTGCAGAACATGATGGTGATGCGCTTCGCCAACGCGATCCTCGAGCCGATCTGGAACTACAAGTACATCGACCACGTGCAGATCACCGTCAGTGAAACCCTCGGCGTCGGCACCCGCGGCGGCTATTACGACCGCAGCGGCGCCCTGCGCGACATGGTGCAGAACCACATGTTCCAGCTCATGGCCCTGGTGGCGATGGAGCCGCCGGCGGCGCTGGATGCGATCTCGATTCGCGATGAGAAGGTCAAGGTATTCAAATGCGTGCGGCCGATCCGCCCAACCGCGGTGGATGATTTCACCGTGCGCGGGCAATATTCCGCCGGCGAGGCGGCCGGGCAGAAATCGCCTGGATACCTCAAGGAAAAGGATGTCCCGGCCGGCTCGCAGACGGAAACTTTCGCGGCGCTGAAACTTTACATCGACAACTGGCGCTGGAGCGGCACGCCGTTTTATCTGCGCACCGGCAAGTTCCTCGCGCAGAAGCTCAGCGAAGTCGTCGTGCGCTTCCGCAGTCCGCCGCTGACGCTCTTCCAAAAGCAGTGCGAGTCGCCGGTTTATCCCAACGACTTGGTAATCCGCGTGCAGCCGGAAGAGGGAATCAGTTGGCGGATGAACGGAAAGGTGCCCGGCGGCCAGATGAACATCAAGCCGGTGGCGCTGGATTTCCTCTACAAGACGACGTTCCACGTGGAACCGCCCGAGGCGTACGAGCGGCTCATTTATGACGCCATGACCGGCGATCAGACGCTCTTTATCCGCGGCGATGAGGCCGAGGCGGCGTGGGCGGTGATCGATCCGGTCGAGCAGGGTTGGGCGAAATCCAAGAAGCCGCCGGCGGAATATTCCCCCGGCTCCTGGGGACCGAAGCGGGCGATGGACCTGATCGAGCTGGATGGGCGGCGGTGGTTCCAGGGCCAGGAGGGTGCGCCCGAGCCGATCATCGCCTGCTCGCTGTAAAGGGTAGTCCGCAAGGGAGATGCCCCAGATGAACGCTGCACCATTTCAACCGCGGCGCGAGCTTGGCCGGACCGGTTTTGTCGCTACGCAACTGGGCATCGGCGACGTCGCCGACCGCCGCCTGCCGGCCGGGCAGTTGGTGGCCACGCTGCACCGGGCGATGGACGCGGGGCTGAACCTGATCGACACCGCGCCGGGGTACGAAGACGGCTACAGCGAAGAAATAGTCGGCCAGGCACTCGCCGGGCGGCGCGACAAGATGTTCCTGGTCGACAAGATCGACCATCACGACAAGCCGGTGGCCGAGCAGGTCGACGGAAGCTTGCGGCGGCTTGGCCTGGAGGATGTGGACCTGTTCGTTTTTCACGGGCTGTCGACAATGGAAGGGTGGGAGCGCATCATCGCCCCCGGCGGCGGCATGGATCAGTTGAGCAAGTGCATCGACGCGGGCAAGGCGCGCTTTTGCGGAATCTCCAGCCACGATCCGGACGTCTTGGCGGCCGCGGCGGCCTCTGGACTGTGCGATGTGCTGATGTTCGCGGTCGGCCCGTATGTGCATGAGCGCTACGTCAACGAAATTCTTCCTCTCACGAAGGAGCTGAAGGTGGGGACGATCTGCTTCAAAACCTTCGGCGCCGGAAAACTTCTGGGGGATACCGCGGGATATAACCAGCCCTTGCAGGAGCGGCCGCGTGGCAAAGTGAGCTCCGGCGGGGGAGTCGGAAGCGGCGACGCCGTGTTGCCGCGCCTGAGCGTGCAGGAGTGCGTGAACTTCACGCTGACCTGTGACCCTGATGTGGCCCTGCTGGGGATGAGTTTCCCCAACGAGCAGGATGCGGCGATGGAAGCGGCGCGAACTTTTCGCCCCCTGTCGGCCGAGCAGATTCTCGAAGTACGCCGCCGGGCCGTCATCGCCATCAAAGACAAAGGTCCCTGCTGGTGGAACCCGGGAGGGAATTGACGAATCCGTAGGGGCGGGGTCTCCCCGCCCTCCCATATTCGTAAGAATCACAGAAGGCCGGAGAACCTCTCCCCTACGCCAGCTTCTTCAGAAACTCCCCAATCCAGTCAATGCCTTTATCGATCTGCTCCATGCTGGTAGCGAAGCTCAGCCGCACATGAGTATCAAATCCACTGTCGTTGCCGGGCACGACCGCCACGTGATTTTGCTCGAGCAGTGCCGCGCTGAAGCTCACCGCGTCGGTGATTATGGCGCCACCCGCCTTCCTGCCGAAATACGCGCTCACGTTCGGAAAGCAGTAAAATGCTCCCTGCGGCTTCACGCAGTGAATCTTGGGCAGTTCGCTCAGCCGCTGCCACATGTGCCGGCCGCGTTTTTCGAATTGGGCATGCATATTCGCCAGGCTTTCGTGACGGCGCGGGTCGGTGAGCGCCGCGACCGCCGGCATCTGCGTGAAACTCGTGATGTGGCTGGTCATCTGGCTCTGCAACTTGTTGATGGCGTCGATGATATACTTTGGCCCGCCGATATAGCCGATGCGCCAGCCGGTCATCGCGAAGCTCTTGGAATGGCAGTTGAACGTCAGCGTGCGCTCCAGCAGCTTCTGGTTCAGCGCCGCGAAGCTGACGAACGTGATGCCGTCGTAGATGAGCTTCTCATAGATTTCATCGCTGAAGACGATCAAGTCATCGTGGCATGCCGCGACATTTGCCAGGGCCTGCAACTCCTCCGGCGTGTACGCGATGCCCGATGGGTTGCTCGGCGAGTTGATGAGCAGCACGCGCGTCTTGGAGGTAATCGCCCCCTTGAGCTGCTGCGGCGTGATCTTGAATCCGTTTGACTCTTCGCCGCGCAGAATTTTCGGCACGCCGCCGGCCAGCTTCACCTGCTCGGGGTACGATACCCAGTACGGCGACGGGATCACCACCTCATCACCGGGGTTGAGCACGGCCATAAACGCCATGTAAAGGCAGTGCTTTCCGCCGGCGCCGGTGGTCACCTGCTCCGGCTTGTAGGGGAGATTGTTCTCCCGGTTGAACTTGTCGGCGATGGCCTGCCTGAGTTCAGGAAAGCAGGGGGTGGGCGTATATTTCGTCTGCCCCAGGTCCAGGGCGGTCTTCGCCGCATCCTTGATAAATTCCGGCGTGTCGAAATCCGGCTCGCCGGCGCCGAATCCCACCACATCGACGCCGGCCTTCTTCAGCGCGTTTGCCTTGGCGCTGACGGCCAGGGTGATCGAATCGGAAATCAACTGCATGCGTTCGGCCAGGGGGATCATCAATGACTCCAGTTGAGTGCCGTCGCGCACCGTATCGGAGGCGCGGGCGGTTTTCAAGCGCTGGGAAAGGAACTGCCGCGTGGAGGGCGCATGACCCTGAAGTCGGCTTTGCCTGAATTTGGTGGGGCAGACATTTCTGTCTGTCATGGCTGGATGAGTGGTGGATGTATTCATCCTCCCGAATCCGGCCATATTTTCCGAATCCGCGCTTACTGCACAATCCCCTTGGTCAGGCGCAAAAACACATCCTCCAGCTTGAGCTGGTGCGGGGCGATTGAATTCAGGTGGATGTTGCTCTGCACCAGCCGCTCCAGCAGGAAATGATGGTGCATGCCCGGGTCCTGCAGCCGCACCAGCAATTCCCCGTTGATGCGCTCGACGCTCTCCACCCGCGGGTCCTGCCGCAGCACCGCGATGGCTGCGTCCGGCTCGCCGACTACCTGTATCGAAATGACCGGATGGACCCGCGCCCGCGCCATCAGCTCATCGATCGTTCCCGCGATCAAGAGTTTACCCCGTTCAATGATTCCCAATTTGTTGCAGAACTCCCCCAACTCCGAAAGGATGTGCGAGGAGACCAGGATCGTCTTGCCCAGCCGTTGCAATTCCTTGAGCAGCTCGCGAATTTCGATCCGCGCCCGCGGGTCCAGCCCGCTGGCCGGCTCATCCAGCAAGAGCACGGGCGGGTCGTGGATCAACACCCGCGCCAAACTCAACCGCTGAGTCATGCCGCGCGACAGCGAATCGGTAAGGGCATTGGCCTTGAAATTCAGATCGGTCAGCTCCAGCACATCATTGACCACGCGCTTGCGCTGCCGCCGGGGAATTCCATAAGCGCTGGCGAAGAATTCCAGATATTCGCTGACGGTCAGGTCTTCGTATCCCCCAAAGAAATCCGGCATGTAGCCGATGTTGCGGCGGACAAAATCCCCATTTCCCATCACAGCCCGGCCAAGCACCATCGCCGAGCCGCTGGTCGGCTCCAGCAGGCCGGCCAGAATTTTCATGGTCGTGCTCTTACCGGCGCCGTTAGGCCCGATGAAGCCAAAGACATCGCCGGTCTGCAGTTCCAAGTCAAGATGATCCAGCGCGGTCAGCGTGCCATAGCGCTTGGTCAGCCCCATGGTGACGATGGCCGGCGGCCTGGGGATGAACGGCGGCGGCACCGCGGGCATCGGCAACGGCTGCGCCGTCGCCACCGCGGCCGTCGGTGAGATGAGGGCATCTCCTGACGCATCCGCCTGTGTCATCAACTCCTCCGCGCTCTGCTCTTCCATCGCGTCTCCCGCTAATGCTACTTTCCCAGCGGCGTCAACGCCCGCACGATCTCCCAATGCCGCTCGATCGGCTTTCCGGTCTGCAGCTTCACCCGCGGCTCCGGCTTCTCGACGTCCGCGTAGACGCATGCCAGGCTCTCGGCCGATTTCAACAGTTTTTCGATCTGCAACGAGCGCTGCAGGGCTAGGTCGCAGGAAACGGGGTAGGAAATGTCGCTTGCTGGCTGGACGCCTCTGCTGTAGCCGTATCCATAGGTGGGTGGCTCTCCGCTCGCGGATGGCTGGGCGAACAACTGATCCTGCGCCAGCGGTGCATTCACCTCCATCACCCGCCCCGGTTCAATGATGCCGCTCAGCTTGCAGGCGCCATCGCGGGTGCGAATGACCACGTTGGACAGCGCCGATTCACCCTTATTGGCGATGTTCCCCATCACCCTCGAACTCCCGCCCGCCATCTTCAGCTTCAGCGACGCCTCCAGCATCGGCGGCGCAATGCAACTGGTCTGCCCGATCATAAATCGCAAATTCCACACGTTAATCCGCAGCGGCAGCGGCCTGGTCCCCTCCAAGTCCTGCGCCACGGGAATGTCTGTCGTCCCCCGGCTGCCGCCACCATAGTAATTGTAGTAATTCTGATCATTCACCGCTCCCCACCAGCCATCCGCCGGCACCGATACCCGATAATCATCCGTCCGCGGCGAATAGATGCCGAAGATGTCCAGTTGTGCCACCGTCGCATCATCCGCCTGGTCCACCACCCGCATCGTGCGGAAGTGCAGGTCGCCGCTGCGAAAAACATGGCCGATGAACAGCGCGCCCGCCGTGATCAACGTGATCCACGTCGCTGTCGTGTACCACGTCCAGGGCAGCCGCTGCAGCTTGCGCAGAATCAGCCAGTCGATCGGGCCGACAATCAGCATCATCCCGATCATCACGATCACAACATAGGAGAAGCCAAACGTGCCCACGCCCGGAACGTTGCCCAGCATGTCCATCGTCTGCCGTACCGCCGCGGACTCGCGCTGCTGCTCGGCCTGTGCGGCATAGACACGCATCCGAGAAAGGGTGGCGCTTTCGGAACCATTGTCCGGAGGCGGTGGCTCGGCCGGCGCGCTTGGCATGAGGATCGGCCGCCAGAATGCGTTTGCGTTCTCCGGCGTGTTGAAAAGCAACTGCGACACATCCACCGAAATCAGCACCACCTCACCAAACCCCAAACGCTTGCGCACCAATTGGGCACTATGATTGTCAAATAAGCTGGAAACCCGGGCGCCGGCCGCCGCCTCAACCCGCCGCCCCTTCATCGTCTTATACCGTTCGGCCAAGCCGTATTTCACCAGTTCCGATGCCTCAATCATCAGCGAAATATTCTCTCCCACCTTCGCCGGCAGGGCGTTGGCCAACATGCTCGACGCCGGCAACGGGTCTACGCCCGGAATGACGATCAACGTTCCGCCCGCCCGCACCCAATCCAGAATCGCCTGCTCCTGCTCGGGATGAAAGCGGCCAAAATCGGGCTGGTTCAGCAGCAGGATGTCGATGGCATCATACCCGGCCGCTACGCCCGGCAGCCGCGGCCCATCCACGAACCCGCACAGCAACGTGCCGCCATACTGATTGTTTGACGCGTTTTCCCCCGCGCGCTGAATTCCCTGCCGCAGCAGCGCCTCGGTCGAACTGCTCCCGCTCATTCCAATCAGCAGCCGCTCCTGCCCATTGTTATAGTTGTAATAGAAAAAATTCGGGTTCGGCTTGTTGGGATCTTCCAGCGGATATGGATCGAGCAGTCGCCGGCCGCTCTTTGCGTCGCGGATGGTTATCGTCGTCTGCGTCGGGTCGGCCAGCGGCAGATAGAGCGCATAGGTCGCTTCTGACGGCCCGACCGCCACCTGCTGGCTCAGGTGCATCACATTGCCGCGGCTCTGGGCCGCCGAAATCTCGACCGCCACGTTCCGCGCCGTGTCATCGCGCAACGTGACATAAATCGGCGCCCACTTCCCCGGCCGATACCGCCCATCCCACCCATAATCCACCAGCATGTCCGTCTTGGCCAGGCACAACGCCGGTGCCAGCAACAGCGCCCACAGCAAGCAAAACAGAGATATCCGCCCAAGGTAGTTTCCCCGCATGGCCGCATCCTACCCCCACAGCGCTGCAAAAGACACACATCACACGATCGCGCTGTGTTTCGTCCCGCCCGTCTTCTTCACCAGCCGCACCCCTTCGATGCACATCGTCTTGTCGATCGCCTTGCACATGTCGTAGATCGTCAGCCCGGCCACCGTCACCGCCGTCAGCGCCTCCATCTCCACGCCCGTCCTGGCGTTGATCCGCGCTACCGCCTTGATGCGCAGCCGCACCGGCCCATCGCCGTCGGGCTCGAGTTCCGGCAGGTCGAAATCCACCTCGACGCTCTCCACCGGCAGCGGGTGACACAGCGGGATCAAATCCCCCGTGCGCTTGGCCGCCAGGATGCCCGCGATCCGCGCTGTTCCCAGCACCTCGCCCTTGGGCACAGCGCCGCCCGCGATGGCGCGTAACGTCCCGCTTTGCAGCACGATGTACCCCTCGGCAATCGCCTCCCGCTGTGTCACCGGCTTGCTGCCGACATCCACCATCCGCGCCTTGCCCGAATCGTCCAAATGCGTGAGTTTCGATTTCGACATGGAAAGCATGATAATCGCGCGCCGTGACAATTTCCCAACCTGGTGGGGCGGACATTCTTGTCTGCCATGGCTGGATGAGTGGCAGGTCTACTCAATCCTGGTG
>DAIOHQ010000225.1:0-8069 GCA_036744635.1 Tepidisphaeraceae bacterium | reverse complement strand
GGCAAGCCTCAATTAATCCCCGCGGCGCGCCCACCGTTCGTGGGGAAGGTCAGTCGGTCTATCGCGGCCATCTTCAATACGTATCCATGGATCACGCCGAATCTCCCATCCCCTTTGCCCTGGGCAATATTCCCCTCGACGCTCGCGCAGAGGACCTGTGGCAAGGCTGGATCCCCGAGCACATCAAGTTCATGCCGGCAGGAATCTCTCGGGGCACCGCCCGGTCGTGGAGTCCGACCCATCGCTTCAACGCGCTCGATGTGTCACTCTGGTTTGCGATTGCGGTTGCCGCGGTATTCCCGCTCGTGCCATTGCCGGCGATGGTGCGCCAATGGGACCGTCGTCGCCGCCGCCGGTGCCTGAATTGTGGGTACGACCTGCGCGCCAGCATCCAGCGCTGCCCGGAGTGCGGGACTGCGATTGCTTTGCCGCGCGGGGGCGTGATGGCCGCGTCATGAATTTGTGACGGCCTGGGCCATGGCGATGGTATTGAAGAGGCTCGAGATGTGAGGAGTATGGCGGATGGCGCGGGCGTCGCGAGCGCGTGGTTTGGTACGAATTCTGGGTGATACTTGCTGCGTACAGCACGTACACGGGTTCAGGAAAACCCGTGCTACGGGGAAGGCCCTGGTGCGGGCGGGGTGGGCGTTTGTATCTGGAGGCGCTATTCCTATAATCGCCCCCCGAGGCAGAGGGGGGCGAAACGAAAGGATGCTCGTGTCAATTGCACTTGCGACCCCCCCTACGACCGGCGGCCGCAGCCTAACCGGTGGAAAAACGTATTTTCTTCTGCGCCGGCTGCACTCGCTGACGGGGCTGGTATTCGGCGGATATCTGGTGGTTCACCTGATCGTCAACGCCACGCTGATTCAGCAGAAGGTCGAGGGGCACGACCCCTTTGAGGTGCAGGTGGGGAAGATTCACTCGCTGCCGTTTTTGCTGCTGGTGGAGTGCCTGCTGATTTATCTGCCCATCCTGTACCACACGGCCTACGGCATCTGGATCGTGCTCACCGGCCAGCCGAACGTCAACAATTACCCGTATACGAAGAACTGGTTTTACCTGCTGCAGCGGATCAGCGCGGTGATCATCGTGCTGTTTCTGTTGTTCCACGTGCTGGGAATGAAGGGACTGCTGGGCTCGCACTTCCGCTTTTCCATGGAGGCGCCGCGGCAGAGCGTGGAATATCACATGCAGGCGAGCTGGATCGTCCCCTGGGTGATTTACCCGATCGGCGTGCTGGCTTCCTGCTATCACCTGGCCAATGGATTCTGGACGGCGGCGATCACCTGGGGTCTGACGGTAAGCGAGTCCGCCCAGCGGCGCTGGGGATATGTTTGTACCGGACTGTTCTTCCTGACGCTGGTCTGCGGCCTGCTGGCACTGGCGGCGCTGGTGAGCGCTGCCCACGTGACCGCGACGTGGAATTAGGGATGACAAGGTGAGGGGGTGACAAGGTGACAAGGTGACAAAGAAAGAGGCTGTCGGGCAGTTCTGCAAATTCCTTCACCTTGTCACCCCCTCACCTTGTCACCTTGTCATCTTCTGGAGCTGAGATGGATCTGACGCTTATCGAACAATATGAACATGGCGGGGAGAAGCTGCGGCGGGCGGTGTCGGGGCTGGATGGGCAGGATATGGCGGCCGTGCCGATCGAGGGGCAATGGTCGATCCAGCAGGTGGTGCTGCACCTGATGGACAGCGACCTGATCGCGGCCGACCGGATGAAGCGGATCATCGCCGAGGAGAATCCGGTGATCATCGGCTTCGATGAGACGAAATTCGCACAGAACCTGGCCTATGACCAGCAACCCGTGGGTGAGGCGGTGGAAATCTTCGACCGCAACCGCAAGCTGTTTGCCCGCGTGCTCAAGCGCCTGCCGGCGTCAGCCTGGACCCGGTTTGGCACGCACAACGAGCGCGGCAAGATCACGCTGGGTGACATGCTCAAGACGTACGTCGGGCACCTGGATCATCATTTGAAATTCATCTATCAGAAGCGCGAGAAGCTGGGAGAATTGCTTTGGTGAATTTGTCCGTGGTCCGTGGTCCGTTGTCCGTTGCAGCGCGATGTATTTGCAACGGACAACGGACAACGGACAACGGACTGTGAGAACGGACAGATTATGGCAGCATCAAAAAAACGTGTGATCGTCGTCGGCGGCGGCCTGGCTGGCCTGGCCTGCACCATCAAGCTGGCGGAAGAGGGCATGGACGTCGACTTGTTCTCGATGGTGCCGGTGAAGCGCAGCCACAGCGTCTGCGCCCAGGGCGGGATCAACGCCTGCAACGACATCGCCCGCCAGCAGGGGTACAGCGAGTGGATGCACTTTGACGAGACGGCGCTGGGCGGGGATTTTCTCGCCGATCAGCCGCCCCTGCTGGAGATGTGCAACTGGGCGCCCAAGATCATCGACCTGCTCGACCGCATGGGCGTGCCCTTCAACCGCACTCCCGAAGGGCAGCGCGACCTGCGCCTCTTTGGCGGCAGCCTGTACAAGCGCACCTTTTTCGCGGGGGCGACCACTGGCCAGCAGTTGCTGTATGCCCTGGACGAGCAGACCCGGCGCTGGGAGGCTGAAGGAAGGGTCAACAAGTACGAGTTCTGGGAGTTTCTCTGGCCGGTGATTCAGGATGGGCAGTGCGTCGGCATCGTCGCCCAGGACATGCGGACCATGCAGATCCGGGCCTTCCGCGGCGATGCGGTGGTGATGGCCACCGGCGGCAATGGGCTGGTCTTCGGCAAGTCCACCATGTCGGTAATCTGCACCGGCGGGGCGGCTTCGCGCTGCTATCAGGCGGGGGCGAAATACGGCAATCCCGAATTCATCCAGGTTCACCCCACCGCCATTCCCGGCGAGGATAAGTGCCGGCTGATCAGCGAATCCGCACGCGGAGAAGGCGGCCGGGTGTGGGTGCCGCGCAAAGCCGGTGACACCCGCCCGCCCAACAGCATTCCCGAGGGTGAGCGCTATTACTTCCTCGAAGAGCGCTATCCGAAATATGGCAACCTCGTCCCCCGCGACATCGCCACCCGCGAGCTGTTTCAGGTCTGCCAGGATGGCCTGGGCGTCGGCGGCGGCAACATGGTTTACCTGGACCTGCGCGATGAGGTGAAGAAGCGCGGCCGGGCGGCGATTCTGCACAAGCTCGAAGGCATTCTGGAGATCTACGAGAAGTTCGTCGGCACGGATCCGCTGGATGAGCCGATGAAGATTTTCCCGGCGGTGCACTACGCGATGGCCGGGCTGTGGACGACGTTCACCAAGGATGAGAAGACCGGCGGGCTGAAATTCGGCGCGCCCTCCAACATGAGCACCAACATCCCCGGCCTGTATGCCATGGGCGAGGTGAACTTCGGCTATCACGGGGCCAACCGCCTGGGGGCCAACTCGCTGTTGAGCTGCATCTTCGATGGCCTGTTTGGCGGAACCTGCATCAGGAACTACTGCAATGATGTGGCCAGGGTGGCGGCGGCGGATGTGCCGCAGGCGGCGTTCGATGCGGTCGTCAAGCAGGAGACCGACCGGCAGGATGCGCTGCTGAAGAATGAAGGAAACGAGAACCCCTATCTGCTCTGGCAGGAGATGGGCAAGTGGATGACCGACAACTGCACCGTCGTCCGCCACAATGACAAGCTCCAGCAGACGCTGGCCCGCTGCCAGGAGTGGAAGGAGCGCTACCGCAAGGTGAAGCTATCCGACACCGGCATGTGGACCAACCAGAACCTGTCCTTCACCCGCGCCTTGCGGGATATGATTTTGATCGCCGAGGCCACGCTCAAGGGGGCGCTGCTGCGGAATGAATCCCGCGGAGCCCACTACAAGCCGGCCTTCCCCGAGCGCGATGATGCCAACTTCCTGAAGGCGACCATCGCCACCTACGACCCCGCCAGCAACAGCGCGAACATCAGCTACGAGCCGGTGGATACCAGCCTGGTGCCGCCGCGGGCGCGGACGTATGGGAAGGTGGATGCCAAGGCGTCGGACGGCAAGGGAGCAGGAGGAGCGACGGCTGCAGTCATTGGTACGCCGGCGGTTGCGGGCGCCTGATCGAATAGTCGGCAGCGGACATTTTGTAGGGTGGGCGTACCCGCCCACCGTCTCCCTTCGTGCGGCAAATCGAGGTGGGCGGGTACGCCCACCCCACAAATACTCATCGGATAACAGCTCATGTCCAACCGCCTGCGATGGGGAATCCTCGGAACCGGCAACATTGCCAAGCAGTTTTCCACCGGCGTGAACGCCTCAGCGCGCGGCCAGCTCGCGGGGGTGGGCTCGCGCAGCGCTGATGCCGCCGCCGCCTTCGCGGCAAACTACCACATCCCCGCCGCCCACGGCAGCTACGACGCCCTGCTCGCCGACCGGACTGTCGATGCCGTCTACATCTCCCTGCCCAACTCACTGCACCGCCAGTGGACGATCCAGGCGCTGCGCGCCGGCAAGCACGTGCTCTGCGAGAAGCCCTTCGCCGCCAACGCCGCCGAGGCCCAGGAGATGTTCGACGTCGCGGACAAGGCCGGCCGGATGCTCACCGAGGCCTTCATGTACCGCACCCACCCGCTGACGGCGGCGGTAAAGGCGGAAGTTGATCGCGGCACGATTGGGGAGCTGCGCCTGATCCGCACCAGCTTCTGCTTTCGCGTGAGCAACACCCAGAACAACATCCGCTTCAGCACCGAATTGGCCGGCGGGGTGCTGATGGACGTCGGCTGTTACTGCATCAACTTCTCCCGCTTCTTCGCCGGCGCGGAGCCGGCCGCCGTCCACGCCGATGCCCACCTCCATCCCAGCGGCGTCGATGACATCGCCACCGGCACGCTGCGTTTCCCCGGCGGCCTGCTCGCCAGCTTCACCTGCGGCATGAGCGTGCAGGCGGATAACACCGCCTACCTGTGCGGCAGCGAAGGCTTCATCGAGATTCCCATCCCCTGGAAGCCGCCGGCGCGGGGGGCGCAGTATGTGATCGCACGGGGGATTCCGCCGCGGATGGATTTGCCCCCCCTGTCCACAACCTCCGCCGGCTCTCCTCAAGCCGCCGCCGGCGCCACTCCCCCATCGCCCCCCCTGCCGCCGCGCGAAGTTCGCATCGTCGACGCCGGGATGGATTTATACGGCGTCGAGGCGGACGCCTTCGCGGCGGTCGTGCAGGATGGCGCGCCGGCCGCAGTCACCGCGGCGGATACGCTGGGGAACATGCGGGTGTTGGATGCGCTGAGAAAGATGGTGGGAGTGCCGGTGGGGTGAAGGTCCAGGCGCTTGCCGAGTACCAAAACCCTGCATGCAGGGCCACCGGTGGCATATCGGTTCCGCCTCTCCCTCCTACGTTGCGACGGAGCGGTTTATTCAGTCAAATGACGCTTGATCCTCTGGCTGCATCCTGCTCATTCCTCCCGCGCGCCGCGCAAGCCGGAGCCGGCAGGGTCAGCGTCAGAGCCGGCAGTCGGCGGAATACAGGGGGGCTTGGGCCCTCATGGGTTCCGCCTCTCCGTCCTGCGTTGCAAGTTAGCGATTCACTGTGCGAAGGGATTCCTGATCTCTGCCTGAATCAGGGGCTCTGCGTACCGCCTCGGCTGATGACTAGCAGATAGATGAGACCGGCAAGGGCCAGCGTACTCAGGATAAGGCCGACGCTGCCGACAACGCGCGAGCGCCCGCCTACTCGAAAGGCGGCAAGCCCGGAGCATATCCCGCATGCCGACAACGGCGCGACAATCCAAAACAGTAAGGAGAACACCAGGAGCGGGAAATAGTGGCCGGGCATGCGGTGGGCGTCCACCATGGTCTGGCACATCCACCCGAAGGGGACCGCGAGCACGACGGCGCACGCAATGGACGTCACCGCCCAGCCAGATACCTTGCGTCCGGATACTCCATCAGATCGATAATCCAGCTTCATGATTCCTCTCAATGGTCCGGTACGTTTCCCGCCATCTTAGCTACCCATGCGGCCAATCCCAATCCGCAGGTCAGGCGGACAAAGCCGCCACCCTCCGACGGGAGCGAGATGCGGAACACAAGCAGGCGTGGGCCTTGGTGGTGCCGCATCTCCGTGCTGCGTTGGCAGCAGGCGCGCCTACCCTTCTTTATAGAGACGTCTATATCGGCTGGCTTGCTGGCAGCCACGCCACAAAATCGTTGAAAATAGTGCGATCAGGATCACGCACACGATCAGCTTCACGCATTCCATTCCAAAGCCGTCGCTGTGCGGCGTGAGCGAGCTGTCGCCGGGCAGTCTGTAAGTGGTCCCCGGGGCGAGAAGGTTTGACAAGGTGATGAACAGGCCGAACAGGAGCGCCGCCAGAAAGGGGCCAACGGCGAGCCACCAGCCGACGAATACCATCAGCGGCTTTTTCGAGTGTCGCGGAGGTCGAGGAGGCGGCCGGTTTGAGTAATCCAGGGGATGCGGCGGGCGAGGATCCACAAGAGCGATGATAACCAGCCACGCGGAGCACGGATACAGTCTTCACGTGATCATGCGCGGACATAACCCCTAAGCCGCCACCCTCCGACCGGCCGTCAGCACACCCCGCCGAGCAGCAATCCACTCTGATCGGCGCAAGGCAGGCCGCGGAATCCTCCGCTTCCGCTATACTGACGGGCGATGCGGCGCAAGCTCTTCAACTTCCTCGCGGCGGTTTCGCTGGCACTTTTCTTCGGCGTGGTGGTCGTGACAGTGCGAAGTTTTTTGGCGAACGATCAGTTCGTATACCTGAAAGTGAGCAAGGCGGGGGTGGCGACCCGCTCTGTCATTGGCGCCGCGGTCGAATGGCGGCGCGGCCGCTTCGAGTTTTTGCTGGGCCGGTTTATCGCAACTACTCCCGAGCAAATCCAGTCCCTGCCGCAGGGTCTCAAACCAATTGGATTCTCCCATCGTCGGGATTCAGCGTACTATACCAACGAGCCCATTCGTCTCGACACGAGCAGTTCTCTCACCCGCGCGGCCGCCTGGTTCGGATTCGCAATTGCTCACGTAACGGACACGCCAGGGAGCCGTGACCGCAAATTCAGCATCTCTGAACATGCTGGCATCACGTTCCCCGCCTGGTTCCTCGCCCTGCTCTTCGCCATCCTCCCCACACTCTGGCTGCGCCGGTGGAGGATCGTTCGTCGGCGCAATCGCCTTGGCCTGTGCCAGCACTGCGGCTACGACCTCCGCGCCACGCCCGATCGCTGCCCGGAGTGCGGCACAACCGCTTCTCCGCCCGCCGCCGCCGTGTAGGTTTCGCCGCTTACGGCTTGCTCCACGTACCGCCGTCGCTCTCGCCGCTACGGCGCTGGCGCCCTTGCCCACCGCAGATGTGCCCACCGCAGGTGTCTTCGGCGGGCGGGGACGGGGAACTTGTGCGGTCGATTCGCCGGCGTCTGCCGGCGCTCCGCCTGCCGGCGCGGGCGGAAGCGCTCCGATAACCGGCGAAAATCGGTGGTCCGGGAAAAATCGCCGCGGCGGGGTTGTTGGAGGAGGTGGCGGGCGCGGCGGTGCAATTCGGACGTCTGCCGGAAGAAGAATCAGCCTTGACGGAAAGATTGGCAAGCTTGACAAAACATTTGTCGAGCCTGACAAAACATTTGTCAGGCATAACAAAACATTTGTCAGAGGTAACAAAAGGTTTGTCAGACGTAACAAAAGGTTTGGCAGGCCTGACAAAAGGGTTGGCAAGGTTGACGAGAGGATTGGCAAGCCTGACGAAACAGTTAGAAAGCCTGGCGGAACAATAAAAACCCCTGCCGGAACAATTACAAACCCTGGCGGAACAATCGGCACCCCTGGCGGAAGCTCCGCCAGGCTTGCCGGAAGAGCCTGAAGTCCGTCGGACGCTCCGCCAAGGCTGGCGGAAGATTCGGCAGGGTTCGCGGAAGCTTCGCAAGGGTTTGCGGAAGCTCTGGAACGGCTTACGGAAGCCTCGGAACGGGTTACGGATGCTTCGGAACGGGTTACCGAAGCGCCGGCTGCCGCGTGCGCGGTGCGGGGAGGGCGGGAGGGGGGCGGGAAAGAACAACCAAGAGCGCCGAGGGCATGACCTTCCCCACGAACGGTGGGCGCGCCGCGGGGATTAATTGAGGCTTGCC
>DAIOHQ010000224.1:0-8140 GCA_036744635.1 Tepidisphaeraceae bacterium | reverse complement strand
TACTGCGTCGCTACGCGGCACAGGTCTCGGAGTACCGCGACCTGTGGCACCCGGCGTTGCTACGACATCTTCACCGCCTCGGCGCTGCGATAACCCAGCAGCTCGTCGGCGACATTCAGGATTTCCCGGTCGGAGTTGACGAACAGGCCGTGCAGGTTGTGGTTGATCCGTTCGGCGGCGTGATGGCAGAAGGCTTTGCCGATCAGCAGGTCCCGCCGCAACGAGTCCTTGCCGTTGCCGCCGCGCGACTCCAGCATCGTCTGCAGCTTGCTCAGCACCACGGCCATCGCATACAGATCGACCGCCGCCCACGCGATGCGCTGCTGCAGCAGTTGCATGTCGAGAATCCCCTTCTTGTGGCGGCTGAGCAGGCGCAGGATGTCGCGGGCAAAAGTGGTGGTGAGCGACGCCAGGGCATGCGCCTCGTGCTCCAGTTCGGGGTGGAGATCGGCCAGGTCATGCCCGATCAGCACATCCTGCCACTGCGAACGGGCGAAGCGGGCGAGCCGGCCAAGATTTTTCCGCGGCTGTCTGGCGGCGCGCACGATCCCTTCCAGTTCCTCCCCCACGCCTTTCATGCCGATGAGGGCGACGAACGCGGTCATCACCTCGGTTGTTCCCTCGACGATGCGATTGATGCGGGCGTCGCGCAGCATGCGCTCCAGGCCGGTCGAGCGCATGTATCCCTCGCCGCCCCAGATCTGCACGGCGTCGTCGATAACCTGCCACAGCCCTTCCGAGCAGAACAGCTTGCTGATGGCGGTTTCCAGCATGATGTCGCCGGCGTGGCGATCTACCATCGATGCGGCCATGTAGGTCATCGCCTCCATCGCGAATGCGGTCTCGGCCATGCGCGCGATCTTCTGCTTGATGAGCTGGAATTCGCCGATTGGCCGGCCAAACTGCACGCGCGACCTGGCGTGCTCGACCGCCAGCGCCAGTGCCTTCTTGGCGCCCCCCACGCAACCGGCGCTAAGAGTGCATCGCCCGTAATCCAGAACGCTGAGCGCCACCTTCAATCCCTTGCCAAGTTGCCCCAGAATGCGTTCCTTTGGCACCGCCATGTTCGTGAAGCGCAGCGTGGCCTGCCAGCTTCCGCGGATGCCGCACTTGCTGCGATTGGGGCTGACGATTTCGAATCCGGGGAGGTCGGGCGTCACCAGAAACGCCGTCACCTTCTGCCGGGTCTTCCCATCTTCGGTGACCGGGGTCTTCGCCATCACCGTGATCATGCCGGCCAGCGCCGCGTTGGTGGCATACTTCTTTTCGCCGTTCAGTATCCAATAATTGCCATCCTCGCTGAGATGCGCCTGCGTCTGCACGTTGGCCGCATCCGAACCCACCTCCGGCTCGCTCAGCGAAAAGGCCGCCAGCTTCTCGCCGGACGCCAGCGCGGGCAGGAATTCCCGCTTCTGCTGCTCGCTGCCCATCAGCAGCAGCGCTTTGAGGCCGATCGACTGATGGGCGCCGATCAACACCGCCGTCGAGGCGCACCACTGCGAGACATGCTCCAGCACGCGGCAATAGGAAGTATGGGAATATCCGCCGCCGCCGTATTCCTTGGGCACGGTCATCCCCAGCACGCCCAGTTTTCCCAGCCCGTCAATCACCTCCTGCCCAATGCGCTCCTCGGCATCGATGCGATCGGGATCGACATGCGCCCGCAGAAACGCATCCACCTGCGCGATCAGCTCGTCCGTTCGCTTCGCCTCATCCGGGTCGTGGTGCGGATATGGAGACAGGTCTTCAAACTTCAGTCTTCCGAAAAACAGGGATTTGACAAACCCCATCTCCGCGCTGGGGGCGGCCTCCAGCAGGTCCCTGGCCTTTTCAAACTGTTCCTGATCCAGTCGATTGAAAGTAGGCATGCAACCTCCTCAAGCGTGTGTAGGTTTCGACGCCGAAGCATCCCGCGCCGGCGACGACGTCGCCGGCGCCACGGGAGCGAGATGAGACACCGATGATTTCATCGCCGCCGCCCGCAGCAGCAGCGGCGCCGGCGCGAAACGCGGCCCGTGCCGCTTTGCCAGCTCGTGCAGGCGGGCGACGATCTCCTCCGCCCCAACGGAATCGGCAAAGTGCATGACGCCGCCGCGGAAGGGCGCGAATCCCGTCCCCAGCACAGTTGCGAGGTCGATGGTGTCGGCCGAATCGACCACGCCGGCCTCCAGCAGCATCGCCGCCGCGTTCACCATCGGCAGCACCAGCCGCCACTGCGCTGCCTCGGCCGAAAACTCACCCTGGCAGGTGCGCAACATCGCCACGAATTCCTCGTTGACGTCTCCCGCCTTCTTCTTGTCGTCATACAGATAAAATCCGCGCCCGCTCTTCTTGCCCAGCCAGCCGCGCCCCACAGCCTGCTCGACCGCCGCCGGCGTCTGCACCTGTTGATCCAACATCCCGCCCAGAGAGCGCAGTACGTGCCATCCCGTATCCAGGCCAATCTCGTCGAGCAGCTCGAAGGGGCCCATCGGCATGCCCCATTGCTTCATCGCGACATCGACTTCCCGGATCGGAGCGTCTTCCGTCGCCATCGCCAGCGCCTCCAGGAGATAAGGAATCAGGATGCGGTTGACGACGAAACCGGGCGCATCCTTTACCAGCACCGGCGTCTTTCCCATCCGCAACGCGATGGCCGCGGCCGTGGCGAGCGAGACGTCGTCGCTGTCGGCGGTTCGCACCACTTCCACCAGCGCCATCTTCGGCACCGGGTTGAAAAAGTGCAGCCCGACCACCCGCCCGCGATGCTCGGTGGCGGCCGCCATCTCCGTGACGCTCAGCGAGCTGGTATTGGTCGCCAAAACCGCGTCGCTGCGCGTCAGCCGGTCGAGCTTTGCGAACACTTCCCGCTTGGCATCCATCCGCTCGATCACCGCCTCGACAACCAGGTCGGCCAGCCGCAGTCCCGTCCATTCAGTTGTGGGGGAGAGGTGGTGCAGCGCGTGCTTCGCCTGCAGGCGGGTAATCCGCCCGGCGGCAACATCCTCTTCGAGCATCCGCTTCACCCGTCCCACGCCCGCCCCCGCCGCCTGCGGATTAACCTCGATCAGCCGCACCAGCACGCCCGCGCGCAGCAATCCATGCGCGATGCCCGCGCCCATCGTTCCCCCGCCGATGACTGCCGCGTATTTCACCTCGCGCGGCTTGGCGGTCAGTTGATTGCCAATCGCCCGCTTGGCACCCTGACGCAGGAAGAACAGCCGCACCAGGTTTTGTCCGGCCGGGGTATCGATCAATTCGACCAGAGCATTTCGCTCGGCATCGAAGCCGGCGGCCGGTCCATGCTCGTAACCCGTCCGTACCACTTCGATCAGCCGGATTGGCGCGGGATAATTTCCATGCGTCAGCTCGCGGGTTTGGCGCGCTGCCTTCTCAAACACGCGATTGCGCACCGGCGCGATGGAACCCGTCGCCCGGCTCATCATCGACAGGTGCTTGGGCTCCGCCGGCGCAAGGGCGACCCGCCGCGCCGCCGCCAGCAGCGCCTCAGGCCGCACAACCTCATCTACAATCCCCACCTTGGCCGCCTTGCGCGGTGGCATGGTTTTCCCCGCCAGCAGCAGCGGCAGCGCCCTGGGCAGGCCGATCAGTTGCGGCAGGCGCACCGTTCCGCCCCATCCCGGAAGTATCCCCAGCTTCACCTCCGGCAGGCCAATGGAAATGGACGGATCGTCCGCCGCCACCCGCGCTGAACATGCCAGCGCCCATTCCAATCCTCCGCCCAGGCAATCGCCGCCGATGGCCGCGACCGTCTTCACCGGCAGATGCGCAACTCGCTCAAAGATGCGCTGGCCCTTAAGCAGAAATTCCTCAATCTGCGGCCGATCCATCTTGCGGATCGCGAACAGATCCGCGCCGGCAATAAACGCGTGCGGCTTCCCCGATGCAAAAATCACCGCCCGCGGCCCGCGCGGGCGCAGCCGCTCCAGCTCGATCAACAGCTCATCCAATTCCGCCAGCATCAGCGGCGAGATCGTGTTCACCGACTTTTCGTGAACGTCGATCCACACCGTGATCACCTGCTCGGCATCCGTTGTAGTTCGAAGTGTTTCCACGAAATTACCTCCGCTGTAAGAGCATGGCCGCACCCTGCCCGCCGCCGACGCACAACGCCGCCACGCCCCATTCCACGTCGCGGCGTTTCATCTCCGCCAGCAGCGTCAAGACCAGTCTCGTGCCGGTAGCGCCGACGGGATGACCCAGCGCGATCGAGCCTCCGTTCACGTTCAGCTTTTCCAGATCGATTTCGCCGATGGCGTCCTTGCGATTCAAATGCTCGCAGGCGAACCGGCTGGACGACATCGCCTTGAGACACGCCAGCACCTGCGCCGCGAATGCTTCGTTGATCTCGAACAAACCGATATCGGAAAGACCCATCCCCGCCTCGCGCAAGAGCTGATCGATCGCGAATACCGGCCCCAGACCCATCCGCGCCGGGTCGAGGCCGACATACGCATATCCGCGCACGTACCCCATCACCTCGCGCCCCTCGGCGCGCGCCCGCTCGCCTTCCATCACCACCATCGCGGCCGCGCCGTCGGTGATCTGGCAGGAATTGCCGACGGTGACGGTGCCATCCCGCCTGTCGAAGATCGGCTTGAGCTTGGCCAGCGCCTCGGATGTCTGATTGGCACGAACGCCATTGTCTTCCGTCACCGGCTCGGAGCCGTCGCCAACGTACAGCGGCGCGATCTCCACTCCCGGCTTCCCCGCCTGCTGCGCTGCCGCCGCGAGGCGATGGGAGCGCAAAGCAAATTCATCCTGCTCGGCCCGGCCAATGCCGAATTCGCTGGCCAGCAACTCGGCGGTCTTTCCCATGATCATGTCACAGGTCGGGTCCGTCAGGCCAGATTCCAGCGCCGAACGCGGAGCAAAATGCCTTGGCCGCAGCGCCGCCGCCGCCGCCGCCTTCTGCCAGGCGTTCTTCGCACGGCTCAGCCGCGCAAACGGCGCCATGCTCTCCTGCGGGAAAAGCAGCGGGATCGTGCTCATCGATTCCGCCCCGCCGGCCAGCACGCATTTCGCCTGGCCAGCGCGAATCCGCCCCGCCGCCTCCGCCACCGCTTCGATCCCCGATGCGCAGTTTCGCTGCACCGTCATTGCCGGCTTCTCCTCGGGAATGGCCGCCCAAATTGCCGCCACCCGTGCCGGATTGCCGGCGTCCGGCGGCATCACCACATTGCCCAGGATCACTTCATCCACGTCGTCGCCGCGCACTTCCGCGCGGTAGAGCGTTTCCTGCATGGCCGCACTGGCGAGATCGGTTACATGCACATCCTTCAGTGCAGTTCCCGCTTTCGCCCACGGCGTTCGCGCGCCCGCGATGATCGCCACGTCCGCATCGCTATTCCATGCCACCATCACGCCACCGCCTTTCCGTTTCCTCCGTCGCCTGCCACGACTGCCTCGGCCGGCTTCTTGCCGCGCAGCTCGCGCTTCAGCAGCTTCCCCAGCGCTGATCTCGGCAGCTTGTCGAGAAATTCAATCGCCGCCGGCACCTCGTACGGCGCCAGGTGCTCGCGGCACAGCAGCCGCAGTTCCTCGGCCAGTCTCACCGGATCGTCCGCCGGGCGCTTCAGCGCCACGATAGCCACCACCATCTCGGTGTGTACCGGATCGCTGCGCCCGATCACCGCCGCATCCGCCACCTCGCCATGGCGCAGCAGCACTTCCTCAACCCGCTTGGGATAGACCTTCATTCCCGACCGGATAATCATGTCCTTCTTGCGGTCCAGCACGTGGAAATACCCCTCATCGTCCACGCGCACGACATCCCCCGTGTGCAGCCAGGTCACGCCCTGTTCGTCGGTGCTTAGGGCGGCGCGGGTGTTCCCGGCATCGGCAAAGTAGCCGGCCATCACCTGCGGTCCGGCGATCAGCATCTCGCCGGCCTGCCCCGGCAGCGCATCGCGGGAGGAATCTTCCAGGTCCACCACGCGTACGCGCGTATCGGGCAGGGGCAGCCCGATCGATCCCCGCCGCGGCTTGCCTGGAAGATTTGCGTGGGTCACCGGCGCCGCCTCGGTCAACCCATATCCCTCGATCACCACAGCGCCGGTGAGATTCTCAAAGCGCTCGGCCACCGGCGCGGGCAGCGGGGCGGCGCCGCTGATGCACAGCCGCAGGCTGTCGCCAAAGCGCGGATGTTCCTGGCGCTCGATCTCATTGCTCAGGGCGTCGCAGATTGCCGGCACCAGCGGAAAGATCGTCGGCCGATGCCGCGCCATCTGTTCCAGCGTCTCCACCGCGTTGAAGCGGGTCATCACGATCATCGCCCCGGCCGAGAAGACCGGCGAGATCAGGTTCAGCGTCAGGCCATACACGTGAAACATCGGCAGCACCGCCAGGATGCGTTCCTGGCCGGTTTGCGCCCCCATCCAGATGCTGATCTGCATGGCGTTGGCCAGCAGATTGCGGTGGGAAAGCTCAGCCAGCTTCAGCGTTCCGGTGGTTCCGCCCGTCGGCTGCAGCAGCGCCAGGTCGCTCTGCTTCGGCTCGATGGTCGGCGGCCGGGCGGGTGCCTGGTTGAGCAGATCCCCCATGGTCAGATGATGGGCGTGATCGCCGTTGTGCCCGCGCTTGTTCCACAGCGCGATCTGGTAGCCCAGCCATTTGAAAACGGTCTGGTAGAACCGCAGCGACACCCAGACCCAGTTCTTCACGGTGCCGTTGCCCGCCGCCGTCAGAATCGGCGCCTGCAGGTCCAGCCCGATTCCCACCTGCGCCGAGGTCATCTTGATGATCGCGGCCAGATCGTCGGGGCCCATCAACGGCCCGGTGTTGACCACCACCGCGCCCAGCTTCTGCACCGCCAGGAACGTCACCACGAATTCCGGGCAGTTCGGCAGCGCCATCAAAACGCGGTCTCCCTTGCGCACGCCCAGCCCCGCCAGCCCGCCGGCCATGCGGTTGACGTTGGCCAGCAGCTCGCGATAGCTCCAGCGCAGGTCGCCGTAGAGAAGGGCGGTGTTGGCGGCAAAGCGGTCGGCGGTCTGGTCCAGCAGCCGCCCGAGCGTGGTGCTGGGATATTCCAGCGACGCCCGAATACCCTGGCGACGGCGCTCAACCTCCCACGGCAGCTCGCCGAGGCGGCGGATTGCCTGCTGAGCTTGCGCCGGTGGCCGGTCCACGGTCGTCTGCCGGTCTGCAGGCAGATCACCGAGATGCCACCATCGCTTCATCGTGTCGATCGGTCTGACCATGTTCACTTTCCTCCGCGGCAGGCGCGTTGTGCATCTGCCGCCAAAAATACCTCTCCTCGGATTCCTTCGTTCCGATCAAGAACGAAACAATCGCCGTCATCGTCGCATCCGGCGCCTCGTTCACGGGGTTGTGTCCCGCGCCCTCAATCAACAGGAATTCGCTCCCCTCAATCCGATCCGCCATCTGCCGGGCATACATGGGCGGGATCAGCGCATCGTGCGCGCCGGCTACCACCAGCGTCGGCACGCTGATGCGCTCCCGCACGTCGATCGGCGTGTGCGACAAGCTCAGAAGCTGCCGGCCGACGTCGCGCCGCGACACCTGCGCCTTGATCTTGCACTGAATCATCTGTTCCACTTCTGGCGCATGGGCGTCGAAATAAGCCGGCGACGTTCCCAGCAGCTCCACGGTGCGAACAAACATCTCCCAGGAAAATCGCCGCAGAATCTGCCCAAGCATCGTCATCATGTGGCGCAGGTAGGGTGAAAAGTGATCGGAACACGAGATCAACACCAGCCGCTCCACCCGCCCGGGATGGTCGAGGGTGAATCTCTGCGCGATGATTCCGCCAAGGGAGATTCCCAACACGCAAACCTTGTCGAGCTGCAAATGATCCAGCAGCTCGACGATGTCCGCCGAATAATCGTGCAGCGTGGATGTCGGGCGCTTTGCCTGCGAGCATCCCATGCCGCGGTTGTCGATCAGGATGACCGTGAACCGCTTGCTCAGAACATCCACCGCCGGATCCCAGACGCGGCACGAGCAGCCCAAGCCCGGGATCAGCAGCAGCGGAGGGCCGTCGCCGATCAGCTCGTAGTAACAGCGCACATCGCTCAGCTCGGCGTATGCCATCACCTGCCTCCGCTGGTTTGGAACACACCCTGTCGATCGGCCGGCGCCGGCGTCGGCGGAAACGTCCGCTGCGCCGGCACGACAT
>DAIOHQ010000223.1:4985-8211 GCA_036744635.1 Tepidisphaeraceae bacterium | reverse complement strand
TGAGTACACCTGCCGCTCATCCAGCCATGGCAGACAGGAATGTCCGCCCCACCAAAACCAGCGAAGGCCGCCGAACCTGTCACGCACCCATGGAAATGTGAAACATGAAGAGGTGCGACATGCTCTTCATGTTTCACGTTTCAGTTCCTCATCGGAAATATCGGCCAGGGAGGCGTAGACGCGGGTGGCGATGGCGGCGATTTCCTGGTGCGACGATGAGGGGATGGAGAGGCATTTCGTGCCGGCGGCCTGGGCGGCGCGGACGCCGATAAGGCTGTCTTCGAAGACCAGGCAGTTGGCGGGCGCGGTGTTGAGAGTTCGGGCGGCAGCAAGAAATACGTCGGGGTGGGGTTTGCCGCGGGGGACAGATTCGCTGGTGATGAGGTGGTCGAAGCAGTCGCGGATGGCGAGGTGGACGGTGGCGCGCTCGATCGCGATGAGGGGGCTGCCGGAGGCGATGGCCATCGGCTTGGTTTTTTTGAGGCGGCGGACGAGATCGACGGCGCCGGGCATGGGGTGGATTTCGCCGCTGAATCTGACGATCAGGTCATCGCGCATGATTTTTTGGCATTGGCCGAGGGAGAGGGCGGGCCGGAGGATGCGGTGGATGGTGGCGGCGACGTCGAGGGAGTTCATGCCTTTGTACTGGATGGCGAGGTCGGGGGACCATTGGTGGCCGAGGGCGGAGAGGAGGGTTTCTTCGGCGGCCCGCCAGAGGGAGGCGGTGGAGACGAGCAGGTCGTCCATGTCGAAGATGTAGGCGGAGATGGGCATGGGAGCGTTCGGATTAACACGGAGACACGGAGACACGGAGACGGGATTGAGGGAGAGCAAATGCAAATTGAAAAATGAAAATTTCAACTTTCAAATTTTCGGATGCGCCGTCTGTGCGGTTGCGAGATTCCTGGTCAATTTGAGATTTTCATTTTGCAGTTTTCAATTTTCAATCTGCATTTCTTGTCTCCGTGTCTCTGTGTCTCCGTGTTGATCCTTTCACTTTGTCAGGAAGAACGGCTGGGTCCAGGCGAATTGTTCTCCGTGGCCACAGCATTCGAAGCGGAGGTATTGATCGTTCAGGCCGGCGACGTCCAGCTCGATGGACTTGGCATCGACGACAGCGACGCGGCGCTGGCCGTCGGCGGTGGCGATGATGCGGTCGGCGTTTTCGGTATCGATGCGGATGCGGGTGCCGTGGACTTTGATCCTGGAGATGACCACGCCGGTGGAGGCGTAGAAGCGGCCGTGGGCGAGGGCATCGACGATGGTGTTGACCGACGGGTCGTTGAGGTAGACGACGTTCCAGCCGAGTTCGACATCGCCTTTGGCGGCGTGGCTGTCATCGTGGGCGTAGCCCCAGACGCGGCGGCCTTTGGTGAGCAGGCGATCCCAGCGGTCGGCGGCGAACTGGCTGCCTTCGAGGCGGCCGATGACGCCGTTGAAGATTTCGATGCCGCGGTAGCCCTGCCAGCGCTCGAGATTTTCCTGGGTGCAGTGGTTCCACTCGCGGTACCAGTTGGGGTGGTTCATGATCGCGAACTGGCCGGGGTGGCGGTTGATGGCGTCGATGATCTGCTGGCGGTCGGAGGTGGGCTCGACGCGGGAGCCGGCGTTGACGTGGAGAAGATGCTCGCCGTTGGCGGTGACTTCGTTGCCGGGGATGAGGATCAGGCCTTTGGGATCGAGTTTGGCATAGTTGTCAAGCGAGGTGTAGACATCGTGATCGGAGATCATCAGGAAGTGGTAGCCGCGGGCGGCGTAATCGTCGATCACCGCCTGGTGCGGGCGCTCACCGTCGCTGGCGGTGGTGTGGGTGTGGAGGTTGCCGCGCAGCCAGCGGCTGGCGGGGGTGAGTTGGTTGTAGGGATGATCGATGCGCATGATGCTCCGGGAAAAATAGCGGGCAGTGTAGGGTGGGCGTACTCGCCCACCGTCGCGGAATGGTGGGCGGGTACGCCCACCCTACTTCCTCCGAAGAATCTGGACGGATCGTTGATCAAGGCCAGATCCTTCGGAGTACCTCAGATGACAAGCTTCGGGCAGTTCCGCTCGGTACTTATTTCGTCCAATTATGGACGATGAAGATCAGGCCTTCCATGCCCTGGGCTAGGCCGAGCGCTTCGACGATGGCGTGATAATACAGCATGACGAAGGCGGTGGCGAGGCTTAGGTACGGGCCGTAGGGGAGCTCGCGGCGGGTGCCGATGAAGAGCATGTAGAGGGCGATCAGGATGCCGAAGAACGGGGCGAGGAAGAAGGAGACGGTGGCGGCGCCGGCGCCGATGATGGCGCCCACGCCGAACATGAGATGGACGTCGCCCAGGCCCATGGCGACGCGGCCAAAGCCGAGGGTGCCGAGGATGCGGGTGAGCCAGACCACGAAGGCGCCGACGAGGGCGCCGAGGATCGAGCCGAGCAGGCCGGTGAACCAGTGGTAATGGGTGGCGGCGGCCCACATGCGCTCGATTGGGCCGACGTGGGTGCAGAGGTAGAGCCATAGGCCCCCTGCAACCATCGGCGGAAGGAGGAAGAGCATTTCCTTGTTCATCTCGAAGCGGATTTGGCCGCGGGTGTAGGGCGGGGGGAGGGGCGGTGGGTCTTCGCCCTTTCCTTTCGCTTCTTCGATCTCGCGGGCGACGGCGTCGCGGTCGATTTCCAGCAGTGGCTCACCCTGGGGGAAGCTCATGGGGAGCCACTCCATCAGCCAGGAGCCGATGCTGAGCAGCAGGCCGATGGCGGCGCCGAAGGCGAGGGCGGCGGCGGGAGGGGAGATGTTGAGCGCGCCGGGGGCGGTGGGGAAGTCGATGATGGCGTGGACGATGATTCCAACGCCGGCCAGCAGCCAGGGAATTTGCACGGGGATGATGAACAGCTCGGCGTCGATCAGGCTGGAGGCGAGAAGGGCGCTGGCGAGGAAGAGGTAGAGGGCGAAGATTGGCCAGTCTTTGTCGAGCAGCCACTCGCGCGTGCCGGTGGGAACTTTGACGACGAACAGCAGGATGTAATAGCCGGCGAAGAGCAGGCCGGTGATGGCTTCGATGATCGGATAGCGTTTGGCGATGGGCTGGGAGCAATAGCGGCATTTTCCGCGCAGGGCGAGCCAGCCGAAGATCGGGATGTTGTCATACCAGGCGAGCCTGGTGTTGCACTTGGGGCAGTGGGAGGGCGGGGAGACCAGCGACTCGCCGCGCGGCAGGCGCCAGACCACGACGTTGAGGAAGCTGCCGAC
>DAIOHQ010000223.1:747-4975 GCA_036744635.1 Tepidisphaeraceae bacterium | reverse complement strand
CTGCCGACGCAGGCGCCGAGGACGAAGAGGAAGAGGATGTAGGTGAAATGTTCCAAGCGTTACATCATCCGCACGATATGGACGACGGCTTCATCGGGGGTGAGGTGGGTTACATCGAGCTCGGCGTCGGCCACCTCGCGATAAACGGGTTCGCGCTGGGAAAGCATGTGGGTGATTTCTTCGATGCCGCCGCCGAGAGCCGTGAGGTTGGGGCGGGTCTGGGCGGATTGGGGATCGGATTGGATGCGCTGGAGGAGCGTGCCCGGCTCGCAGCGGAGATAGATCAGGCGGTGGCCGGCTTCTTTGAGGATGCGGCGGCTTTCCTGGCGCATGAGCGTGCCGCCGCCGAGACCGATGACGTGATCGTTCAACTGGCTGACGTTGCGAACGGCCTGCGCTTCCAAGTCGCGAAAATGATCTTCGCCGTCCTGCTCAAAAATTTCCTTGATGCTCTTGCCGGCGCTGGCCGCGATGAGATCGTCGACATCGACAAATTTCTGCCAAAGGCGTTCGGCGAGCTTGCGGCCAATCGTGGTCTTGCCACTCCCGCGATAACCGATCAGAACGACGCTCATGGGGGCATTATCGGCACCGCGGGGGTCTTTTAGCTAGGCGCGGGGGGCGGTATAAGAATCTTCCATGACCCGCATCGCACATTATGTCGTCAGCACGCATTGGGACCGGGAGTGGTATGAGCCGTTTCAGGGATATCGGATGCGGCTGGTTTCGCTGCTGGATGAGGTGTTTGACTTCATGGAGCGCGAGCCGGCGTTCAAGACGTTTACCATGGATGGACAGATCATTCCGGTGCTGGATTATTTGGAAATTCGGCCGGAGCGGGAAAAGCAGATTCGGCAATTCGTCGAGCAAGGGCGCTTCAAGCTGGGGCCGTGGTACGTGCTGCCGGATGAATGGCTGATCAGCGGAGAGTCTTTCGTGCGGAATATCCAGACCGGAATGCAGCTTTCATCCAGCTTTGGCGCGCCGACTTCGCGGGCGGGTTTTATCGGCGATGAGTTCGGGCACATCTCGCAGATGCCGCAGATCTTGTCGCAGTTTGGGCTGCCGGTGGCGTTTTTGTGGCGGGGAACGAATGAGGAAACGCACAAGGGACATTTCAATTGGCGCTCGCCGGATGGCAGTGTCGTGCCGACGTATCGCTTCGGGCGCAATGCATACTGCACCTATGGGTTTGAGGTGCGGCGCGTGCATAAGGCGGAGGAGGTGCTGACGCTGGAGCAATTGGTTGAGAACCTGGTGTGCTATACGAAGCTGGAGGCGGGGCGGTCGGAGGTCGGGCCGATTTTCCTGTTTGATGGCGCGGACCACATGGAGATCGAACCGAAGACGGTGCAGATGATCGCGCGGGCGAACGAGGCGCTGGCCAAAGAGAACATTCGCATCATCCACAGCGACCTGGATGCATACATGGCGGAGTTGCTGAAGGAGAAGGGGAAGATTCACAAGCAGTTCAGCGGGGAGCTGCGCGAGACCGGCAAGCCGGCGGGGAACATTGACGAGGTGTGGGCGATTCCCGGGATTCTCGGCAGCCGGATGTATCTCAAGCAGAAAAACGCGCTGTGCGAAGATGAGCTGTGCTTGTGGGCGGAGCCGTTTGCCGCGTTCGCATCGGAGCTGGGTGGGGACTATCCGGCCGGGTACCTGCGGGTGGCGTGGCGGCATTTGCTGGACAACCATCCGCACGACTCGATCGGCGGATGCTCGATCGATCAGGTGCATCGCGATATGGAGTATCGGTTCGACCAGTCGCTGGGGATTGCCGAGCGGCTGACGAAGCAGGCGCAGAAGGCGATTGCGCTGGCGGCGGCGCCGAAGGAGCGGGCGGAGGGGTCGGAGGGGGGGATGCTGCTGGCGGTATTTAACGCGACGGCCGAGGCGCTGGAAGAGGCGGTGGATTTGGAGATTCCGCTGCCGCGCAACTGGAAGACATTTGCGGAATGGGAGCGGACGGAGGAGAAGTTTTCATTTCGCCTGCGCGGGGCGGATGGACAGGAGATTCCTTATCAGCTCGTGGGGCAGAAGCGCGACCGGGTGGGGTTTCGGCGCGTCCGCGGGAAATTTCCGCAGGATGAGATGCGGCACGTGGTGAGCGTGACGGCCATGCTGAAGGTGCCTGCGTTTGGATACACCACGATCCTGGTCGAGCCGGCGCCGCCGCCGACGCGATTTCTGGGGAACATGGCCAGCACCCATCGCACGATCGAGAACGAATTTTTGAAGCTGCGGGTCAATGCCAACGGCACGCTGAATCTCATCGACAAGCGCTCGGGGCGGGTGTTTGATCAGCTTCTGACGTTCGAGGAGCAGTCGGATATCGGCGACGGCTGGGCGCACAACGTGCCGGTGAACGAGCAGATTTTCACATCCTCCGCGGGGAACGCCGAGGTGGCGCTGGTGGCCAACGGCATCGCCAGGGCGACGCTGCGGATCACGGTGACGATGAACGTGCCGGCGCAGTTTGACTTCCGGGCGTGGACGCGCAGCGAGCGCACCGTGCCGCTGAAGATTGTGTCGGATGTGACGCTGCGCAAGGGGGCGGATCGGGTGGAGGTGATGACGACGGTGGAGAACAACGTGCTGGACCACCGCGTGCGCGTGCTGTTTCCGACCGATCTGCAGAGTGACACCTACCTGGCGGATTCGGTGTTTGACGTGGTCGAGCGGTCCGTGCCGCTGCCGGCGGACAACGAGCGGCGGAGGGAGCTGGAGGTGGAGACGCGGCCGCAGCTCACCTGGACGGCGTTTGACGATGGCAAGCTGGGGCTGGCGGTCGTGAGCCGGGGATTGACGGAGATCGCGGTGCGCGACACCGCCGACCGGGCGATCGCGCTGACGCTGTTTCGCGGGTTCAGCCGGACGATCTTCGCCGAGCCGTCGGTGGATGCGCAGATGCAGGGGAAGCAGGTGTTCCGCTACGCGGTGGTGCCGTTCGCGGGGGCGGTGCCGGTGAAGAAGCTGTCGCTGCTCGGGCAGCGGGTGAATGGGCCGGTGAGGACGGTCGATCTGCTGGCGGCGGAGATGAGTGCGGCGGCGGAGCCGGGCAGCCTGCCGAGGGAGAAGTCGTTTTTGACGGTCGATGGCAACGCGGTGGTGACGAGTGTGCAGAAGGTGGACGGGAAACTGCAGGTGCGCCTGTTCAACCCGTTCAACGCCACGGAGCGGGTGCGCATCGAAATGCCGTCCGAGACGTTGTCGCCGCGGTCGATCACGCTGGAGGGCGTCGAGGACAAGTCGGTGTCGATGCGCTCGACGCGAGCCGGCATGGAATTGTCGATTCCGGCCAAGCGGATTGCGACGATTGTGTTGGAATGAGAGAGTCGGCAGTGGCCAGTCGGCCGCAGCAGCAAGTTCGCTTGTAGTGGAAGCTCCTTTTGCTTTCCCCTGCCATCGCTATAATACCGCGCATCTATGGCGGAACTGGCTTACAAGCGCGTGCTCCTCAAGATCAGCGGAGAGGGATTTTCCCACGAAGGGGGCTTCGGCATCGAGGCGCCGGAGCTCGAGTCGATCGCGACGCAGTGCGTCGAGGTCGCCAAGATGGGGGTGCAGCTCGCCATCGTCGTCGGCGGCGGAAATTTCATTCGCGGAGCGACGTTCGCCGAGGATGGCCGGATCGAGCGGGCGACGGCCGACTACATGGGGATGCTGGCGACGATTCTCAACGCCCTGGCGCTGCAGGAGACGATGGAGTCGATGGGCCAGCCGACGCGGGTGCTGTCGGCCATCAGCGTCTACAGCGTCTGTGAGCCATTCATCCGTCGGCGGGCGGTGCGGCATCTGGAGAAGCATCGCGCGATCATCCTGGCGGCCGGCACCGGCAATCCCTTTTTCACCACCGACACCTGCGCCGCCCTGCGGGCCACGGAAATTCAGGCGGATGTGCTGCTGAAGGCGACCAAGGTGGATGGGATTTACAGCGCCGATCCGAAGAAAGACCCATCGGCCAAGCTGTATCATGAGATCAGCTATCAGCAGGTGCATCGTGACCAGCTTCGGGTGATGGACCTGACCGCGATCACGCTCTGCATGGAGCGCAAGCTGCCGGTGGTGGTGTTCAACGCCAAGAAGACCGGCAACATCGCTCGCGTTGTGCGCGGCGAGGACGTAGGGACGCGCATCGTGCCGGGATAAAGGTATTTTGATTGCGGATTTTGGAGTTGAGACGATTGAATACACTTGTAGCACGGGCGTCTCGCAGCGTCTCGCC
>DAIOHQ010000223.1:0-737 GCA_036744635.1 Tepidisphaeraceae bacterium | reverse complement strand
TCGCCCGTGTGCTCTTGCCGGAAACACGGGCGAGACGCCCGTGCTACGCATGGATATAGTTGAACGTACACCTTTCTGCGGAACCACCTATGCCCGTCGACGACATTCTGATGGATTGTGAAGAGCACATGGAGAAGGCCGCCGAGCACCTGCGGCATGAACTGCGGAGCATCCGCACCGGGCGGGCGTCGCCGGCGATCGTCGAGAACCTCAAGGTGGATTATTACGGCTCGCCAACCGATCTGCGCTCAATCGCGTCGATCAGCGTGCCTGAGGCGACGCAACTTCTGATCAAGCCGTTCAGCCCCGGCGACATCAAGGCGATTGAAAAGGCGATCAGCGACAGCAAGATCGGCCTGACGCCGCATTCCGATGGCAAGCAGATTCGGCTGATGCTGCCGCCGCTGTCGCAGGAGCGCCGGCTGCAGCTTGTCGGGCAGTGCAAGCAGTTCGCCGAGGCCGCCAAGATCCAGATCCGCAGCGCCCGCCGCGATGCCAACAAGCTGGTGGAGACCGAAGAAAAGGGCGGGGTGATGACCGAGGACGACGCCAAGTCATCGAAGGAACAGATCCAGGAGCTGACCAAGACATACGAAACCAAGGTGGATGAGCTGATCGAGCACAAAAAACAGGAAGTGATGCAGGTGTAGGGGAAATGCTGAACGCTGAATGATGGCCAGCTCATGTAGGGTCCGCTTCACACGATTTTGCATGAAGCCTCAAGCGGCGACGCTTTC
>DAIOHQ010000222.1:0-8270 GCA_036744635.1 Tepidisphaeraceae bacterium | reverse complement strand
CAAGAATGTCTGTCCCACCAAATCAAGGCAAAGCCGCCTGAAGTGTCACTCACCCGGTTGGTCTGGATTTTTCTGCGCACTGCCTGGGAAAACGCCATCAGCGCATTTGGCGCCGGCATCTTTGCGAATGACAAGCGCTGGAGTATCGGTGATGCAAAATGCGCCGGCGCGGGGGCTTGCATCGATTGCAGCAATGGAAGCTAAACAAAGTTTATCGCTCACTAGATCAATCCTGGCGGGTTTGGATTGACTTGCATTTTGCTTTCACGCTAACCTAACAACGTACGAACCAATGGTGAGCGTGATGCAGTTGATTTCCTGTCATAGTGGAAAGCTTCAGACCTTGAGCGCAGGCGCGCTCAAAGCTTCGAGCGGGCGGGTGTTCCGCACGGGGTTGGAGGCGCTGGATGGGCTGGCGCCGGCCGGGGCGTTTGCCTGTGGGACGGTACATGAGTTGCTGAGCAGGCAGGAGTTCCGGCCTTTGTTTGTGGCGCTGCTGCTGGCGAAGGGGGCGGCTTCCTCGGGACAAAAGACGCAGGGGGGCCCGATCGTCTGGTGTGATCCGAAAAGCGAGCTGTATCCCCCGGCGCTGGCGGCGGCGGGAGTTTCGCTGCGGCAGTTGTTTCTGCTGCGCCCGCAAACGCCGGCCGACCAGATCTGGGCGATCGCCGAATGCCTCGGGTGCAAAGGGGTGGGGGCTACCGTCGCCACGCTGGGAAAATTATCCCGCATCGAGGCCCGGCGGCTGCAACTGTCGGCCGAGCGCGGCGGCGGAGTGGGGATTCTGCTGCGGCCGATGGGAACAATGTCGGCGAACTATGCCGCCACCACGCGCTGGCTGGTCGAGCCGGCGGCGGGGGAACGCACCGTGCAACGCTGGAAGATCCAGCTCCTTCATGGCCACGGAGGGCGCATCGGTCAAACCGTCTTCCTGGAGGTGTGCCGTGAGACAGATCATGTGCGTGCTGTTGAATCACTGGAGCCTCGATCGCGCCAGGCGGCAGATGCAGCGGCAAGAGCGACGGGATGAAGAGGGTATAGTCTGCAGTCGCTCGCCAGCGGGCACCCGATCGGCAGCGGAGGGGGAACATATAAGTAAATCTGCCACTCTTGCAATCATGGCAGACAAGAATGTCTGCCCCACCAAAGCGGACGACGTGCGGCGGGCGCATAGACGGATTGTCCCGACGCGCAAGCGGCCCTGGGAGCATCAGGTCTGGCTGGAGGCGCCGCGGGAGAATCCGTTTGCAGCGGGAGATCCCACCTCGCGATCAGACCAGGGCAATAATGCCGCATCCATCCCGCTGCTGGTCGTGCGCACGGTGGCCACGCGGCAGGTGGTGCTGGATGCGTGCGAAGGGGCGAGGGCATACGGCATTCGCGAGGGAATGACGCTGGCCGAGGCACGGGCGCTGTGCGCGCATGTCCGCCACGTCGAGCAGGATCAGCCGCGCGACCGCAAGGCGCTGGAGAGCCTGGGGCGATGGATGATGCGCTTCAGCCCGACGGTGGCGCTGGATTGCGGGGAGAATGCCGATCCGCCGGGCAGCACGCGGGCGCTGTCGAAGGCGTCTGTGCGGGGTAAGCATCCTCCCGGCTGCACGCCGCGCGCGATTTTGCTGGATGTCACCGGCTCGGAGCGATTGTTTGGGGGATTTGATCGGCTGCTGCGGCGCGTGCGGCAGGCGATGTCGGGGATGCGAATTCAGGCCTCTCTCGCCATTGCTCCAACTCCCGGGGCGGCGTGGGCGCTGGCGATGGCGGGGAAGGAGAACATCGTTTCCGTAGGGGGGGCCGAGCATTTGATGGAGGTGCTGGCCCCCCTGCCGGTGACAGCGCTGCGCCTGCCGGATGAACTGGCCGATGCGCTGCATCATCTGGGATTGAATACCATTGGGCAGGTTCGGGAATTGCCGCGCGGGCTGATGCCGGTGCGCTTTGGGACGCTGCTGGGACATCGACTGGAGCAGGCGATGGGGAACATCGCCGAGCCGCTGGTTCCCCTGGCCTATCGGGCGCCGATCGAGGCATCGATGGATTTTGACGGCGTGGTGGAATCGCTCGAGGCGATCTGGATGGTGTTTCAACAGCTCATTGGCCAGATCATCGTTGACTTGATTCGCCGTGGATGCGGGGCGCGGCAGCTTCGGGTGGAATTGCCGCGGGCGCATTCGCCGGCGATCGAGAAGACGATCCTGCTGTCGCGGCCATCCCGCGACCCGGTGAATCTGTTCAATTTGTTTCGCTGCGCGCTGGAGACGCTGGAGGGAGTGGGGAAGTCGAATCAGAGCGATGGAACGACGGAGCGCCAGAGCGCAGCGAAGAGCGAAGGGGGAGAGAGAAAAGGCAGATATTTTTCCCGCCGGCGCGTGCGGCAGCGCGAAGAGGGGTTTGTGGGGATGCGGCTGTCGGTGCCGGTGTTCGAGCGAATCAGCGAGGAGCAGGTGCAGTTGCTCGAGCATGAGGAGCACGCCGGGCAGATGGAGCTGGCGCATCTGATCGAGCGCCTGCGCATCCGGCTGGGGGAGGAATCCATCATGCAGGCGAAACTGGTTGAATCCTATATTCCCGAGCGGGCGTGGGGGAAGGAGGCCTCTGAAGTCAGAGTTCCGAATGCAGGGAAGAAAACATCTGTCAACGACAGCATGTTGAAAGCGGCATGCGTTTTCCGTCCCCTGCACCTGTTCCTGGTTCCGGTCGAAATCGCGGTGATGGTGGCGCCATCACACGATCGCGATGGCCGGCCGATCGCGTTTACGCATGTGGGCGTGGCTTATCGCGTGTGCCATGCCGTCGGCCCGGAGCGCATCAGCGGGCAATGGTGGGATGGGCACAACAAGACCCGGGATTATTTCGACGTGGAAACCGAGAGCGGCATGCGCTTCTGGATGTTCCGAGTGGGGCAGACGCGCAAGTGGTATCTGCATGGAATGTTTGAATGACGTAGGGTGGGCGTATTCGTCCACCACGTGGGAACGGTGGGCGGGTACGCCCACCCTACAAAATGCCCGATACGCCCCTTCTCAAACTTCGCTCGATTCCTTCCGCGCCTATGGGCGCCGCGCCGGCGGCCGAAGCATATGTGGAGCTGGACGTGAAGACGAATTTCTCGTTTTTGCGCGGGGCTTCGCATCCGGATGAGCTGGTGTATCGGGCGGCGGAGCTGGGGTATCGCGCCATCGCCATCACCGATCTCAACACGCTGGCCGGCGTGGTGCGGGCACATGAGGCGGCGAAGGAGACGGGGTTGAAGCTGCTGATCGGGTCGCATCTCACGTTTGACGATGGGCCGGACCTGCTGGTGTACGCCAGCGACCGCCCGGCCTATGCGCGGCTGTGCCGGCTGCTCACGCTCGGCAAGCGCCGGGCGGAAAAAGGGGAATGCCTGCTGCACCTTGCGGATTTTCTGGAACATCAGGAGGGAGTTGTCGCCGCGGCGCTGCCGGATTCTTGTTTAGCCGCCCCGCTTGCGGGGCGCGGGCCGGATGCGCCGGCCGCGCGGTCTTCGCGCGCTCCGCAAGCGGAGCGGCTAAACGATGCGAATTACCGGGCATTGGGCACGTTGCGCGATTGTCTGGGCGATCGTTTTTCCCTGGCGGTGTCGTGTCTATATGGAGTGGATGACATCACGCGCATGCGCGACCTGCTGCGCCTTGGCCGGCGGCTGAACATCCCGCTGCTGGCCACCAACGCGGCGCATTATCACGACCCATCGCGCCGGGCGCTGCAGGATGTCCTCACCTGCATCCGCCACGGCTGCACGATTCAGGAGGCGGGGTTCCGCCTCTTCCCCAACGGCGAGCGCTATCTCAAGTCGCCGGCGCAGATGCACCGGCTGTTCGCCGAACATCCGGGGGCGCTAGCGCGCGGCATCGAGATCGCCGAGCGATGCAACTTCTCGCTGGATGAGCTGCGCTACGAATATCCCGATGAGCTTGCGCCGCCGGGAAACTCGCCGTTACAATATTTGTCCCAGCTCGCCTGGGATGGCGCCCGCGAGCGCTATCCGGCCGGCGTACCCGACAAGGTGCGCCAACAGATTGAGCACGAACTAAAGCTGATCGCGCAGCTCAAGTTCGAGGCCTATTTTCTCACGGTATATGACCTGGTGAAATTCGCCCGTTCGCGGGGAATTCTGTGCCAGGGGCGCGGATCGGCCGCCAATTCCGCGGTCTGCTACTGCATCGGGGTGACCAGCGTCGATCCCAGCCGCATCGACGTGCTGTTCGAGCGCTTCATCTCATCAGCGCGCAACGAGCCGCCGGACATCGACGTCGATTTCGAACACGAGCGCCGCGAGGAAGTCATTCAATACATCTACGAGAAATATGGCCGCGACCGCGCCGGGATGACGGCGGAAGTGATCAGTTATCGCGGGCGCTCGGCGGTACGGGATGTGGGCAAGGCGCTGGGCCTCAGCCTGGATCTGGTGGATTCGATGGCCAAGCGCCTCGACTGGTGGGACCGCGGCACGCTCTCCGAGGACCGCATTCGTGAGAGCGGCCTGGATCCCGCCGACCGCACCGTGCGCCTGATCATCGCCCTCACCAGCGAGCTGCTCGGCTTCCCCCGCCATCTCTCGCAGCACGTGGGGGGCATGGTGATGACCCGCACGCCCCTGTGCGAGATCGTGCCGATCGAAAATGCCTCGATGGAAGACCGCACGGTGATCGAGTGGGACAAGGATGACATTGATGCGCTGGGAATCCTGAAGGTGGATGTATTGGCGCTGGGAATGCTGACGTGCATCTCGAAGGCGTTTGGGTTTATAAATGGAGGAGAGGGAAAGAGGCACGAAGGCACGGAGGCACGAAGGCACGAAGGGGAAGAAGGGACACACGAGCATGAGCAATATTCGAACTCATCGGGATCTGATAGCTTGGCAGTTGGGGATGAGGCTGGCAAAAGAAATTTATCGAGTGACGCGGGGGATGCCCAAACAGGAGTTGTTTGGGCTGACAAGCCAGATGCGGCGGGCGGCAATTTCCATTCCGTCCAATATCGCCGAGGGATATGGGCGAGGAACGACAAAAGACTACCTGAAGCACCTGAGAATCTCCCGAGGCTCGATCTCGGAATTATCGACTCAATACGAATTGGCGATCACGTTGGAAATGCTTTCGACGAACAAACAACTCTGGGACCTCCTGGAGGAAGCCGACCGCGTCCTCCAAGGCCTCATTCGCAGCATCCAACCGCGCAAATACAAAACGATGTAAGTGAGGAAGGCACGGAAGCATCCCCCCCTTCGTGCCTCCGTGCCTCCGTGCCTCCGTGCCTTGCTCTTCAGTTGCACACAGTTCCCCCCGAGGATTCCGCCGTCTACGACATGATCTGCGATGCCGACACCATTGGGGTGTTTCAAATTGAGTCGCGGGCTCAGATGTCGATGTTGCCACGGCTGCGGCCACGGTGTTTTTATGATCTGGTGATCGAAGTGGCGATCGTCCGGCCGGGGCCGATTCAGGGGAACATGGTTCATCCGTACCTGCGCCGGCGCAATGGCGAGGAGGCGGTCAATTTTCCTTCCGAGGCGCTGCGGCAGGTGCTGCAGAAGACGTTGGGCGTGCCGCTGTTTCAGGAGCAGGCGATGCGGGTGGCGATGGTGGGGGCGAATTTCTCTGCCGAGGAGGCGGACCGCCTTCGCCGCGCCATGGCAAGCTGGCGCAAGAGCGGCGTCATCGAAGGATTCCACCAGAAGATCATCGACGGCATGCTCGCCAACGGCTACACCCGCGAGTTCGCCGAGCAATCGTTCCTGCAGATCCGCGGGTTCGGCGAATATGGCTTTCCCGAATCGCACTCGGCCAGCTTCGCTTTGCTCGTCTATGTCTCGGCCTGGATCAAGCGCCACCATCCCGCCGGCTTCTGCGCTGCTCTGCTCAACAGCCAGCCGATGGGCTTTTACGCACCCGCCCAGATCGTGCGCGACGCCCGCGACCACGGTGTCAATGTCCTGCCCATCGACATCAACCACAGCGACTGGGATTGCACGCTGGAAAATCGCAGAGGCGGGGTCTCCCCGCCCTCTTCCAAAACTCCCGCGAAATTAAAATCTACCTGGGGTCTCCATGGCCCCGCCGTGCGCCTGGGTTTCCGCCAAGTCCGCGGCCTGCGCCAAGCCGACGCCGAACGCATCGCCGAAGTACGAAAACCCTTTGGCATCTTCACCTCCATCGAGCAGTTTCACCGCGTCACCGCCCTCCCCCGCCACGTCCTGGAGTGCCTTGCCGAAGCGGATGCCTTTCGCTCCCTGAATCTCCCCAGGCGCGAAGCGCTCTGGCAAGTCATGGCCCTGACCGACGAAGACCTGCCTCTCTTCGACGAAGCCACGGTAGGGTGCGATTCATCGCAACATGAAAATAAAGGGTGCAATACATTGCACCCTACAGTTGCGTCGATTGCAGACGCGGCCAGATCCTTCGGAGTACCTCAGGATGACATTTCTCCCCGATTCTCCGATTCCCCGATTCCTTTCCCCCTCCTCCCCCCCATGTCCCTGTCCCAGGAAGTCATGACCGACTATTCAAAAATCGGCCTGTCCCTCAAAGCCCATCCTCTCTCGCTGGTGCGCCAGACGCTGGCGAAGATGAAGCTCATCACCGCCGCGCAGCTCCAGCAACTGCCGCAGGGGCGATGGGTGAAAATCGCCGGGCTGGTGCTGGTCCGCCAGCGGCCGGGCACCGCATCCGGCGTGGTCTTCGCCACCATCGAAGACGAAACCGGCGCCGCCAACCTGGTCATCTGGTCGAACATTTACGACCGCTTCCGCGGCGCCGCCCGCCACGCCACGCTGCTGCAGGCCGACGGATATGTCGAGCGCCAGGGGCAGGTGGTTCACGTGATGGCCAAGCGCCTGTTCGATCTTTCCCACCTGCTGCGGGAATACAATCTGCGATCCCGCGATTTCCATTGATTCGTCTCCTCCGTCCGCCGGCCGCTGCAACGCCCGTTCCCCATCGCGCGGCGCTGCCCTATTATGGGACTGGCGGGCACAGCGCTTATGTAACCTGCATTCTGCGCCGATGGATGATGCGCCGCCTTGTATAAAGCTGGAATTGGCCTTTTTTCTTTATGACCGCGTTTGTCGAGTCATGTGTGGAAACTGTCGCGGGCTCGGCCGTCGCCATCGAGCGCCGGTCCAGAGGCAAGCCGCGCGCCCGCCAGCTCCTGCGGGCGCTGCATGACAAGAAGAAAATCCTGATCACCACCCATTCCTCCCCCGATCCCGACGCCATGGCAAGTTGCACCGCCCTGATGCAGTTGCTCAAGGTCACACTGCCGTCGCTGAAGGTGGAAATCTCCTTCAAAGGGAGCATCGTCAGCGGGATGAATGCCATCTTCGCCCAGCAGGCCGACCTGCAGCCCGTCCCCTGGGACGAGGCGACGCTGCCCGATTATGACGGGATTATTCTGCTCGACACGCAGCCCGCTTTCGCCAACTGCCCGCTGCCGGCCGGCATCGTACCGGCGGCGGTCATCGACCATCACCGCGCCAGCCGCGGCCGGCGCAGCAAGTGCGGCTTCTGCGACGTGCGCCCGGACGTCGGCGCCTCCAGCACGATCATCTTCAGCTATTTCATGGAATTGGAGGTGCCCATTTCCGGCGACTTGGGCGCGACGCTGCTGTACGCGATCGAATCCGATCTCGCCGGCGCCGCCGGCCAGCCGGGCGAGCTCGATAACATCGCCCTCTCCTCCCTCACGCTGCTGGCCGACACCCGCAAGCTCTACAAGATGCGCTATGTAGACTTGCCGCAAAGCTACTACGTCGCCTATTGGGAAGGGCTGGCCAGCGCCGTCCATTACGACCACGCGATCATCGCCCACCTCGACAGCATCGACTCGCTGGAAAAGCCCGCGATCATCGCCGACTTTCTGCTGCGGTTTGACAAGGTGCAATGGGCGCTGGTGACGGCACTCTCCGGCTCTACGCTGATGCTTTCCCTGCGCACCAGCGCCGCCAAGCCGTCGGCGGCGGAAATGATGCGCCGGCTGGTCAAGAAAATCGGCCAAGGGGGCGGCCACCGCACGAAGGCCGGCGGCGGCATCCCGCTGCAAAACACCATCCCCGCCGAAATCGCCCGCGTGCGCGGCATTCTCCGGCGCCGCCTCCTGCGCGCCCTCAATATCCAAACTTCCCATGCCCAGCGCCTTGTCGCCGCCAAGGCGTGAGATGAGCGTGTGATGAGCTCACAATCGCACAACTGTCATTCTGAGAGTGTGTGAGTTTATTGGCAAAACCACCGAAAAAGCGGCGATTGTTGGCG
>DAIOHQ010000221.1:0-8303 GCA_036744635.1 Tepidisphaeraceae bacterium | reverse complement strand
TGAGTACACCTGCCACTCATCCAGCCATGACAGACAGGAATGTCTGCCCCACCAATTGTGAGTACGCCTTCCGGCGGAGGTATAAGGGATCGATGAAACCTTCGGATACACAGGTCGATGCGGTGGGCGCCGGAGGCGTGCGCTGGCGGGCGTGCAGCGATGAGGCGTTTGTGCGCGAGTGCCGGTGGGAGGCGTTTCGCGGGTCGGGGCCGGGGGGGCAGAAGCGCAATAAGACGTCGTCGGCCGTGCGCGTGGTTCACGTACCCACAGGTCTAAGCGCCACCGCCGAGGACTCGCGCTCACAGGCGGGCAACAAGAAAGATGCGCTGCGCCGATTGCGCAAACGCGTTGTTCTGGAGGTGCGCGAGGTGGTGGGGATGATGGAATTTGTCCGGCCGGCGTGGTTCGCGCAATGGGTGAAGGGCGGCGCGATAGCCATCGGAATGAAGGACCCGGCCTATTGGGGCGTGCTCGGATTCGTGCTGGATGTTTTGGCGGCCACGGGCTGGTCGGTGTCGGAGGCGGCCGAGATGCTGGGGGTTGGGACGGGACAGTTGGTGCATTTTGTGGAGGCCGATGCCGATGCCTGGAATTGGGTGAATCAGCGCCGGGCCCAGGCGGGGTTACGCGTGCTGCGGGTGGGGAGGTAAGGAGCGCCGCCGTTTAGCCCGCTCGCTTGCGAGCGTTGTGGTCGGGTATCGCTGCCTAATTCCCCGCCGCTCGCGAGCAAGCGGGCTAAACGGGATGGGCGGCAATGGGTCAGTTTGAAATTTCTGGGTGCCACAGGTCGCGGTACTCCGAGACCTGTGCCGCGTAGCGAGGCAGTAAGACACAGGTCTGCGAGTACGCCGACCTGTGGCACCCAAACTGACCCACTACCGGATGGGCGAATTTCGGCTGGACGGGGTGGAATCGTGGTACAATGCGATTTGGCCTTTCGGGGGGTCTTTGGAACAACGAGGAGCATGCCATGCGTGCGCGATGGATAGCGTTGGTGTGCGTGATGGTTGGCGCGGGGATGCTGTCGAGCTCGCGCGCGGCGGGGGATGAGCCGGCCAAAGTCAAAGACATTTTTGAAGGGCGCTGGAAGGTGACGATGACGCCGGATGATGATGCCCGCAGGGATGGAGAGAAGCCCGGCGAAGGGACGCTGATCTTTCGGCGCGGGAAGTTTGTGGCGCGCGAGTGCCTGAGCAGCGCGTTTGAAGCGGTGGAGTACGAGGTGCGCAAGCGGCCGGGGCATCTGACGTTCAGCGCAGCGCCGTTCAGCGAAAAAACCGGCCGGGCGAATTGGACCGGCTTCAGCGGCGGCAAGGAAATTGAAGGAAACGTGCGCTGGGAAAAGAAGGATGGGACGGTGGCAAATTTTTCGTTCAAGGGGGCGCGGATGGGGGAGGAGATGTAGGGCGGAAGTCAGAAGTCAGACACAGAAGGAGTTGCCATGCGAGCGAAAATGTTGGTTGGAGTGTGCGTGATCGTGGCATTGTTGGCGTCGGCCAATGTGGCGATGGCGGGGAAGGATCTGTTTCAGGGGAAGTGGAAGGTGACGGTGACGCCGGATGAGGATTCGCGCAAGGCCGGAGAGAAAGAATTCGCCGACACCCTGGTGTTTGACGGGAATAAGTTCACCGCCACCGAGTGTGAGAAGGAGGGTTTCAAGGCGGTGGAATACGAGATCGACCAGCGGGCGCATGGCCCGGCCAAGTTCACCGCGACCGCCACCAGCGAAAAGCAAGGCAAAGCCGCCTGGGGCGGCACGGCCGTCGTCAAAGAAATCACCGGCACGCTGGTATGGACGAAGAAAGATGGGTCGGTGATGAACTACACGTTCAAGGGGAGCAAGGAATAGGAATTCCGTTTCCGGAGTTCTGTGATTGTGAAGCGCAGGGCCTCGCACCTGGCGCAGGGGTGGGACGTATTGAATGAATGTCTTTGCGATCGTTTGATGAACTGCATAAGGAGGTGGTGGCGTGTGAGCGGTGCGCGCGGCTGCGGGAGTATTGCGCCGGGGTGGCGAAGGAGAAGCGGCGGGCGTATTTGGATTGGGAGTATTGGGGTCGGCCGGTGCCGGGGTTTGGGGATCCGGCGGCGCGGATCTGGATCATCGGGCTGGCGCCGGCAGCGCACGGGGGGAATCGCACGGGGCGGGTGTTCACGGGCGACCGGAGCGGGGATTTTCTATTCGCGGGTTTGCACCGGGCGGGGTTTGCCAATCAGCCGACCAGCGTGCGCGCCGATGATGGGCTGAAATTGCGCGATGTGTACATCAGCGCCACCGCGCGCTGCGCGCCGCCGGGGAACAAGCCGACGCCCGTGGAGATCGCCAATTGCTCGGAGTATCTCGATCGGGAATGGGTGCTGTTGAAGCGCAAGCGGGTGGTTTTGGCGCTGGGGAAAATCGGATGGGATGCGGCGCTGGCGCTGGCTCGGCGGAATGGGTGCGCGGCGGGGCGGCCGGGGTTTGGGCATGGGGCGGTGGCGGCACTAAACGACCGGGTGGCGCTGGTCGGGTCCTATCACGTCAGCCAGCAGAACACGTTTACGGGGAAGCTGACGGATGCGATGTTCGATGCGGTATTGAAACGCTGCGGGGAACTGGGCGGGTGAGCGCAACCAATATGGGAAAAGGTGGGTGAGTACGCCCACCCTACAATTGCTTGCAGAGTAGGCTGGCAAGTCCGTCTGTCAGGGGTATTTCATTGTTGGCACAGGGATTGTAATGGATGCGGCAGGGCTGGCCGTTGCGAGATAGGGGCATCGGCCGCGCGCGAAATAGGAACCCGCCGCCTAGTTGCCTCATTCCGTGGCACTGTGTGAAGACTTTGTCAACATCGAGCTATTTGCTCAAGGAGAATCTCTATGTGGGGTTATTTGATCGACATGGATGGCGTCATTTATCGGGATAATCATCTGATCGCGGGGGCCGAGCGTTTTATTGCGGAGTTGCAGGCGCAGAATATTCCGTTCCTATTCCTGACCAACAACAGCCAGCGCACGCGGCGCGACGTGGCGACGAAGCTGCGGCGGATGGGCATTGATGTCGGCGAAGAGCACGTCTTCACCTGCGCCATCGCGACGGCGCGGTTCCTGGCCAGCCAGAAGCCGCAGGGCACCGCGTTCGTGATCGGCGAGGGCGGCCTGCTGCAGGCGCTGCACTCCAATGGCTATTCGATCGTGGACAAGGACCCTGATTATGTGGTGGTCGGCGAAGGCAGAACCTTCAATTTCGAGATGGTGGATGCGGCGCTGGGAATGATCCTGGGCGGGGCGAAGCTGGTGGCCACCAACCTCGATCCGAATTGCCCGACCGGCAAAGGGATGCGGCCGGGATGCGGGGCGATCGTGGCGATGCTGGAGACGGCGGCGGGCGTGAAGGCGTTCAGCGTCGGCAAGCCCAGCCCGATCATGATGCGGGTGGCGCGTAAGGAGCTGGGCCTGTCGGCGGGGCATACGATCATGATCGGCGACACGATGGAGACGGACATTCTCGGCGGCGTGCAGATGGGCTATCACACGCTGCTGGTGCTGAGCGGCGGCACCCGTCGCGAGGATCTGGCGCGCTATGCGTATCAGCCGCACAAGGTCTCCGAGTCGATCGCGCACCTGAATCACGGCCGGCTGGTGGCGGAGTTTGAGGAGATGATCGCGCTGGAGGCGCCCGAGCCGCCGCCGATGCGCCGGCCGCAACGCGTGGCGGTGTAACTGATGGCGGTGTGACAGAGAATGCTCGCCGATTTTCGCGTAGAATCGGGTGCGATGGCAGCAGAGGATCCGATCAACCGGCGGCGATTTTTCCGGGTGGGGCTGCGCGAATTGCTGCGGCCGATCGCGTCGGCGGCGTCGCCGTTGATGGATGCGGTGAAGCAGATCGGCGAGCTGGATCAGCCGCCGCAGCGCGAGCCTGCGCCGGCGGGTGGAGGGCGGTTGCCGCTGGAGGTTTGGCTGCGCCCGCCCGGGGCGATTGGGGAACGGGAGTTTGGGGAGACGTGCTCGCGCTGCGGGGATTGCGCGAAGGTCTGCCCGGCGCAGTGCATCAAGCTCGACGCCGCGATCGATGGGGTGGGGTTGCCGTCCATTGATGCGAACGCGATGGCCTGCGTGCTGTGTTCTTCGCTGGCGTGCATGAGCGCTTGCCAAACCGGGGCGCTGATTCCCACGGCCATGGTGGATATTGACATGGGGACGGCGGTGTGGCGGGAAGAGACGTGCGTGCGCGGCGGGGGAGAGGCGTGCACGATCTGCGTGGATCATTGTCCGCTGGGGGGCGCGGCGATTGAGCTGCGGGGAAATGCGATTGCGGTGAACCCGCTGGGCTGCACCGGATGCGGGGTCTGCCAGCATGATTGCCCGACTTCGCCGAAGAGCATCTATGTGATTCCGAAGTCGGCGCGGGAGCGATGAGGACAGGGGGGCGCGGGTTTGATTCATTGAAATTTTCGTAGCACGGGCATCTCGCCCGTGGTTTCATCTCGTTGTGGTGCAGGCTTTCCAGCCTGCACGACGGAGCAGGTGGAAAGCCTGCACCACAATTCTCAGAACACGGGCGAGGCACCCGTGCCACAAAGAGCGCTGCGCTTCTTGCGCATGGGCTGGTAGCCCCATGCCACGGGAGAGAGCGGGGCAATACATTGCTGCCTACGAATGGGCCATTCGATGGTCGGGACCACCTTTCGGGCTTGCGTGGGGTTGTTGGGGGGTGATATACAGTTGGGGGCCGGCCGGTGGTTTGGGCCGGCGGATGGCGGATTTCACCCAGGAGAACAGGAAAATGCATCACTCTACTCAGCGCCGCAGTGTGTTCGCTCCGATTGAAGTTTTGGAAAATCGCGTGCTGCTTTCGGCGGCGCCGCAGATCACGGCGGTGGGGGCGGACAACCGCGGGCAGGCGATCATCACGCTGAACGCGCCGCTCGATCCGGCCACGGTGAGCACGGCCACGGTGAAGATTTTCGACGTCGGCCCAGATCTGACGCTGGGAACGGCCGATGATGCCGAGCAGGCGGCCACGGTGGGGTATGACCCGAATGCCAACAACATCGTCATCACCACGGTGCTGGAAACGAATACCTCCTATCGGCTGGTGGTCACCGAAGGCGTTCATGGCGCCGACGGGACGGCGCTGGACGGCGAATTCAACGGGGTTGGCGCGGTTTCCGGCGACGGGACGCCCGGCGGGAATTTCGACGTGACCACCCAGCCATCGAATGCGGTGGCGCGCTTCGTCACGCGGCTGGGGATCATCGACGTCGGGCTGCTCGAGCAGCAGACGCCGCAGACGATTTCCAACTTCGTCAGCTATGCCAACAGCGGGGTGTGGGATACCACTTTCTTCCACCGCAGCGTGCCGGGATTCATCATCCAGGGCGGCGGGTTCACGATCACGGCATCCGATCAGGTCGATGCGATTCCGGCCAATCCGGCGGTGGTGAACGAGCCGGGCGTCTCCAACACCCGGGGCACGATCGCGATGGCCAAGCTCGGCAGCGATCCCAATTCGGCCACCAACCAGTGGTTCTTCAACGTCGCCGACAACAGCTCGAATCTGGATAACCAGAACGGCGGCTTCACAGTGTTCGGATCGATCACCAATCAGGCCGGGCTGGATGTGATGGACGGCATCAACGGCCTGGAAACGGGCAGTGCGGGGGCGCCGCTCGATCAGCTTCCGGTGATTGACGGCGACGTGGTGCGGGCCCGCGGCAGCCTCGATCCGAACGCCGATTTCGTCACCATCACCCGCGTGGCGATGCTGATGGATTTGAACGCCACCGGGGTGGCGACGGTGTTGACCACGATCGGCAAGAAGAGCCATTTCACCGATCCGGACGGGACCGCGACCACGATTTCGCTGAAAGGCGGAGGCAGCGGGACGGTGTTGAATGACAACGGGCAGATCGACATCAACCTGAGCGGCATTACATCCAAGACCACGCTGACGATCAGCGGGAAGGGCGGCAACGGCGGGGTGGATATCCAGGACATCGTCGTCAATGGCGCGCTGAAGGGGTTGATCGGGAAGAACTTGAATCTCAGCGGCACGCTTTCTTCGACCGGCGCCATTACCACGCTGACGTTGGGGAACGTCGCCAGCGGCGGGGTGATCGCGGGTCCGGCGTTTGGAACCGTCTCGGTGGGCACGATGAACGGGGCACAACTCCTATCTGGAACGCTGCTGGGCGCGGATAACAAGGTGGGCGGGGGCGATGATCAGCATGGCGCCGGCTTCATCAAGTCATTCAAGGCCAACACGGTCAACAATTCGGTGATCGCGGCCGGGCTGGATCCGGTTGACGGCGTGTATTTCAATGGCGATGACACACTGCTCGGCGGCAGCGCGATTGTCGGGATCACGGTAAAGGGGGATGTCAGCGCTGATTCGCTGCTGCTCTCCACCAGCTTCGGCAAGAAGGTGAAAATCGGCAAGACGAAGATCAGTGATGTGAACGCCGATCCGCGTTTCCGGACGACGTTGGCGTAACTTGCAGAGAAGCAGGCACGAAGGCAAGAGGCACGAAGGCACGAAGGAAATACGTCTGCTTCCATTCGTGCCTTCGTGCCTAAGTGCCTTCGGAGTTCATCATTCTGTAGTCTCTTGAGTGAGGCGGAGCTCGACTACTTCGGCGGGGCAGAAGAAGCGGAAGGGGAGGCCGGAAAATCCCATGCCTCGGGGGACGTTCAGCCAGGTGTTGCCGACGCGGTGGAGTCCCTTGGCCATGTTCTTGGGGAGGGAATCGTGGGTGAGCAGGGGCCTGCCGCCGGGGAGGCAGATTTGGCCGCCGTGGGTGTGGCCGGCTAAGAACACGTCGGGTTGCAGGTGGGCAGTACACTTGATCAAGTCTGGATAATGAGACATTACCACCCGCGCCCGGTGGGGCGATTTGGCGGGGATGTGGCGGTGGTTGCTCTCGTCGAAGTCGATGCGGTACGGGCCTTGGAGGCCGATCAGCTCGACGCCGCCGCGCCCTTCTTCCAGCACGATGGTCTGGCCATCCATCAGGCGGCAGTTCATTTCGGCCAGCTCGGGCATGAGCAGGTCGCCATCATGGTTGCCGAGGATGGCGAAGGTGCCGAGGCGGGATTCGAGGTGCTCGATAAACTTATGGAGCACGGGCAGGGCGGGGCGGTGGTCGCGCTTGTCGTCGATGAGGTCGCCGGTGAAGAGGATCACATCCGGTTGTTTTTCGCGGATTTCCTGCAGGAGATTGTCATAGGCCCGGTACCAGGCGGGTTTGAGGTGCAGGTCGGTGAGGTGGAGGATGCGGAATCCTTCGAGGCGCGGATCGAGGCCGGCGATGGGCAGGTCGTAGCGGTTCCATTCCATGCGATAGGCGGCCTTGATCTGCAGCCAGGGGCCATGGCGGGCTTTTTGCGGTTTCATGCCGAGGGCATGGGCGGGCTGGTGGGCGGGGAGGAAGCGCGGCATGGGGATGCGGGCGTGCTCGCGGTCGGCCAGCGGTTGGGAAGGGGTGAAGGGGATTTGCTGCACTGCGCTCATCGAGATAAAGGCTCCGAGGAAATATGGCTGGATGAGCGGAAGGTGTACTCCCCTGCCCGAATCCAGCCATGGCAGACAAGAATGTCTGCCCCACCAGAATCGAGTACACCTGCCGCTCACCGGGCCATGGCAGACAAGAATGTCCGCCCCACCAAGGTACAATCAGCCGGTCGAACACATCATGCGCCTCGCGGCGTCGGAAATTTCGATAAATCTTGCAGGCATGGCCGCCATTCGGATAGAATCGGCATCGGCGCTGCCCGGCATAAGGCCGTAATTGCCCGGCGGCTTGAACGTCATGACTGATAACCGCCACCGCAAGCTGATAGTCTATGGTCTGTACGCCAACGCGGCGTTGTTGTTGGCGGTTCTGGTGGTTCTTTTGAACCGCGGCGGCGTGCCGGATTTTTTGCCGGGCGCGTATGGGCAGCACCAGCCGCCGATTGCCGGCGGTGCGGGCGTTTTCGTGATGCCCGGGCAGCTCGCCGAACGCGCCTGGGGCTGCTATCTGCTGGATGTGGATACGCAGACGCTGGCGGTTTATCAGTACACGCCGTCCGATCGGCTATTGAGGCTGGTGGCGGCGCGGTCCTATAAATATGACAGGCGGCTGATGAACTACAATACCTCGCCTTCTCCGCAGGAGGTGCAGGCGCTGGATGACAAGCAGACCAAGGAAGGCCGAACCAACGAGAATGTTCCCGTTGCACCGGAGACGCCCAAGGATTGAGAGACTGTTTGAAAAATCGGCGGAGGACGGGCCAATGAGTACATTGTCCCGTGGCAGACAAGAATGTCTGCCCCACCA
>DAIOHQ010000220.1:0-8319 GCA_036744635.1 Tepidisphaeraceae bacterium | reverse complement strand
GGGCGGGGGGATAAGCCGCTTTTGGAGACACGAGAGATGCATGGCGGACGCGAGGCGCTGGTGATCGCGGCGGATGTGTCGCGCGCAGGCGATGTGGCGAGGGTGGTGGAAGGGGCGCTGGCGAAATTCGGGCGGGTGGATGCGCTGGTGAACAACGCGGGGTACGCGCCGGTGCGGTCGATTGAGGAGATGACGCTGGAGGAATGGCGGGCGGTGCTCGATACGAATCTGTCGGCCGCATTTTACTTCTGCAAGGCGCTGTGGGGGACGTTTCGGCGGCAGGGGGGTGGGGTGGTGGTGAATATTTCGTCGGCGGCGGCCAGGAATCCTTTCGATGGGTTCGCGGGGTATGGGGCGGCCAAGGCGGGGCTGAATCTGTTTACGCTGGCGGCGGCGCGGGAGGGGCAGAAGATCGGCGTGCGCGTCCATGCGATCGCGCCGGCGGCCACGGAAACGGCGATGTTCCGGTCGATTCTCAGCAAGGAGCAGTATCCCGAGGCCAATACGCTTTCGCCGGAGGATGTGGCACGGGTGGTGGGGGAGTGTGTTGGCGGGACGATGCGATATACCAGCGGCGAGGTGATTTATCTGCACAAGGTGGTGTGATCGGGGCGAGAGTTTGGTAGACAGGGCGAAACATGCGGTGTCGCGGCGCATCTAAGCTAAAGAGAATTGATGAATGCGAAATGATGAATGATGAATGCAGAAATTAGAAGTCAGAAGTTAGAATGCTCTGCTGAAATCCTCTGGGGCACGCCGCAGAACCCTCACCCCAACCCTCTCCCGGAGTACCGGGAGATGGGGTAAGAGCGGAAGCGCTTCGGGGATTTCAGCAGAGCAAAGTTAGAAGTCAGAAGTGGGGGGATCTTCCAGCTTCTGGCGCCTGACTTCCGCAGCGTGATACAGGAGTGACAGCTATGACTCGCACACATCGGATGGCAATGGTGGCGGCCGTGATTTCGCTGGCGGTATTGGACGTTTGGACGTTCGGTTGGAAGCACGCTCTATTTGCCCGCCCGGCGGCACAAGGGGTGCAGGGCGGGCAGATCAACCTGCCGTATCAGCAGCAGGACACGGCCGGGGTGAACTGGATGATCAACCCGAACGGGATGCTGCAGGAGCAGCAGAACGGCAACAATTTTTACAGCCAGGGCGCCACCATCATGGTGAACGGCAATCAGCCGCAGAACAACCGCAACCAGGCGCGCATCGATGAGAAAACCGGCGAGGTGGTGTTCGAGGGGATGAACGCCAACAACATCACGGTCACCCGGCGGGTGCTGATCAACAAGGAGGATGGATATGTGCGCTACATCGACGTCTTCAAGAACACGCAGAACCAGGATCAGAACGTGCAGTTGATGGTGCAGTCGAACTTCAATTACGGGATCAATGCCTCGACCATGGTGAGTGACCCGAAGAAGAAGGATCAGAACCTGGGCTGGGTGGCGCAGACGCCGATCCAGGGCGGGCGCTGTGCGGTGGAAGTGTATGGCGGCAAGAATTCCAAGACGGTGCCGGCCATCAACTGCCCGCAGGGCAACAGCTACGTGCAGGCGAGCATCCAGGTGAACATCCCGGCCGGCAAGGAAGTGGCTTTGATGCACCTGCACGGGATGAGCGCAACCGTGGATTCCGGCGAGAAGTGGGTGAAGTCGCTGAAGGACTCGAAACTGATGCAATCGGTGCCGCCGGCGCTGCGGAAGATCATCGTCAACTTCGCCGGCGGGCAGAATTTCATCGGCGACTACGAAATTTTGCGCGGCGATGTGTTCGACATCGTCGAGCTGCGCAGCGGGGACCAGTACAAGGGAAACCTGAAAGAAACGACATTCAAGCTCGACACTTTCTACGGCGCAGTCGAGCTGCCGGTGGATCGGGTGATCAGCATGATCAACGTGGGGGACTTCAAGCCGCGGCAGCTTGTCGTCACCTCCGATGGCCAGATTTTCGGCGGAAAGCTGCAGAAGGAATCGATCAAGCTGGAGCTGTCGAGCGGCCAGGTGACGGACATCCCGCTGGGGCAGATCGTGCGCATGGGATACCGCAAGCGGAGCGGCGAGCCTGAAGAGTGGGTGTTCGACAAGCCGCTGGTGCTGATGCGCAGCGGCGACCGCGTGGGCGTCGAGATGCCGGCCGATCCGATCGACATTTCCACACGCTACGGCGTGCTGAAGATCAAGCCGGCGGCGATCGCGGCCATCCTGTTTCAGAGCGATGAGCATGGCGTACACGAGATTCATCTCACGGATGGCAGCAAGTTCGCGGGGCTGGTGAATGCGACCGAGTTTGAGATGAAGCTGACGGGTGGGACGAAGGAAACCACCGTAAAATTCCCGGCCAGCAGCATCGGCCGGCTGCAGCTCGCGGGGAAGGTGGAAGAGGAAGATGAGACGACGCCGGTGCTGGAGTTGCAGAATCAGGACCATCTGATCGGCAAGCTGGAGGGGAAACTGAAGCTGGACACGGCGTTTGACACGATTTCGCTGAACGCCGCGGAGATCAAGAAGCTGTCGCACACCGCCAAGGGATCGTCGCTGGACGTGCAGGTGTCGCTGTGGGATGACACCACCGTCAGCGGGCAGTTGCAGGAGCAGGATTTGGAATGCCACCTGAGCAGCGGCGTGGCGATGAAAGTGCCGGTGGCGCTGGTGGCGGATTATTCCAATCCGCGGCCGGCGCCGTCAGCGGTGGTGGCCGAGAAGATCAAGTCGATCGTGAAGGATTTGAACGCCGAGGATGCCAAGGTGCGCGAGCAGGCGGAATCGCAACTGACGGCGATGGGATCGGTGGTAATCGGCATGCTCAAGGAGCTGCGGCCGGCGCAGTCAGCCGAAGGCCAGCAGCGGATCGACGGCGTCATGAAGGCGATTGAGAAGCAGACGGACGAGAAGAAGAAGTCGCCGGCGCCGGCGGCCGCGCCGGTGCAGGAACTGCAGGAGGGGATGCTTCTGAGGCAGGAGAATGCGGGTTGATAGGCTCGGCGGCGAGCGCGACGGGCATTGGGCAATGCAGGGGAAGCGAGCCCGAGAGAGAAAGCGATGAAGCGGAAAGCGATGAAGCGGAAAGCGACGCAGCGACGGAGCGACGAAGCGACGAAGGGGTGGATGAGTCCCCTTCGTCGCTTCGTCGCTGCGTCGCTGCGTCGCTTCCTTCTGCCATTGGCGCTGCTGGCGTTGCCATGCTCACCCGCCCGAACCGCGCCCGCCGCAGGGCCGGCCGACAAGGCCGAGGCGCAGGTGAGTCTTCCGCTGGTGCTGCCGGACGACAGCGGCGTTTCCTGGGATGTGCAGAACGATGGCAGCATCGGCGACGGCGGCAACGATGAATACGACGGCGGCGGGCATCTTTTTTCGCAGAGCAATGCCCAGTTCTATGCACAGAACGTCGCCAGCTTCAACCGCCAGCGCAACGAAGTCACGCTCGGGCCGATGCAGATGGACAACCTGATCGTCTCGCGCCGGATCGCGGTCAATCAGAAGCTGTCATTCTGCCGCTTCACGGAGATTTTCGAGAATCCCGGCCCCGCCCCGGTGAAGACGCAATTCCATGTGTACTTCAACCTCGGCGGCGCGGTGGGGCGCACCCAGCCCCTGGTCGATGAGCGCCACGGCAAGCGCATCATCGGCATGGCGGTGGACGATCAGCGCAACGTGCTGGCGATGGTGGGCGGAGGGCGCGGGGCCAAGGTGACGCCGCGGATGGACATCCAGCAGAACACCGACAACGTGAACATCTGGTATGACGTCGAAGTGCCCGCCCACAGCACCATCGCGATCGTCCATATTCAGGCGAGGCGGGGGAATCTGCAGGATGCCGCGCGCTGGATGGAGCAGATGAAGGATCGGCAGTATCTGCAGGGAATGGATCCGAAAATCGCCCGGCTGGTGGTGAATTTCCTGCGCGACAATCAGTTCATCGGCGATGAGCCGATCCTGCGCGGCGAGATGTTCGACGTGCTGGAGCTCAAGGGGGGAGACCGCTGCTGCGGAACGGTGAAGCAATCCTCCTTTGCGATGCAATCCGCGTGCGGCCGCGTGAGCGTCCCCGCCGAGCAGGTGATATCGATCATCAACGCCGGCGAATTTCGCCCGCGGCAGCTTCTGGTCACGCGCGACGGCGAAATCATCGGCGGCTGTCTGGAAAACCAGCGGCTCGATTTCGAGCTGACCACCGGGCAGATGCTTCACGTGCCGTGGAATCAGATTGCCCGGGTGGGCTATCGCAAGAGCGATGATGAGGCGGAGGAATGGAACCTCGATCACGCCCTGGTTGAACTGAGCGGCGGGGATCGCCTGAGCATCGGCATTCCGCAGTCGCCGGTGGAAGTGGCCACGCAGTTTGGCCTGCTGAGCATTCCGGCGGCGGCGATTCATTCCATCGCGTTTGCCGATGGCGACCACGAGACACACGTGATCGAGCTGACCGATGGCTCGCGCATCTCGGGACTGGTGACGGCGCGGGAGTTTGAACTGTTCGTCGGCCCCGGCCGCGCCGACGGCGCGGGCGCGGGCGGCGGAGGCGAAGGCGGGGTAGGCCGCATTCCCGCCAGCGCGATTCACCGTCTTCAGTTCAATGGCCTGCCGCCGGAGGTGGAGGAGGATGCGCCGACGCTTGCGCTGGCCGGCGGGGATCTGCTGTTCGGCACGTTGCGCGGCGCGCTGCAGCTCGACACCGGCTTTGCCCGCATCGACGTCGAGGCTGCGCAGATTCGCGGGCTGGAGCACATCGAAGGCCGGGAGCTGGAGGTGCGCCTGGAAATGTGGGATGGCTCGACGATGAGCGGCCAGGTTCAACAGCCCGCGATCGACGCGGTGCTGACGTGCGGCGTGCCGCTTCGGCTGCCGCTGGCGTTGATCGGCCGCTACAAGCAACCGTATCCGCACCCGTCGAAGGCGCTGTGCCGGAAGTTTGAGCAGGTTTTGCCGAAGCTGGCCAGCGTTGACTGGCGCGAGCGCGACCGCGCTGAGGCCGAGCTGATTGCGATGGGGCCCGATGCGGTGGGGCTGCTGCGCGAGTTGCGGGCCTCACAACCCAGGGAGACGCAGACGCGTCTGGCGAGCCTGATTGAGGAACTCAAGGAGATCGGGAACACCCCGGCTGCGCCGGCCGCCCCGCCGGCGGATGGCAGTCAGAGTCAGGATGGCGATGGCGACGGAATTATTGATGCCGTCAATATCAACTTCAATCCGTAAGCGTGAATAACCGTGCGCGATTCCGCATCTTTGATGTCATCGGAGAGGTACTCCGAAGCATCTGGGCGGGCTGCAGGATCAGTCCAGATGCTTCGGATTACCTCAGCATGACAAGTTGCATTGGATTGGGCACGGTCATTTAGCAGGCAGCATCGAGCGCCGGAGGGGCGGCGACGTAATCGACGCGCTGGGGGGCGCGGCCGACGATGCGGTTGAAACGGGCGGCGGCGCGGCCGAGGATCAGCACGCACAGGCCCAGGTGGACCATGCCAATGGCGATGGCGATGCCAAGAAACCAGGCGGGTGAGCAGTTGTCTCCGCCGGGTAGCCGGTAATCGTGCTGCTGCCGTCTCCATTCTGAGATTGCCATTGCGAGGTAGTAGTAAGGCAAGTACCAGAATACCAGCTCCGTCCAGTTCTGATACGGCTGTGACGACAGGTAACGGGACGGGCGCGAGCGGGAAAGCTCATCAAAAATCGACAGCACCAGCGGCACCAGGATGTAGATTACCACCGGCACCAGCAGGTTGAGGATCACCGCCAGCGTGACCTTTCTGATGCGCAGGGAGAGGTAGATTCCGGTGGCGATGAAGAGCACGTTGAAGGAAAACAGCACCCAGATAATCAAAAAGAAGACCTGCAGGTCGATCACCCCCATGGCCACGAAAATCAGGAAGTGGGCGGTGAACAGGGCCATCGGCCAGAAGATCCGGCGCAGCACGCCGAAGAACTTACCGACGAGGATCTGCCGCCCGCTGATGGGGGCAGTGAGCAGGATCGTCCAGCTATCGCTCTCTTTTTCCTGGGCGATGCTGGTGGCCGCCAGCACGCAGACCAGCAGCGTGAGCAGGCCGTGAAAGACGAAGGCGAAGGGGATCTGGGTGTTGGCGCGGTCCAGTTCGTCCCTGCCGACGGCGTAATAGGAAATTCCCAGCAGCGTGGCGCAAGCAATGGCGGCGACGATCCCCTGCCAGAACTTGTTCATCAGCGGCCGGCGCAGCTCGCGCCACAACACGGGGTTGTCGGCGACGGTGCGGTTTACCTTCACCCGCCGGGTCTTGACGATCCTGGCCGGCAGCGCCGCGGGCCCCATGTCGGCGCCATCGGCGTGTTCGATGATCGACAGCAGCGGCGCCGGCTCACTGTCGGCCACGCCGGTCGCCTTCTCTCCGGCGTTGCGGGTCACCCGCCGCAGCAGCAGGCCGCTCAGCAGCACCAGCACCGCCGCCATTGCGATGTGGATGCAGCAGCAGGTGATCCAGGGGGTGCCGTGGATGCCGCCCATGGGATTGGGAATGGCGATCAGCGCGGCGCAGATAATCGGATTGGGAATGGCGAGGGTCGACATCCACTTCACCCCGTTCGCATTCTGAAAAAACATCAAGCCGGTGATGAACGGCACGAACAGGTAGAGAAACAGCAGCGTCGCGTAGGAGAGCAAAATCACCGCGTAGGCGCGGTTGATGAAGACCGAGAAGAACAATCCCAGCGCCGCCGTGAACAGCGCCACCGACACCGCCAGGCAGATGACCGCGAACATCTCCTCGATTTCGACGCTGCCCAGCAGGCGCACCAGCGCCAATACCGGCAACGAAAGCCCCAGCAGCGTCAGCGCGATCAGCAGCCGCGAAAAGAGCTTGCCGGAGATGATCTGCCAGCTCGTGATCGGCGTCATCAGCAGCACGTTGAGCGATTTCTGCAGGCGTTCGGTATTGATGGCCGTGGATGTCAGCACCGGTCCGATGACGGCCATGGCGATCACCGCGAACATCGAGAAGGTCTCGAAAAATTCCAGGCCCAGCATCGCCAGTTGGTTCTGGCGGTCGACGACGCTCATGGCCTGATTGTCGAACCGGCCGCCCGCGCTGCCCGCCCACGCCATCAGCAGAAACAGGAACAGCATCCCCAGATAAAACAGCCGCAGGAAATAGGTGCGCTTGCGGCGGGCAGTGGTGCGCAGCTCCTTGCTGAAGATCGGCCCGAAGGGATTGAGAGCGGCGAGAGAGGGGATCCCCATGGAAACAGATCATATTCGCTGCGCTCGGGGAGCGAAAGCGCTGGCCGCCAGCGGATTGGATTTTCGTAGCACGGGTTTCCAACCCGTGCCAAGGCCTGTGGAGGCAACAGGGCGTTTATTGTTCCTGCCCGTCAGGCACGGGTTGAAAACCCGTGCTACCAGGATCGCGGTCGAAAAATTGATGTCTCGAAGGAATAACATTCTGATAGAACCAATGGTATACTCTTGCGGAACACCTCCGGGGAAACGAACAAAGGAGCAGGATATGAGTGATTCGCATCAACAACCCGCCAAGATCGCCGCGATGCCCACGCAGAAGGGCATGCCCACGGCCGAGGAACTGGCTCCCATCGGCTTCGACGAAGAAGAGGTTGCCGAGGGCGGCGCCAAGAAGATTCAGGCCTTCGGCGTCCATGCATCGCACGCCGCCAAGACCTGGAAGCGCCCGGCCAAGATCACCGGCACCGGGGCGGTGCGGGTGCGCTCGTTTCACGGCAAGCTCAGCGATCAGGGGCTGGGATATCTGGATGATGCGGTGAACGACTGGCTCGACCGCCATCCCGAGGTGGAGGTGAAGTTCGTCACCAGCACCACCGGCGTCTTCGAAGGCAAGATGCGCGAGCCGGCCTTGATCCTGAACCTGTGGTATTGAGTTGTCAGTTGCCCGTTGTCAGTTGTCCGTTGCACGAACGAAAAGGCGGCGGGGACCTGAATCCTCGCTGCCTGAGTTGCTTGTGACTTCCGACTTCTGACTTCTGGCTTCTGACTTCCGACTTCGCTCTTCTGCCTTCCCTCCTCCATCGTCCCCGCCTGTGGCCTCGGTCACACCACCGCGCCGCTTTCGGGGATGGCCAGGGCCGCCCCGCCGGCAAAGACCAGTCCCTGGTCCGCGCTGACGGTCCAGGTGTCGGCGGCGGAGATGAGATTGTCATAGTCGACGTACAGGCTCGTGGTCCCGGCGCCGGTGGCGATGTCGGTGGCATGGACAGGGCTGCCGCCGTGGGTGATGGTAAATTGCGACAAGTCCGCGGCGGAGGTATCCGTGACGATGGTGTCATAGGTCCACCGCGCCAGGTTGAAGGTCAGCCGGTGTACGCTGACAATGTT
>DAIOHQ010000219.1:0-8376 GCA_036744635.1 Tepidisphaeraceae bacterium | reverse complement strand
CAGATGGAGAGGGGGCCGCGGGATTGCTTGACGCGGGCATCGTAGACGGCGGCGAATTGGGCCTTGCCGGAGAGGCGGTGGGTGCGGGGGAAGGTTTGGGGTCGATCCACGAGGGCAATATAGCGGATCAAAAGGCACGAAGGCAGAGAGGCACGAAGGCACGAAGGGGCATTCTTCATCTCTTTTGGGAATAATCCTGGTTAGTGGTGTCCTTTGCTGGCGAGCCAGCGTTCGGCGTCGAGGGCGGCTTTGCAGCCCATGCCGGCGGCGGTGATGGCCTGGCGATAGGTGGCATCCGCCACGTCGCCGGCGGCGAAGAGGCCTTCGACGTTGGTGGTGGTGCGGAAGGGGTCTTCCAGGATGATGTATCCGCGCGGGTCGGTCTTGACCTGGCCTTTGAGGAACCTGGTGTTGGGGGTGTGGCCGATGGCGACGAACATACCCGGGGCTTCGATGAGGGTTTCCGCGCCGCTCTTGAGATTTTTCACGCGCACGCCGGTCATGCCGCGCTCCTCGTCGCCAAGCACTTCGGCGACGGCGGAATCCCAGATCGGTTTGACCTTGGGGTTGCTGAGGATGCGGTCGGCCATGGCGGCGCTGGCGCGGAGGGTGTCGCGGCGATGGACGAGATGGACGGTGCTGGCGAACTTGGTGAGGTAGGTGCCTTCTTCGGCGGCGGTGTCGCCGCCACCGACCACGATCAGCGGCTTGTTGCGGAAGCGCGGCAGGGCGCCATCGCAGACCGCACAGGCGGAGACGCCGAAATTCTTAAAGCGATTTTCCGATTCGAGGCCGAGATAATTGGCGCTGGCGCCGGTGGCGATGACGACGGCTTGGGCTTCGATCGCGGCGCCGGCGGAGTCTTTCACCACGAAGGGGTGGCGGGAGAGGTCGATGTCGACGATGTCTTCGGTGATGATGCGGGCCCCGCAGCGCTCGGCCTGCTCGCGGCAGCGCAGCATCAGTTCCGGGCCCATGATGCCGTCGGGAAAGCCGGGGAAGTTTTCGACTTCGGTGGTGAGGTTCAATTGCCCGAGGGGAAGGGTTCCGAGCAGGCGGTTTTCTTCGGAGATGGCGCCTTCGTAGACGAGTGGCTGCAAATTCGCGCGGGCGGCGTAGATCGCGGCGGTCCAACCCGCCGGACCGGAGCCGATGATGACCAGTTTCTCTGCCATGGGCTGTTGTGGTTCCTTTTCTGTCCAATTTGGCTGGACCGCCGTATTGTACGCGCGGAAGGGAAGTTGTCAGGGGGCGGGGCGGGGTTAGTCGATCCTGAGGGGTGCGTGACACTTCGGGCGGGACGGGAAGATACGGCTGGATTCGCACAGGCGGGTACACCTGCACTCATCCAGCCGTGGCAGACAGGAATGATCTGCCCCACCAATCAAGACAATTCCGGCTGGATTGTAATGCGCCGTCGATCCTCAGGGGTGGAGGCTTCGTAGTAAGTGGACGGATGGGACTTGGGAATATGATGAATCACATGCGGAAAATTGCGGGTGTGGCGGGGTGGCGGATCGTCGTGATCGCGGCGCTGGCGGCGCTGGCGCCGGGGTGTGCTAGGCAGATGCAGTCGCGCGGGGTGCGTCCGGCCGGCGCGGTGGCGGTGGAGGCGGCGCCGACGCACGTGACGAATTTTGGGCGGGTGTCGCCGGGGATTTTTCGGGGGGCGGCCACGGACCGGGAGGGGTTCGAGGAGCTGAGGCGGCTGGGGGTCAAGACGGTGGTTGACCTGCGGGCGATGCACGATGACCGGCACGACTTGCGCGGGCTGGGGTTGCGGTATGTGAGCATTCCGAGTTTTCCATGGCGGCCGCGCGAGGAGGATATTGCGAGGGTGTTGCGGGTGATTGCGGAGCCGGCCAATCAGCCGGTGTTCATTCACTGCGCTCAGGGGTGCGACCGGACGGGGTGCGCGGTGGCGGTCTATCGGATGGTGGAGCAGGCGTGGACGCTGCAGCGGGCGGAGGAGGAGATGCGGGCGTTTCATTTTCACCCGGTGTGGCTGCCGATATCGAGCTATCTGGAGAATTTCAAGCTGGAGCAGTTTCGGCTGGTGCTGGAGGCAGCGGTGGTGCCGGTGGTGGAGAAGATTCCATAAGACAAAATGCAGAATCACCGCAAGAGACGCAGAGAAAAAGGGAAGAGGGAATTAGCCACAGATAAACACAGATCAGAGCGCGAGAGGCACATAGGCACGAAGGCGCGAAGTGAAATACGCGTTCGTGCCTTTCTTTTTCTGTGCTGATCTGTGCCCCATCTGTGGCAAAATTCTTCTCTTCTCTCCGGTGAATGATTTCGTGACTATGCGGACGGGGCGAGGATGTCGGCGAGGAGTTGGCCGCCGGCGGGGGCGGGGGCGATCACATCGCAGAGGGCGCGGGCGGGCTGGCCTTCGAGGGTGGCATCGTATTCGAAGTGGGCGCTGTAGCGGTTGCGGGAGAGCAGGGTGAGTTGCTCGATGCGGATGTCGCTGGTGCGGTGGACGCGGGTGATCCAGTCGCGATGGGAAAGAGCGGGCGCGGATCGCAGCGATAGCGCGTCCGATTCTACGAGGGTGGATGGGGAGTTTTGCGGGCCGGTGAGTCTGCAGAAGGCGAGGGCGCGGGAAGGAGTGATGGCGCGGGCGAGGGTGAAGCTGCCATTTCCGAGAGCGATGGGGCGGGTGCCGACGTGGTGATCGTGGTAGCCGAAGCCAGAGAATGAAATATTGCTGCTGGGGATGGAGATGGAGCCGCGCACGGCGCAGTTGGGGGCGGCGGCGATCCAGCGGTGTTCGCCTGCGCCGGGCGTGAGAATGTTGGTGAGCGGGGGATGGGGGAAGCTGGGGGTGAAGGTGAGATCGGCGGTAAAACCTTCCCTGCCCTGGCTGTGGAGATGAAGGTGATAGGCGCCGTCATCGTGCTGGCTGAAGACGTTGGCGTTGAGGGCGAAGTGAAGGGGTGATGAGGTGAGGTGGAGGGGGCCGGTGGCGCGTTCGGTGATGTTGAGCGGGCGCTGGGAATCGGTGGAGAGGACGCGCAGGGCGAGGCAGGGGAAGTCGGCGGGAGCGGGGGGTTTTCGGCGGGTGGGCTGGCGGAGGTAGCGGCGATATTGGCGGAGGTATTGGCGGTCGAGGATGTAGCCGCGGTAGAAGGTGGCGAGGATGGTGAGTTGTTGGAGAGGGTCGATGGCCGCGAAGTGCCACCATTCGTAGCCGCCGGGGGCGTAGATGTCGTGGGCGGCGTTGGGATGCGCGAGGGGGGGGTTGAACATGGGGATGGTGGGCACGCCGGGGATTGTAGAGTGGGCGGGTGCTGATGGAAGCGGGAGGGCGGCGGGGGAAGAATATGGCTGGATTCGGGCAGGTGCGCACACCCGCCGCTCATCGGGCCATGGCAGGAATGTCTGCCCCGCCGAAGAGGATTTTTGAAACAGTCTCTAAGGGGAGGCGCAGGCGCGGTGGCCGGGAATATTTGGGCACTTGCAGGGATTCCATAAGGTATTTCAGCAGGTGCGGCAAAATGCTGGAGTTGGGGGTGGAATTGTGTTAAAGTGGCGGAAATAATCGGATTAGAGGTGGAGGCGGGGGGTTAGGTGCCATATCTCGCACGCGGGAGATGGGTTGTGAACAGTACGACATCGCGGGCAAACCGCTATCGGCACGTCGTTTTTGCCGATCCGGCGGGCGTCGAGTTGCCGCGGTTCCAGTTCTCCTATAAAGAAGCACCCCGGAAGGCTTCGGGCGGGGTCGCGGCCGCGGCCGCTCCCTGGACGCAGCAGGAGCGTGGATTTCTGCGCTGGCTGCTGGCCGAAGCTGGGCTGCGCTGGGAGGACTACCGGCCGCAGATGCTGCGCCGCCGCCTGCCGGCGTGTTTGCGCGCCTTGCGGGTGGAGTCGGCCATCGAGGCGCGGCGGCTGCTGCGGGTTCGGCGCGAGCTGGTTCCAAAAGCACTGAACTGCCTGCTCATTGGGGTGACCGATTTCTTTCGCGACAAGCATGTTTTTGACGCCATCAGCGCCCGGGTGATTCCGCTGCTTGGTCAGCGCCTGCAGCGGCAGGAATCTTTGCGAATATGGAGCCATGGATGCTCCAACGGCGCTGAGCTGTATTCGGTGGCCATGCTGCTGGAGCGGGAGGGATTGTTGCCGCGCTGCCATCTGCTGGGGATGGATTGCCGGCCGGATGCTGTCGCGGAGGCGGCGGAGGGAATCTATTCGCGCCAGGATCTGGCGACGATACCCGCAGACTTTCAGCAATATTTTTATCCCGAGCCGCCGGGGTGGCGGATCGATGGCCGACTGCGGGCGCGAACCACCTGGCGGCAAATGAGTACCCCTGACGGTTCAATCGGGGAGGAATGGGACCTGATCCTCTGTCGTAATCTTGTCATTTATCTGCAGCCGGCGGCGGCAGCGCAGGTGTGGCAGCAGTTGGCGGGTGCGTTGGGGGCAGGGGGGCTAGGGGGGGCGGGCGGCATATTGGTAAGTGGAAAGGCGGAGAGGCCGCCGGCGGATTTGGGGCTGGTTCGGCTGGATAATGGGATTTATCGCAGGTCTTCTCAATGACGGAGCATGGCGAATCCCTGTATCGATTCACCCGGCCGCGCCTGGCGCAGTCGCTGCTGGTGGCGGCGGCGCTGGTGGCGCTGATGGCAGTGCTGCGCCTGTGGTGGATGCCGGAGCACGTGTTGCCGGTGGCCTTCGGATTGCCCCTGCTGGTTTGCATCTGGATGCGGGATGTCCGCATCCTCTGGGGGATGGCCGCGGCGTTTTTCGCGATCAGCGCCATCAAGTTCGGCTGGCTGATGCCGCAGTCCAGTGCGGATGCCGGGATCGTGTATCGGTGCATCGGATTAGGCATGGTGCTGCTGGACATTCTGGCGGTGAGCGGGATCGTGCACTGGCTCATCCGGCTGCGCGAAAGCCTGGAAGAAAAGAACGCGGAACTGCTCGGCCACAATGAGCAGGTGACGGAGCGGGATGAGGAAATCAGCCATCAGAACGAGGAGCTGCAGACCCAGGCCGAGGAGCTGGAGCAGCAGAGCGAAGAGCTGCGCGTGACCAATGAAGAGCTGCTGCGCCGCGAGCACTGGCTGGCGGCGCTTTTGAAGCTGTCGCGCACGCTGACGGTGAAGCTGTCGCGCCAGGAGACGCTGGAGCGGATCTGCCAGACGCTGGCGGAGCTGGGGAACGGCCCGATCCATGCGGCGGCGATACTGGAGCGGCGCGGCGATGCGATGCACCTGGTCTGCAGCAGCGGGTTTGAGCCGGCGGCGGAGATGACGATTCGCTATGCGTCATCGTTCGGGGCGCTGGTGCTGGAGAAGGATCGGCTGGGATATCTCGAAGATGTGAGCCAGCGGCCGGACCTGGTGTTGCCCGGGCGAAAGGGCGGCGCTGCCTTTCGATCGGTGCTGGCGGCGCCGCTGCGCGTCGCCGGAGAGGCGGTCGGGACGATCGAAGTATATGGAACGCAGGTGCAGCAGTGGCAGGCCGAGCAGGTGCAGTTGCTGGAATCGCTGGCGTCGCAGGCTTCGATCAGTCTGGAGGCGGAGAAGCTGTTTGAGGAAGTCGAGCGGGAGCGCATCCGCTTTGAGGGGATTTTCAACACTCTCCCGATTGGCGCCGCCATCATCGATTGCGGGTCATCGGCGCTTCGGATCAATCCGGCGGGGGCGGCGCTGCTGCGGGTTCCGGCCGATTTTGATTTCTTTGGCGCCGATGCCCCGCACTGGCGCAACTATCGCGATGGCGTGGAGAGTCCGATTGCCGATGCGCCCATCAAACGGGCGCTGCGCGGAGAACTGGTTGTCAACCAGGAGCTGGAGTTCGAGTTCGCGGATCAGCGGGTCACCCTGCTCTGCAGCGCCGCCCCCATCCGCGACCGCGACGGCAACATCGTCAGCGCCGTCTGCGGATTCGCCGACATCACTTCGCAGAAAAATCTGCAGCGCGAGCTGGAGAATCGCCGCCGCGCCGCCGAGGAGTCCTCAGCGCGCAAGACCCGCTTCCTGGCGGCGGCATCCCACGATATTCGCACGCCGGCCAACGCCATCAACCTGCTGGCGGAGCTGATCAAGCGCGGCGCGCAGAACCCCGATCTGGCGACCGACATCCCGGAGCTGACCGCCGACCTGCAGAGCAGCGCCACCGCTCTGGTCGAGCTGGTGAGCGATGTGCTGGACCTCACGCGATTCGATTCGGGGAACGTGGAGCTCAGCTTGTCGGAGTTCAACCTGGGCACCGCGATTGTCGAGGAGTGCCGGCAATTGATGCCGGTGGCGCTGGAGAAGAAGATCCGGCTGGAGATCGTCCCGCCGGCGCCGCCGATGCGGGTGCGGGCGGACCGCATCAAGCTGCTGCGGATCATCTTAAACCTGGTGACCAACGCCATCAAATACACCGATGACGGATTCGTCCGGGTGACGGCGTCGGCGGGGGAAGATGGGCGGGTGCGGATCGCGGTGGCCGACAGCGGCATGGGAATCGACGGTCAGCACATCGAGCGCATTTTTGACGAGTTCTTCCAGCTCAGCAGCGCGGAGCCCAACCGGAGCAAGGGAATGGGGCTGGGTCTGGCGATCTGCAAGCGCCTCGCGGACGCGATGGGGGCCCAGATCGCGGTGGAGAGCGGGCTGGGGAAAGGGAGCACGTTTACGGTCATCATGCCGGCGACGGCGCAGGCGGCGGGTCAGGAACTGCCCGTCCGCGAGCAGGCGCTGCTGCGGCGGCTTCATGAGGCGGAGAATGGCCTGCGCGGGCTGCGCGGGCTGCGCGTGCTGCTGGTGGAGGACCATTCCTCCACGCGGCGGGCGACCTCGCAAATCCTCGCCGACCACGGGGTACACGTCACCGAGGCGGCGGATGGACGATCGGCGCTGCGGCTGCTGTATGAGTCCAACCCGCAGGTGCTGATGCTGGACATGATGCTGCCGGACATCGATGGCGCGGAAGTGCTGAAGGCGGTTGCGGCGCAGCGGCCAAGGGAGCTGCGCAACGTGCTGGTGCTCACCGGCGACATGACCCACGCCCGCCGCGAAGAGGCGGCAGCGCTGGGAGCGGATGCCTTCATCGCCAAGCCGATCGACCTGGAGCAACTGCTGGGGCAATTGCGGCAGGGCGGACATCACGATGGTGACGGCCAGGTGGAATAAGCGGCTTGCGGGGGCGGATGGTGCGATGAATCGCACCCTACGGGCGCGGAGCGCTATTTTACCTTTCTTTCAGGAACTGAATGATCAGCGGCTCGATCTGCCGGAGCAGGATGGGGTTGGCGAAGGCGGCCCAACAGAGGCCGGTGATGGTGTCGAGCGGGCCATCGAGGGGTTGGCCCCGGCCATCGGTGAGGATCACGCCGGCTTCGGCGGCGATCAGCGCGGTGCAGCAGTCATAGGGGTGGCAGCAGAGTCCTTCGGGCTGCTGCTGCAGTCGGTAGAAGAGCGGGCGGAGGTCGGCGTTGAAGCGGTCGTGGCCGACGATCATCTCGTAGAACTGCCCGCCGGTGGAGATGTATTGGTCGTCGAAGACGGTGGCGCGGGTGACATCGGCCTGGCCGATCAGATTCCGCACGAGAAATTCCATCAGCTCCGAGGCCAGCACCTTGGTGCCAGGGAAGAAGTTGGAGACGGTGGCGAAGCCGTGGCTGATGGTATCCGCGCTGGAGGGGCGAATCGGAAGAGGGGTGGGGGGATTTGAATCCGCGACTTCGCCAGCGCTGCTGAACACCTCGCGGACGGCCTGGGCGCCCTGGCCTTTGATCGCCCAGAGGACATCGCCGCGGCCCATCTTGGCGGTGGGGAGTTCGGTCATGACCGCGACCTCGATGTCGCGCAGGCGGGTGACTGCGCCGCGGTTGGGGGCCATGCCGGCCAGGCTCCAGGCGGCGCGCTTGTCATACATCAGCCCGCGGGTGCCGTCGACGGGATCGAGAATGAGGCGGACCGGGCAATCGGCCTCTTTGGCCCCGGCGGGAAACGTCCGGCCGGTTTCGGGTTCCAGGCCTTCGGCGATGACGACCATCGGCAGCGACTGGCCCCAGTGTTCGAGATATTCCTCGAGGATCGGCTCGATCAGGGCGTCGATGCCGTAAATGGTGTCGGCGGAACTGGTGCGCTGCACGCCCGCCAGGCCGGCGCGGTCGCGGGAGCCGATCACGGCGGCGCGGACGTGCCGCTGCATTTCCCGCAGTCTGGCGACGATGTCTTGAGGATGCGAAAGAGACGCCATGCGCGGATGATACCCGCCGGGAGCGCCGGTGAGAAATCTGGTAGCGGCAGTGGAGCTGGCAACGGTGCAGCGCTGGACTGTGGCGATTGTGGAATGACCCCCACCCCATCCCTCCCCCGGAGTACCGGGAGAGGGGGTAAAAGGTGGGGCCGCCACAAACAAGAGTTA
>DAIOHQ010000218.1:5960-8442 GCA_036744635.1 Tepidisphaeraceae bacterium | reverse complement strand
GCCCGCCACCCGCAGGTGGAGATCATGCCCGCGGCGCAAACTCATCGGCGAGGCAGGTTGCCAGCTTGTTGATCGCCGCCCCCACCCGCCGGCGCAGGGCCGGCTTCAGCTCCGCCCGGCCGAAGCGGATGCGATAGAACAGATGGGTCAGGCGGAGGATGGTCGAATGCGACTCACCGGATAGATAGCTCAGCGAGTCGGCGAACTCCATCGGGGTCATCGACGGCGGTCGCACGATGCGGTGACGGTGCAGCAGGTTGCTCAGGTCTTCATAAAAACCAAGCTGCCGCACCAGCCGGGCCTGGTCCTGCGCCGGCAGTGCTGCCAGCCCCAGATGCGCTGCCCGCCGCCGCAGCCTCACGTTTTCGATCACATACCACGCCACCGCGCCGATCAGCCCCAGCAGCATCAGCCCCACCAGCCCCGCCAGCAGGTTGGATGACACGCTGAGCTGATGGTCCTTCAGCCATGCCCAGAAGTCATTCACCTGGTTGGTGCTGCGGCTGGCAGCGCGGGTCATGCGGGTTTCGAGGTTGCCCACCAGGTTGTCGCGGTTGTCGCTGTCATACGCCACCACCGAGTTCGCCCACTTGTATTCAAGGAAATTGAACAGGTGTTTGGTCCGCTCCCAGAAGGTGGTAGCGCGGTTGGCCGAGGTATCTTCCCTGCTGGAGGTCGGGTCGAAGGTCAGCCACCCCCTGGGCGTCAGCACCTCCACCCAGGCATGGGCGTGCGACTGGCGGACGATGTAATAGCCGCCGAGCTGGTTGAACTCATCGCACTTGAAGCCGATCACCATCCGCGCCTGCATCCCCAGGCTCTGGCACATCAGGGTCATTGCCCCGGCGAAATATTCGCAGTGGCCGCGCCTGGTCGTCAACAGGAATGCCGCCAGTGGATCCTCCGACTCCAGCAGCTTGGCCTGGTCGGTAAGGTCCAGGGTGTAGGTGAATTTCGTGCGCAGATGCTGCTCCATCGCCCCGGCGATGCGCTCGTCGATATCGGCCGGGGCATCCGGCCTGCCGCGAAGCTGATACAGCGCCCCCCCTACCGCATCCCTGCCGCTCACCTCCGGGTCCTGGGCATACGGCCGCACCTTCGCCAGCGCCGCCGGATCGGAAGAGATCCCCACGCGCTGCAGGCGCGCATATTCCCGCGCCCCCCCTGCCCCCACCGGCAACTCCGCCCGCGATACCACCTCATAATCCAGCCGCTGCTGGATCGGTTCCGCCCCGTGCAGGATTCCATCCCGCGCTGAATAGCGCACCTTCACCTCGCGGCCGGGCTTGAACGAGATTGGCGCCCCGATGGCGAAAATCGCGTGCGCCCCGGTGGGCAGAAGCTGAATGCTCTGCCGCCACTCCTCACCGCCGTATCCCTCCACCAGCACACCCTTCTCCTTGGCGCCCACGATGCGCTCGACATCCTCGGAGTAGAACCGCGACCGCGCCCACTGCCTGGCGGCGGCGTTGGCCGTCCCCTCCAGCCCGCCATATTCCTGCAGCGTGCCGCCGCGCAGCAGCAGTTGCTCCGTCCCCGCCACCGGCTGATCATTTTTCCACACCTTCACGTAGGCCACCACCTCGTTGTTCTGGGTGATCTTGGCCACATCCTGAAAGCTGACGTTGTCGTTGAAGCCGGTGAGGGTCTCGGTGATGCGCATCTGCAGCGGCCCAAGCAACCCCGCCCCCGTGCCGCGCGGGAAGAGCAGAAACACCAGGATGGCCGCGGTAATGGAAACGCCCGAGACCAACCCGGTCAGCCGCCGCATCGACCGGCTCAAGTAGCGTTGGTCCTGGCGCAGCGTCGCGGGACTGATGTTCTCTTCGCGGATGGCGATCGCCGCCCGCGCCAGGTCACTCTCCACCTTCAAATGAAACAGCAGGCAGCAGTAGAGGGATACGAACAGATAGGCGATCAGCAGCATGCCGAACAGCAGGCTGGCGGTGTTGATCGACGCCGCCACCATCAGCAGCAGGCTCAATACCAGGAGCTGGGCATAGTCGCGGTTTCCGCGCTGCTCGTACAGCTTGACCAGTTGCAGCAGCACCAGGAAATGCCCGATCACCTGCACCGGCGTGTTCCCCAGGCGGAACTGCGTGCCGACGTAGAGCAGGGCGAGAATGGTGATGCCGTTGGCCAGCAATCGCGGCAGCGGCCGAAACCGCCCGGTCTTCACCAGCCAGGCATTGAGCAGCATCCCCCCCACCGACAAGAGCCAAACCCCCGGGGCGTCAAACGCCAGCGCGAACCCGCTCATGCCCATCACGAGCAGGAAGTAAAGGACCGGTTTGAACTGGCGAATGTCGTACATGGGGTTCAGAAAGAAGATGTCAAGGTGACAAGGTGAGGGGGTGACAAGGTGAAAGAATTTGCACAACCGTCAGTTTCTTTCTTTTTCACCTTGGCACCTTGTCACCTTGTCACCCCCTCATCTTCCTTCACCTTGTCACCTTGTCACCCCTTCACCTTGTCATCATTT
>DAIOHQ010000218.1:0-5950 GCA_036744635.1 Tepidisphaeraceae bacterium | reverse complement strand
CCCTCCCCCCCTCCTGCTCCGCCGGCATGCAGTGGGCGAAATCCACCTCCGCCGCGAAGGTGAACCATCCCTGCCCTTCCGGCGAGCTGGCCGCGATCACCAGCATCCCGCCACGGGCCTGCTCGCTGAGGCCCATCTGCAGGTTCTGCGGGGTGATCAGCACCGGCGTCGTCCCGGTCTTCATGATCTCCCGGCTGAAATCCAGCAGCTCCTGCACGGTGTGCTCTGTATTCAGCGGCAACCGGGCCAGCGCCGCCAGCAGGTCCCGCCGATGCCGCTTGCCGTGGTTGGGATTCATGCCAAAAAATCCCCCATCCCAGCACCCCAGCCCCACCGACAACCCTCCCTCCAGGGCAACGCTGGCCAATGATCCCGCCATCGCGATCGCCCGCTCGACCCCCCCTGCTTCCGCGTGCTCCTCAGCGCTGCGCCCGGCCAGGTAGGTATCCACCAGGATCATCAGCCGCGGCGGGGCCACCTGGGTCATCTCCTTGATTACCAGCACGCCGGTGCGGGCGCTGCGCCGCCAGTGAATCATCCGCGGGCTTTCGCCGGGGCGGTATTCCTTGACGCCATAAAACTCATCCAGCCCGCCGCGGCGGGGGCGCATCCGCGCCCCGCTTTTCTCGGCGGAGCGGCACATCTGCAGCAATTTCCCGCTCACCTGGGCGATCGCCGGGTAAATCAAAATCGGGTCCTTCTGCCGGCGGATCAACGCGCGCTTGATGAACCCGAACGGGAAGCTGGTGGAAAGCTGATAGTGGTCCAGGTCATACAGCCCGCGCCGCCGCGGCACCACTTCGGTGGGCACCACCGCGGTCATCCCGCTGGCGGCGTGCAGCATGTAGGTGAAGGGCTGCTTGACGAACCCATCGCACCCATCCAGTTCCCCCAGCGACACCGACAGGCTCGGCCAGAATTTGTTTTCGTTGGTGAATTCGTAGGTGATGGTGGTCCGCTCCCCCACCACCGCGGATTCGGGCATCACCCGCCGCACCATCAGGTGCCGCAGCACCAGCCGGCTGATGGTGCCGCTCACCAGCAGCACCCCGATCATCAGCCCGAACACGCCGAACAGCAGGTTGGCCTGGCTGTTGATGGCCGCCAGCCCCATGAACATCATCATGGTGCAGTAGACCAGCCCGGTGACGGAAAAATCCAGCGAAGGCTTGCGCCGCACCGGAGTGGAAATCCCCGCCCGCATTTTGGGACGCCGATCCCGCATGTAGGCAATTGTAGGCGATGGCGCGGAGTTCGTCGCCATGCCCTCTGTGGCCGGGGTGTCGCGGCGGCGCGGTGTTTGTTTGTTTTCGGCGTGGTTGCGAGCCGCGGACTATTGAAAATTGAAAAATGCAAATTTCAAATTGAAGAGTTGGTATGATGCTACGCAACCAAGCTGGCGATCAGGTTTGCGAGAGCGGGAGGCGGTATGGATGAAGAACGCGCGGACGGTGGCTCAAAGCCGTTGCCGCTGGAGTATGGCCGGCCTGAGCGCAACAACCGGGAGGCAAGGCTTGTCACCATTCTCACCATTGTGTCGGCTGTCGCGCTTTGCGTGATTGCAGTCAAACTTCTCATTTCTTTCGTGGGGCCGAGCATAAGCGGTACTCGCGAGACAGCTCAACGCATCAACTGCGCCGCCAACCTCCGCCAGATCGGCCAGGCGATGCGGCTCTATGCCAACGATCATGAGGGACAATATCCCGACGCCCTCGAAGGCCTGCTCGAAGAGGAAATCGGCACTGCGCTCTTCACTTGTCCCGACACCACCGACACGCCAGCCGCCGGCCCGACCACGCGGGCAATCGGCGCCTCTTTGGCGACCCCCGGCCATGTTTCCTACGTCTATCTCGGCAAGGGACTGACTGACAAATGCCCGCCAGCGACCGTTCTCCTGTACGAGCCGCTGGCCAATCACAACCACGCCGGCAGCAACGTGCTCTTCGGCGATGGCCACGTGAACTTCATTCCCGCCGCGACGATGCAGAAAATCCTCGCCGAGCTCGCCGCCGGCCAGAATCCGCCGCCATCGGCGAAGGGACAGTGAGCCATGAGCGATCTCCCGCCCCATCCCCTCGACTACGCCCCACCGCCGCCGCGCCGGCGCTTCGGGCTGTTGCTTCTGATCGCGTTGGCGGCGCTGGGCGTGGCCGGGGTGGTGGCCTACCAGAACTCCCGCCCGCCGCACAGCGCCAGACCGGTTGCAAACCGAGTCAAGTGCGCCGAAAATCTCCGCCAGATTGGCAACGCGATGCTGCTCTACGCCCACGATCATGGCGGAAAATTTCCCGATACGTTCGAAGGCTTGCTCGGAGAAGGCCTCAGCGCTGAGGTGTTCATCTGTTGGGAGTCGGGTGACACCCAAGCCACAGGCCCCACCACCCAGGCCATCGTCGCGCAATGGGCCATTCCCGGCCATCTCTCCTACATCTATTGCGGCAAGGGCCTTACGGACGAATCCCCTGCCGGAACCATCGTCGCCTACGAGCCGCTGGCCAACCACGGCGGCGCGAACAGCAACGTCCTCTTCGCCGACGGCCACGTCGCCTTCATCCCCGCCGCCACCATGAACAGGATTCTCGCCGAACTGGCCGCCGGGCGCAACCCGCCCCCTTCGGCCCGGGGGCTGTGACCGCCGGCGACGGGTTCGCCGCCGGAGGAAATCTTCCCCGCGAAGCGGCGAAGGCGCGAAGGGGCGACCGCGGGGTGGGATGATGTGGGGGCAGGTGCGAGATTGTCGTTGCCGCAGCGCAGCCAGGCGCGCGGCCGGGATTGCGCCTGGCGCGATTCCAATGCCGGGGGGCGGCGGTATGGTGGTCGGGGCCAGGTCAGGGGGATTTTCACTGAAGGCAGTGATGGCACAGCGCGTCCAGGTGAAGTGCATTCTCAAATCCGGGCGGACCAACCTCCAGGAGCGGATCACCCACATTGGCGGCGAGCAGGATGGCCAGCACTGGTGGATGACCGAGGGGGAGGCGATCGGGGACATGGAGCTGGGGACCTACGCGTTTTACACGCTGGTGGATGGCGAGCGCGTCGACCTGGTCATCGCGATGCACGGGGGCAGGCGCTATTTGAAGACGCGCAAGGATGAGCTCGCGCCCGACACCCTCCTGCGCCTGCCGGAATGCCCGGACTGAGCGGAGGGGGGCGCAGGGCGAGGCCCAGCCCAGCCAGGCAATCCCCAATTGGATCAGCCCATCGTGCGCTTGAATCAGCTCGGCGCCTTCACCGCATCCAGAATCCCCTGCAGGATGCGGGCGGTGGCGTTGGCATCGCCGTTGTGCAGGTAGGTCTTGCTGATGATGCGGTGGGCGCACACCGGCACCGCCAGCGTCTTCACGTCATCGGGCGTCACGTAATCCCGCCCATTCACCACCGCGCAGGCCTGCGCCGCCTGCGTCAGCGCCAGCGCCCCCCGCGGCGAAACCCCCAGGTGGAGCTTCTCATCGTGGCGGGTGGCCTCCACGATGTCGAGGATGTAATCGACGATGGCCGTGTCGATACGGATATCGGGCACCCGATCCTGCAAACCCACCACATCCTCCCCCGACATCACCGGCTTGAGGTCCGCCAGCGTCGTTCGGCCGGGCTGGGTGGTCAGGATGCGATGCTCGGCGGAGCGCTCGGGATATCCCACCGAGATGCGCAGCAAAAAGCGGTCGAGCTGGTTCTCCGGCAGGTAATAGGTTCCCTCAAACTCAAAGGGATTCTGCGTCGCCACCAGCATGAACGGCCGCTTCAGCGGCAGCGTCTGGTTTTCCACGCTCACCTGCTCCTCACTCATCGCCTCCAGCAGCGCTGACTGCGTGCGCGGGGTGGTGCGGTTGATCTCGTCCGCCAAGACGATGTTGGCGAAGATCGGCCCCGGCTTGAACTCGAACGCCTGCGTCTGGTTGTTGTAGACCGACACCCCCAGCACGTCGCTGGGAAGCAGGTCAGGGGTGAGCTGGATGCGGGAAAACTTGCAGTCCACGCTGCGGGCCAGCGCCCGCGCCAGCACGGTTTTCCCCACCCCCGGCACATCCTCGATCAGCACGTGCCCCCGCCCCAGCAGGCCGATCAGCAGCAGCTCCACAGCGCGAGAATTCCCCAGAAACACCGACTGAATATTCTCGCGCAACCTGCGAAGCTTCTGTAAGGGCACATCTCACCTGGGGTTGGTTCACCGGGCCATCAACGTGATCCATTGTAGCAGAGGGGCGGGCGTAGGACGAACCGGCGAGACGGCGAAGCGGCGACGAAGATCCCATCGCCGTTTCGCCGTTTCGCCCATGCGCCGTTTCGATTCCGGTCCAGGGAAATCAGTTGCGCTGAAACAAAGTGTTATCCCCCGGCCCGAAGAAGCCAAGCTTCAGCTTCACGTTGTCCGCCCCATAGACATTGGTGGGATACGTCCAGCCGAAGCTTTCGGCGGTGACATGGCCATCCGCCCAGGCGATGTTGGCCCGCCCGCGGTGGCGGAAGTGAATCGAAGGCGAAGTCGTCAGCCCCTCGGTGGTCGGCGGCTCGACGAAGGAATATTCGATCAGCACATCCACCGTGCCGAAACGCTGGCCCATCGCGGCATCCGCGAAGGCGATTTTGGAGGAGGGATTCTTGATCTGGTTCTGCTTGGCGGCGGTGTTCACGCCCGCGGCCGACCATCCCATGTCGGCGGTGCTGGAGCCGATGTAGTGGTTGTTGTAGCCGTAGCCGCCGGCCGATGACTCAAATCCCACCCGGTCCGGCTCAAAATCCGGACATTGCTTGATCACCGGCGTCCGCAGATAGGGTCTCAGGCACGAGAAGGTGAAGTCGAACGGCTGGCTGGCCGAAGAGCGGACGCCGTGCCAGCGGTCAAGGTTGCGGGTGATGAAGTCCAGGTGCGCCGGCGGCCAAAGCCCGTGGTTTTCCTGGCTGTAGCCGATGGAGGCAATGGCGATCTGCCGGATGCTGCTGGCGCACACCAGCGTGCGCGCTGCCCGCCGCGCTGCCCCCAGTGTCGGCAGCAGCACGGAAATCAGCAGCGCGATGATCCCGATGACCACCAGCAGCTCAACGAGCGTAAATCCGCCGGGCCTCAGCCCGGCGCGGCGCGTGATCATCCCTGCACCTCATCGCGCCCCTGTCCTTCGCCGCAGCGCCATTCCCGCCGCCACAATCGCTATCCCGACAATCGCCGCCGGCTCCGGCACGGTTCCCGGCAGGTCAACGGCGGCGTCCACATCCGTAGTATACGCCCCGGTGATCGGGCTGGAATCGTTGGCGATGGCATCGGTGATGCGAATGAAGTCGATGCTCTCCAGCGCCACGAACTGCGGGTTGCCGTCGTGATCCAGCAGTGGAATTCCCGGGCTGGATTCCAATACCGCCCGCTCCAGCAGAAAGCTGTCGCCGCCGGCATTCCCCGACACATCCGGCGGAAGCAAGGGATCGCCCGTCCCATCGGTGGGATGAACGTCGGCGTAGCCGTTGTAAAGCTGCGTGCCTTGCCCGCTGTCGGTTCCGCCGACGAGCTGGCTCGGCCATTTTCCGTCATCCGGCAGAACCAAATAGAACGTTCCCGGCAGGCCTTGCCCATCCTTCTGCGCCACCTCCACAAAACCCGGCTCGCGGTAATAGCTCGAGCCGCTTTGAAAGGCATTGCCGAAGATGGTGAAGTCATACCCCGATGGATTGTTCGTCGCGGGAGCGGCGCGGTTGTTCAGGATCGGCTGGCTGAATGCCAGCACGATATTTCCCGCCTGCCCAAGCTGCACCACATCGGTGGTCGGAACCTGGAACGTCGCCCCGGAATCAAACGGCCCCAGCGCCTTGCTTGAATCACTGAAGTAGTTGCCGCTGCCCTGCGGGCTTTCCTGCAGCGTGCCGGGCGAATAGGAATAGACTGTATCCACCCAGGGAGAAGCGCTCGCCGGCGCCGCCAGCACGGCGCACAGCAGTGCCCCGGCGAGGGGCGCGGCCGCTG
>DAIOHQ010000217.1:0-8532 GCA_036744635.1 Tepidisphaeraceae bacterium | reverse complement strand
GAAGAGCATTATGCTCTCCTTCCGGCGCGCCCACCATTTGTGGGGAAGGTCAAAACGGGCCAGGTACATTTGCCCCTGTCAATCCCCTGTTCCGCTCACAGCGCCCCTGCCACTCAGCGCTGCTGAAGTTGAGTGATTTCGGGCCTGGCAATACGCTCTGGCGATGCCCCGGCGCCCGCGTCATATTCCGGGCGGATTGGTCTACCACGTGCTCAACCGCGTCAATGGCTAGGCACGCATCTTCGAGGATGCCGGAAACCGCGCCGCCTTCGAGCAAGCGCCGGTCCAAGCCCACCCGCGGCGGCTACGCGGGCGGCGGCGGCCTGGCCATTCCGCTTGAACCCTCTGCCCCGACCGCTACGATTGCCGCCATGCTCACTCCCCTTCGCCGCCTGATCCGCGACATTCCCGATTTCCCCAAGCCGGGAATTCTGTTTCGCGACATCACCCCGCTGCTGGCCGATCCTTCGGGGTTGGCCCTGGCCATCGAGATGGTGGCCAATCCCTTCCGCGGCAAGAACATCGACCTGGTGGTCGGCGCCGAAAGCCGCGGTTTCATCTTCGGCACCGCCGTGGCCTGCTGCCTGTCGGCCGGGTTCGTGATCGTGCGCAAGCCGGGCAAGCTGCCGCACACGCGGGTCTCGATGAGCTATGACCTGGAGTACGGCAAGGACACGCTGGAGATGCACGCGGATGCCATCGTCAAAGGCCAGCGGGTGCTGATCGTCGATGACCTGCTGGCCACCGGCGGGACGATGAAAGCCTGCTGCGACCTGGTCACCCAACTGGGCGGAACCATCGCCGGCATCGCGGTGCTGATCGAGCTGGCCGGGCTGGGCGGCCGCGAGCGGGTTGCTCCGCATCTCGTGCATTCGGTGCTGCAATATGATTGACGGTATGCGCCGCATTCCGCACCCGCGGGGTCTGAAATTCTGTCCAATTTTTCCGGCATCTTGTGCAGATCCCACCCGAACGCGGTACACTGTTAGCGCATTTCACAAGGAGTTCCATGACCGAGACCGCTACCGCTTCCAAGCCGCTGGACCTTGCCTTGATCGACGACCCCAACGTCCGCCGCGTGCTGCGGCAGCTTCACCAGGACTTTCGCGCGGAGATCGACCGCCAGCAGTTTGAGATTGAGTCGTTGCTGGAGCTGATGATCGAGAAGCGCATCGCCAGCATCGGCGAATTCAAGCTGCACCTGACCCGCCTCCGCCAGGGCACCGGCCTGCACGATCGCATTCACGACGCCCTGGCCGCCGCGACGCCGCCGGTGCATCGCGCCATTCGCTGATGGACCAGCGCCGCCCCGCATGCGCCGCCTCTACCGGGTGCGCCGCTTCTTGAACGCCCGCCCGTCCCGGCTATACTACCTGCGCGAACTTCAGCAGGAGCAGCAAAGCATGGAAACGGCGAGCAGCGCGGCGGTGTATGGAAAGATTGCAAGCGATGAGCAGATCAACCAATGGGTTGAGCAGTTTCATCGCGATGGGTTTCTGGTGCTGCACGATGTGCTGCCGCCGCAGTGGATCGAGCCGCTCAAGGCCGATCTGGACCGGATGCTGAATTCCGCCCCCAAGCGCGGGACGATGCTCGAGCTGCACCTCCGCATGTTCGAGACCAGCGAGACCAACCTCAAACTTTTCGAGCTCGAGCCCATCGTCAGCTTCGCCGAAAAGCTGATCCAGTACGATTGCCACGTGGTCCACAACAACTCCTTCCGCACGCCGCCGGAAGGCGGAATTGCCGGCTGGCATCAGGATGATCCGCCGCACTTTTTCGTGACCGACGGCAACCCGCCCAAAAATATTCGCCTGCCGGTGATGCTGTTCACGGCCAATTATTACCTGACCGACGTGGAAGAGCCGCGCTTTGGCACGACCGAAGTCATTCCCGGATCGCACCTGTTCGGCGCCGCCCCGCCGCCTTCGATGGAAGGCACCAAATGGGAGAAGGAGATCGTCTACGCCACCGGCCGGGCCGGCACGGTGGTGATGTTCAACAACCAGGTGTGGCACCGCGGCGGGCCCAATAAATCCGAGCGCGTGCGCTATATGACCCAGGTGAGCTACGCCCGGCGCATCATCGGCCACCGCTATTTCCCCTTCATGAATTACCAGATGCCCGAGCACTGCTACAAGGACGCCTCCCCGCGCAAGAAGCGGCTGCTGGGATTTTTGCCGAGCGGGGCGTATGGGTGATGAAGATGCGCCGAAATTCGTGCTCAATGCTGAAGCGTTCATCCAAGCTTGGATTACCTTCCCACTTGTCATCCTGAGGTACTCCGAAGGATCTGGCTTCGTACGACGATCCATCCAGATTCTTCGGAGTACCTCAGAATGACAGGCAGCGATCCGATTTTGCGGACAATTTGCAGACGTTGCCTTTCGCGGAAAATGCGCCCGTGGCTACAATCCCGCCACGATGCTGCTGGAAGAACTGGCCCAACACCTGAAAGCCGAGGTCGTCGGCGACAAGTCGATCGACATCACCTCCGCCGCAACGCTGGAAGAGGCGGGGCCGGGGCAGATCAGCTTCCTGGCCAACCCCAAGTATTTGAAATCGCTGCAGTCGACCGCCGCCGCGGCTGTGATTGTTGCTCCCGGCGTGACAAGCGATCGCGTGACGCTGCTCAAGACCAGTGACCCCTATTACGCCTTCACCCAGGCAGTAATCCTGCTGCACGGCCACCGCAGGCATCCCCACGCCGGTATTCACCCCGCCGCCCATGTCGATGCTTCCGCCAGCATCGGCGAACGCGCTACGATCTATCCCGGCGTCTACATCGGCCCGCGCGTCCGAGTCGGAACCGACTGCATTCTCTACCCCAACGTGGTGATTTACGACGACTGCATCCTGGGCGACCGCGTGACCCTGCACGCCGGCACGGTGATCGGCCAGGATGGTTTCGGCTATGCCACCCACGGCGGGGAGCACCACAAGATTCCGCAGATCGGCAACGTGGTGATCGAGGATGATGTGGAGATCGGCGCATGCGTCTGCATCGACCGCGCCACCCTCGGCAGCACGGTCATCGGCAAGGGGACAAAATTTTCCAACCTGATCGCGATTGGCCACGGCACCAAGATCGGCCCGCACGGGCTGCTGGTGGCGCAGGTGGGCATCGCCGGCAGCAGCGAGATCGGCCACCACGTCATCATCGGCGGCCAGGCGGGAATCGCCGGACATCTGAGCATCGGCGACCAGGTCTCCATCGGCGCCCAGTCCGGCGTACACACGGATGTTCCCGACAAGGGAGTGCTGCTCGGCGCTCCGGCCATGCCCGCCCGGCAGGCGCGGCGGGTGGCCATGCTCTATACCCAGCTTCCGCAACTGGCGGAGCGCATCAAGGAACTGGAGAAAAAGCTGGAGGCGCTCCAGCGGCCCGATGCCCCGCCCGCTTGACGGATGAAGATGGCGCACTGTCATGCAGGAAGAGGCAGCCCTAACTATCCCACCGTCACCGGCAGGTCAGTGCCTGCGATTTCGTAGATATGGCGACCCTTGAGAGCATAGCGATCTGACTTCGGCAATTCCGCGCCGGTGGTGAGATCGCGCACCTTTCCCGGAAGCCGCACGCTGCGCTCGGCGGCAATTGCTCGTTTCAACGACCTCTGTTTCCACGATGTTTCCTCGCCTGAAGCATCCACCCTCACACATCAAAATACTTCGCCTGCGGATGATGCACCACCAATGCATCGGTTGACTGCTCCGGCACCAGCATGAAGTTTTCGCTCAGGGTAACGCCGATCGACTCCGGCCGAAGCAAATGCACGATCTTGGCGCGATCTTCCAGGTTCGGGCAGGCGCCATAACCGAACGAAAAGCGGCTGCCGCGATACCCCTGCTGAAACAGCTCGGCAATGCGCGGCGAATCCTCCGAGCCGAAGCCCATCTCCTGCCGCATGCGCTTGTGCCACAGCTCGGCCAGCGCCTCGGCCGACTCCACCCCGAAACCGTGCAGATACAGATAATCCTGGTACCGGTTCGCCTTAAATAGCTCCTGCGCCTCCTCCGATGCCCGGTCCCCCACCGTCACCAGTTGCAGGCCCAGCACGTCGAACTGCCCGGATTCCCTGGAGCGAAAGAAGTCGGCCATGCACAGCCGCCGGCGCGTGTTCTGCCGCGGAAACGCAAAACGAATCATTTCCCGCGGCGCGCCACTGGGCTGCAGCTTGCCAACCGCGCTGGCGCCGTGGCAGGTGCAGGAGAGAAACTCCTCGGTGTGATAGACGACGACATCATCCCCTTCACTCTGCACCGGGAAATATCCATACACCACTTTGGGATGCAGCAATTTCTCGGCGATCGCCCGCCGCTGCAGCGCTGCAAACACCGGCCGGGCAGTCTGCTCGATGGTCTTGTCGTAGTCCTCATCGCTCATCCCCTTCTTGCGAAATCCCCACTGCCCGATGAACAGGGCGTTCTCATTGATGTAAGGAAACACCTGCTCGACCGGAATGGCCGAGACTTCGCGCCGGCCCCAGAACGGCGGAAATGGCACGGGGTGATCATTGCGCACATCCGAGCGCGCCGGCAGGTTTTCCTGCACCTGCGGCTTCACCGCGTTCTCGCGCAGTTGCGCCCGTCGCCGGGCGTCAGCGCGCTGTTCTTCGACAAGCTGCGGACCTTGGCCCGCGACAATCCGATCCATCGTGTCCAACCCGGCGAACGCATCCTTGCAGTAAAACAGCGAACCCTGATACAGATTGGCCAGGTCGTTCACCGCATAATCCCGCGTCAGCGCCGCCCCGCCCAGCAGCACCGGCGCCTGCACCCCCTGGGCGTTGAGCTCTTCCAGATTGTCCTTCATCACCCCGACGCTCTTCACCAGCAGCCCCGACATGCCGATCGCATCTGCATTCTTTTCGCGAAATGCCCGCAGGATGTCATTCACCGGCTGCTTGATGCCAAGGTTGAAAACCGTGTAACCATTATTCGTCAGAATGATATCGACCAGGTTCTTGCCAATGTCGTGTACATCTCCCTTCACCGTGGCCAGCACGATCTTTCCCTTGGTCTGCCCCTCGACCTTCTCCATGAACGGCTCGAGATGAGCCACCGCCGCCTTCATCGTCTCAGCGCTCTGCAGCACGAAGGGAAGCTGCATCTGCCCCGAGCCGAATAATTCCCCGACCACTTTCATCCCATCCAGCAGGATATCGTTGATAATCGCCAGGGGCGGATAGGTCTGCCGCGCCTCTTCCAGGTGCTCGATCAAATTCCGCTTTTCCCCGTCGATAATGTGCCGCTTGAGTTTTTCCTCAATCGACAAATCCGCATACGCGCTCTTCTTCGCGTCCGCCGATCCTCCTGCCGCCCCCGCCTCATCCGGAAACAGCGAAATAAACGCGGTCAGCGGATCAAATCCTTCCCTGCGCCGATCATAGATCAGATCCATCGCCGCATCCCACTGCTCCTGTGGAATGCGGTTCTGCGGCAGAATCTTGCTGGCATGGACGATCGCCCCGGTCAGTCCCGCCTCGCGCAGCTCGTGCAGAAACGCGCTGTTCAGCACCACCCGCGCGGCCGGCTTCAATCCGAAGCTGACATTCGACAGCCCCACCACCGTGTGGCACTTGGGCAGCTCGCGGGAAATCCGCCGCGTGCCCTCGATCGTCTCCAGCGCGTTGCGGCGATCCTCCTCGATCCCCGTCGAGATCGGCAGCACCAGCGGATCGAAGAGGATGTCTTCATCCTTCAGCCCGTACTTGTTCACCGCCAGATCGCGGATGCGCGTGGCGATGGCGATCTTGCGCTCGGCCGTGCGCGCCATCGCGTTCAGCTTGTCCTCATCGATGGTCCCGGCCACCACCGCAGCGCCGTATTTCTTCGCCATCGCGCAGATTTCAGCCACCCGATGCTCGCCATCCTCCAGGTTCATCGAGTTCAAAATGCATCGCCCACCCGCCAGCTTCAGCCCCGCCTCCATCACCTTCGGATCGGTGCTGTCGAGCATCAGCGGCGCGGCAATGGCATTGACGAAGCGCCGCACCACCTCGTGCATGTCCCGCACGCCGTCCCGCCCCACGAAATCCACGCACACATCCAGCATGTGCGACCCTTCGCGCATCTCATCGCGGGCCATGCTCACCAGGCCATCAAAATTCTCCTCCTGCAGCAGCCGCTTGAACTGCCGCGAGCCGTTGGTGTTCGTCCGCTCGGCCACAATCAGGTAGCTCTTATCCTGGCGGATATCCTCGGCCGACATCAGGCTCGACACCTGCGGCTTGACCACAATTTCCCGCCGCGGCGCCGCCCGACCTCCCACCGCCTCCACCAGCAGCTTGAGGTGCTCGGGCATCGTGCCGCAGCAACCCCCGACGATGCCCACGCCGAAATCCTCGACGAAGCGCATCATCCCCTTGGTGAAGTCCGCCGGATTCATCGGGAAATGGCTCTTGCCGTCGATCATCACCGGCAGGCCGGCATTGGGCAGCACGCTCACCGCCCGCGGCCAATGCTGCGCGATGTACCGCGCTGACTCGGTCAATTCCGTCGGCCCGAACGCGCAGTTGAGTCCCAGCACATCCACTTCGTCATAGGGCAAAAACGTCGCCACCACCGCCGAGGCATCCGACCCGGTCAGCATCTGCTGGCCGGCGTCCTGGTCCATCGACACCTGCACCATGATCGGCACCCGCCGGCCGGCTTCGGTCATCGCCCGGTTGGCCGCGTTGATGCAGCATTTCACCGCCAGCATGTCCTGCTGCGTCTCGATCAGCAGCACATCCACGCCCCCCGCCAGCAGCCCGCGCACCTGCTCGTGATAGCTGTCTTCCATCACCTCCCACGTCGTCATTCCCAGCGTAAGAATTTTCGTCCCCGGCCCGATCGATCCGACAACGTAGCGCGGATGCTCCGGCGTCTCGAATTTATCGCAAGCCCGCCGCGCGATCTCCGCGGCGACTTTGTTGTTCTCAAACACCCGCTCCGCCATCTGCGCCTCGGCCAGCACGATCTTGTTGGCGCCAAATGTATTGGTCTCCACCGCGTCGCAGCCGACCGCCAGAAACTCTTCGTGAATCTCCTGGATCACCTCCGGCCGGGTGAAGTTGAGCACCTCGGAAATGTTTTCATGCCCCATCCAGTCGCGGTGCAGATCGAAATCGCGGATTTGCAGGTTGGAGCCCATCGCCCCATCGAGCACGACCACCCGCTGTCTCACACGCTCAAGAAACGGAATGCGCACCGGCAAGATAGATCCTTTCCAGGCCGCCCGCCGCGGAAAACCCGCGGAAGGCATTCATCCTTCAATCCGGATACTATGCTGAATGCCGCCCCGCCGTCAACTGCTCCCCGCCTTCTGCATGATAGGACTATCATAGCCGAACCGCGTTTAATCCATACTCTCACCCTTCATGGCCGATGCGCAGCAGCCTGTAGTGGGTGTACCCGCCCACCGTTTCCCGATGGTGGGCGAGTACGCCCACCCTACCAGAACGTCCGGGGATTCCGGTGCCGGCTCGTTGCGGCGGTTAACTCAACACCGACTGCGGCGTCCACACATCCGCAATCGGCGTCGCCGTCGCGCTGGCCCCCGCCGCCGGAAGGTCGAACATATCCTCGATCGTCCGCAGCACGTTGAAGTGGTTGATCGGCTCGGGATATCTCCCCGCCATCACCATCCGACCGTCGAAGATCGTCGGAATCTGGTTGCTGCCGCGGCTCCCTTCGTCGAACGTCACGATCAGCAGGCTGTTGTTGCTCTGCGCCCACTGCGCATAGGCGTCGAGATGTTTCATCAGCCACTTATCCCCCTTCCCCACCGATCCGCTGTGCATGTCGTTCTTCTCGTTCGGCACCACGAACGACACCGTCGGCAACTGGGTGAAATCCGTGGGAAAGCTGCTGAACGGCAAATTCGAGCTATCCGGCACGTCCGCGAAATCCACCCACGGGTTGTGCTTGCGCCGATAGTTTTTCGCCTTCGATCCCCGAAATCCCGCCGCCGGCAGATCCTCGGAATATCCCGCGAAGCTCAGCCCGTTGGCCAGCAACTCCCCGCCCAGATTCGGCGTGGCGAATACCCGCTTCGGCGTGGCGTCGCTTTTCACCCCCTGGTCCGATCCGGAAAACAGATCGAGATAGTTCGGCTGGCTGGGGTGCGTCAGCGCCCGCGAATCGGTAAACACCGCCCCCTGATCCGCCAGCGATTTGATGTAAGGCGGCGGGCTTTTCATGATCTGCGAAAACGAGTGATTCTCCTCCATCACCACCACCACGTGGTCCGGCTGCGGCAACCCCGCCGCCAAAAGCCGCCGCTCCTCCAGCGCCTCCATCTTCGCGGGCTCCGCCTTCTTCTCACATCGTGACGCTTGCTTCGACCCGGATAATCGCAACATGGTTCAATCCTTGTTGGAACGCTTCAACAAACCGCAGCATAGCCATGAATCATGCCAGGTTTGCGAAATTCCCATGACATTTTTGTAATTCCCGCAACCACCGCCGGGTGCCACAGGTCGCGGTACTCCGAGACCTGACCTTCCCCACGAACGGTGGGCGCGCCGCGGGGATTAATTGAGGCTTGCC
>DAIOHQ010000216.1:0-8598 GCA_036744635.1 Tepidisphaeraceae bacterium | reverse complement strand
GCTACGAGTATGGCCTGCGCGAGATGATGCGGCAGGACCCCGATACCATCATGATCGGCGAGATCCGCGACAGCTTTTCGCTGGGGACAGCGCTGCGGGCGGCCGACACCGGGCACCTGGTCTTCAGCACCGTTCACGCCACCAATGCGGCCATGACCATCGAGCGCATGGTCTCGCTGTTCGACCCAGCGCAGAAGGAGCTGCAGCAGACGCAGCTTGGCATGAACCTGATCGGCGTGATGGGCCAGCGCCTCGCCAAGCGCCGCGAAGGCAAGGGGCGGGTGCCGGTGGTCGAGATCATGATGGCCACGCCCATCGTGCGCAAGTACATCCTCGATGGGGAATACGAGAAGCTCAAAGGGGCGGTGGGCAACAAGGAGGCCGGCAGCCAGAGCTTCGATCAGCACCTTACCGAGCTGTTTCAGCGACAAATTATCGACGTCACCGAAGCTCAGCGCCTGGCCACCAACGTCGACGCCCTGCGGCTGGCGCTGCGCGGCATCAGCAACAGCGATACGCGGCTCCGGCAGTAAACCGGCGCCCGCTCAATCGCCATGCATGTACATCCGCATCTTGGCCGTCTATCATCGCTGGTTGAACATGTTTGCCCGCGCAGCACTTTTGAGAATCTTTTTCCTCGCCTGCGTGCTGGGCGCTTGCGGCGGCAGCAGCTTCGCCCGCGTTCCCACCGAGCCGTTTGAATCCTTCACCGTCAAGACCGGCGGCGATTTCCCGGCCGGCATCTCCGCCTGGTATCTTCCGGCCAGCGGGACGGCGCGGGGGACGCTGTTCATCTGTCATGGCTACGGCTCCAGCAAGGAGCGCATGGTCGGCTGGGAGTGGATTCGCAGCCAGTGCGGCCGGAACGTTATCTTTTTCGACTTCCGCGAGCACGGGCAGTCCACCCATTCCCGCCACTTCTCCACCCTCGGCTTCCACGAGCAGGATGATCTGCGCGCGGTGATCAACTGGGCGGACGGGCGCGGGCTGGCCAAGCCGTACAACGTCTATGGCCGCAGCATGGGGGCATCCACCGCGCTGCTGGAGGCGGGCGCTGATGAGCGCATCAGCGGCGTGCTGGCGATGTCGCCGTTCCGCAACGCCTGGCTGGCGATCGACGAGATGCGCAAAGCCGGCTACAGCTCGGCCTGGGCGGCGCCGCTGTTCGTCCATGGCGACCTCAAGTCCATCCTCAAGGGCGTCGACATCCCGTCCGCCGTCGCCCGGCGGGATGACCTGCGAATCTGGATCATGGCCGGCGAGAAAGATGCCTTTCCCGAGGCAGACCAGCGCGCCATTCTGGCCGCCAGCAAGTCCCCACAGTCGCTCAAGCGCCTGGTGATCGCACCCGGAACCGGGCACACCGATACCTGGCGTTTTGCGGGCGCCGGCGCGCTTCCCGGCCACGATGAATACATCCGCCAGTTTCTCGGCGTCAGCGAAATCCCAACCACCGCCGGCCTGAGCCGGCCAACTGTGGCATTGTCGGCCGTCGCGGTGGTCTTCGCCGGCGGTTGGGCGATACTGCTGCTCCGCCGACGCCGCCAGGCCGCCTGAGCTCGCTGCGCGCCGCGCATGGACATGCCAAAACTTTTCTCAGGTTTTTCTCCATTTTTCTTTTGACATCCGCGATTTCAGCGATACGTTGATGGATTACTCTTTTGCAGGAGGTTGTATGCGACTGCAATCGTATCTGGATCAAATGGGGGTCCGGTATCAATCCCTCCATCACGACACGGCCTACACCGCCCAGGACCTGGCCGCCAAGGAGCACATTTCCGGCAAAAAGGTGATCAAGCCGGTGGTGGTGCAGGCGGATGGGCAATGGGTGATGTGCGCCCTGCCCGCCTGTTACCGCATCGACATGGGCGAGCTGAAAAAGCAGCTCGACGCCGATCAGGTGAAGATGGCCGATGAGGCCCAGCTCCGGGAGCTGTTTGGCGACTGCGAGCCCGGCGCTGAGCCGCCGATTGGCCGGATGTACGGCATGCCCACCGTGATCGACGAGGCGCTGATCAAGGATGACCAGGTCACCTTCCAGGCCGGCACCCACTGCGACGCGGTGACCATGACGCTGGCGGACTACCGCAGAATCGCCCAGCCGGAAGTGGCCCACTTTGGGCGACAGATGTAGTGCGGCTGGTGAAGCAGGCATGCGACAGCAGAAACGTGAAACGTGAAACATGAAGAGCAGTCTTCTTCACGTTTCACGTTTCCTCCTCCCTTGGCTCCGCGGTGAATTTCTTCGCCGGCCCGCGTACCATGCCCCGATGCCGCTGCTGGTGCGCAACATTTCTCTACCCGTCGATGCCCCGATTGAGGCGCTGGGTCCGCGTATCGCCCGGGCGCTGAAGGTGCCGGCGCGGGCGATCCGGTCGTTCGGGGTTCTGCGCCGCTCGCTGGACGCCCGGCGGGTGGGGGAGATTTCCTGGATCTATCATGTGGCCGTGGCGATTGAGGGGGATGAAGAACGTGTGTTGGCCCGAGTCCCGGCGGGGCGGGCGGTGAAGCTGGAGGCTATCGAGTCGGAATATCGGCCGCCGGAGCCGGGGAGCGCGCCGCTGGAGGATCCGCCGGTGGTGATTGGCTCGGGTCCGGCGGGTTTGCTGGCTGCTTTGGCGCTGGCGGAGGCGGGATATCGGCCGCTGGTGCTGGAGCGCGGGCAGGATGCCACCCTCCGCCATCGCGCCCGTCATCTCTTTTACACCACCGGAACCTTCGACCCGGAAAACAACCTGCTGTTCGGCATCGGCGGGGCCGGCACCTACAGCGATGGGAAACTTTATTCGCGCACGCACGACCTGCGCAATTCCGTGGTGCTGCGCGCCCTGGTCCGCTTCGGGGCCGACCCCGACATCCTGATCAATGCCAAGCCCCACATCGGCAGCGACCGGCTGCCGGGGATCTGCCGGCGGATCGTCAAGCGCATCATCGAGTGCGGCGGGAGCGTGCGTTTCGGGGCGAAGGTGGTGGATATCGAGACGGCAGCCGCGGATGTGCATCCGGGGCTTGAAGGGACTGTAGCCGCGCCCGCCGCCGCCTCGCGCATGCGCGCGGTGCTGCTGGAATCGGGCGAGCGGATCGCCGCCGATGTCTGCCTGCTGGCCATCGGCTACAGCGCCCGCGACACCTACGCGATGCTCGCCCGACGCGGGGTGGCGCTGGAGGCCAAGCCGTTTCAGATGGGGGTGCGGATCGAGCATCCCCAGGAGATGATCGACCGCAACCAGTTCGGCCGGGCCAGCGACAAGCTGCCGCCGGCCGACTATCAGCTCATCGCCAAGCACGCCGTGCCCGCGGAATTGTCCACCGGTGTCGGCGGCGGCGCGGCGGGGCAGGGGGGGCACGGGGGCGATCTGTGGTCCTTCTGCATGTGCCCCGGCGGGATCATTCTGCCCAGTAACGAATCCGCCAACGAGATCTGCACCAACGGGGCCTCCAACGCCAAGCGCAACTCCCCCTTCGCCAACAGCGGCCTGGTGGTGACCATCGCGCCGGGAGAATTTGGCGATGATCCCTTCGGCGGCATCGCCTACCAGCAGAAATGGGAGCGCCTGGCGTTTTCTCTCTCCGGCTCCTACGCGGTGCCAGCGCAGCGGGCGGATGATTTTCTCGCCGGGCGCAAGAGCGACGGGGTTCTGGAAACCAGCTATCCGCTGGGCTCCAAGAGCATCGCACTGGCGGAGATGCTGCCGGAGATCGTCACCGCCGCCCTGGTGCGCGGCCTGCCGATGCTGGAGCGCATGATCCGCGGCTACGCCTCCTCCCGCGGCATCCTCACCGGCCCCGAGACCCGGGCCAGCTCCCCCGTGCGCATCCCCCGCATGGAGCCATCCCGCCAGAGCGTGTCCATGGCCGGCCTCTATCCCGTGGGAGAGGGGGCCGGCTATTCCGGCGGCATCATGTCCAGCGCCACCGACGGGCTGAAGAGCGCGGAGATGATCATCGCCAAGTATGCGCCGCCGCGCTGATTGATGAGGGTTGACGCGGCGAGGGGGAGCGAAGCGGCGAATCAGCGAGGGGACGCAACGGCGGGAGGGACGAGCGGCGGGTAGGGAAGGAATGCAAGTGCAAATTGCAAATTGAAAAATGCAAATTTCAAATTGCCGGAGTGGTATGATGGGTCGCGACTGAACGGGCGGCGAGGTTTGCGAAAGCGGGAGATGGTATGGTTGACGAACACGCGGGCGATAGGGCGGATCCAACGGCGCTGGAGTATGGGAGGCCGCGGCGAAGGAAGCGGAAACGTCCACCCTACAAGCTGATCGCTATCCTGCTGGCACTGGCGCTGTTGATCGCGGTCCTGCTGCCGGACTCGGTCTATCGGGGGGAATCGATCCGACGCTCATCATGCGCCTCCCACCTGCGATTGATCGGCCAGGCGCTGTTGTTTCACGGCTACAATCACGGCGGGAAATATCCGGACACCATCGAAGGGTTGCTTGAAGATGATATAGGCCCCGATGTCTTTGTCTGCCCTGACACGACGGACACTAAAGCAACGGGCGCCACCACCCAGGCCGTCGCCGCGGATATGGCCAAGCCTGGCCACCTCTCCTATGTCTATCTCGGCAAAGGATTCACCAATAAGTGTTCGCCCGACACCGTTCTCGTATACGAACCCCTCGCTAATCACAGCAACGCCGGCAGCAACGTACTGTTCGGCGATGGCCGCGTAAGCTTCATTCCCGCCGCCAGCATGAAGAAAATCCTCGCCGAGCTGGCCGCCGGGCAGAATCCGCCGCCATCGGCCAAGGGGCTGTGATCGCCCACGATCTCCGCGCCACCCCCGACCGTTGCCCGGAATGCGGCGCGGTTATCGCCAAGCCCGTCGCAATCCCCTAACATCCCCGCATCGGCCTCGCGTAGCCGCGAGGAATCGCCCATGAAGCAGAATCGTCGGCCTAACGTGGTGTTGTGCGTGTGCGATCAGTTGCGCGCCTTTGAGGCAGGGTGTTACGGCAATGCGGTCATTCGCACGCCCAACATCGACCGCCTGGCCGCGGGCGGGGTGCGCTTCGATGTAGCGTGCAGCAACAATCCCATCTGCTGCCCGGCGCGGGCGATCTTGCTCACCGGCCAGCATTCCCGCACCTGCACTGGCATGCGCGGCAACGTCGGCGAGCCGGATGCGGTGCGGCGGCACATGCCGGGCACGACCATCGCCGAAGCTTTTTCCGCGGCCGGCTACGACACCGCCAGCATCGGCAAATGGCACGTGCAGCCGCCGCCGGATGCGGTGGGGTTTGATACGTTCCTGCGCCCGGCCGTTCCTCACCGCCACAGCGGGCGGACGTTCTATCATGACTCCACTGCGCCCTTCACCGCCGATGGATGGAGCTGGGATTTTGAGATGAACCACGTGCGCGACTTCCTGGCCGGCCGCGCCCGCGCGTCCACCCGCACTGGTGCCGGGGCCAGTACAGGCGGCGCGGACGGAGTTGGCGCCGGCGACGGCGGCGACAAACCCTTCTTCCTCTACTTCAACATCGAGCCCCCGCACATGCCGCTGGCCGATGCCCCGGAGGAATTCCTGCGGATGTACCGGCCGGAGGATGTGCCGCTGCGGCCGAACGTCTTCGTCGATGGCAAGCTGGCGTATGATGCAGAGTGGTTCAAGGTCTACCGCTGGGATTATCTCTATTACCGCGAGCACCTGCCGGAGACCGAGGCGTTGCCGCCCGGCTTCGACCTCCGCCATCTGACGGCCCTGTATTACGGCCTGACCACGCTGATGGACCGGCAGGTGGGCAGACTGTGCGCGGCGCTGCAGGCGGCCGGCCTGGCGGAGGATACGCTGCTGATCTTCGTCTCCGACCACGGCGACAACCTGGGCAGCCACGGCAGCTTCAACAAGTACCGGCTGATCGAAGAGTCCATCCGCATCCCGCTGATCTATCATTGGCCGGCGGCGCTGAAGCCGGCCGTGGCGCGTCAGCAGGTGACCAGCCTGATCGACGTGATGCCGACGGCGCTCGCGCTGGCCGGCATCCCCGTGCCGGAAGGCGTGCAAGGCAGCGACGTGTCGCCCGTCGTCCGCGGCGAACAGCAAACCATCGGCGAGAACGCCGCCTATCTGGAATGCATCGGCGACGGCGGCAGCATCGGCATCCGCACCCGCGACCACCTCTACGCCGCCACCCTCCGCGATCCATCTACCTACGAATATCAGCCCGCCAACGATGAGGTGGCCGATGACCGGGCGATGTTCTTCGACCTGCGCGATGATCCCTACGAGATGAACAACCTGGCGAAGGCTGACGCCCAGCCCGATGTCGCCCGCGATCTGCGCGAACGGCTTCTCCGCTGGCACCGCCAGACGCCGTGGCTGCGGACGCTGACGCCCCGCGGGAGTTGAGCCGCCATGCCCGAACCCATCGGAAATCTCTGCCTCGTCCTGCACGCCCACCTGCCCTACGTGCTGCGGCACGGCGCTGCCCCGCACGGCGAGGCCTGGCTGTACGAGGCGGCGGCCGAGGTCTATTTGCCGCTGCTGGACATGATCGGCGAGGTCGCCCTGCACCGCCGCCGGCCGGCGCTGACGGTGGGCCTGACGCCGGTGCTGCTTGAGCAGCTTGCCGACGACTATTTCAAAGCCGGCTTCGTCGCCTATCTCAACGAGCGGATGGAACGGGCCCGGCTCGACCGCGCGGAGTTCGAGCGCAAGGGCGAAAACAATTTCGCCCTTCTCGCCGAGCGCTGGGAGACCTGGTACGCCCAGCAGCTCGCCCACTTTCAGCGCATCGACCGCGACATCCCCGCCCAGTTCGCCGCCCGCCACGCTGAAGGACATTTGCAATTGCTCACCAGCGCCATCTCGCACGGCTACCTGCCGCTGCTGCTCAACGACCAGATGATCCGCGGCCAACTCCGTGCCGGCGCGGCGGTGACGCGCAAACATCTCCACGTCGATTCCCATGGGGTCTGGCTGCCGGAGTGCGCCTATCGGCCCACCTGGGAGCACTGGCTCCCCTCCGTGCTGGGGGGTGAGCTCCGCCGCCGGCCGGGGCTGGAGACCTTCCTGGCCGCCGAGGGACTGGACCATTTCTTCGTGGACACGCATTTGGTTACGCTCGGCCAGCCGCTGGGCGTGATGCGCGGGGGAGAAGGGGGAGCACCAGCGAAGTTCGAGAGCATGAGCGACCCGCTCCTCTACTGGGATGTCCGCCGCGGCTGGCGCAGCCCGCTGGAGCCGGTGGGAGTGGTCAGCGAACCGGGCTCGCCAAGCTGCTACGCCCTCGCCCGCCATCCCCGCGTCAGCGAGCAGGTCTGGTCCGGCATCATCGGCTACCCCGGCTCCGGCGAATATCTGGAGTTCCATCGCAAGCATGGCCAAGGGGGGGCGCATGGATTACGCTACCATCGCGTCACCGACCAGACCGTCGACCTCGCCAACAAAGAACCCTACGACCCCGCCCTGGTCCACCCCAAGCTCTACCAGCACTCCCAGCACTTCTGCAACCTGATCCGCGAGATCCTCGCCGGCCACCGCCGCGAGACCGGCCGGGCGGGCACGGTGGTCGCCCCCTTCGACGCCGAACTATTCGGCCACTGGTGGTTCGAAGGCCCGCAGTTCCTCCGCGATGTCATCTACACCCTGAGCCGGGAAGCAGGGGGGGGAGAGGGGGGGCGCGTCAATTTAGTGACCGCCGAGGAGGCGCTGGCGCAGTCCCCACCCGATAAGGTGATGCGCCTGCCGGAAGGTTCCTGGGGCGAGAATGGCGACCACGGCGTCTGGATCAACGAGAAAACCCGCTGGATGTGGGAGGTTGAATACCGCGCGGAAAACACCTTCCTCAAGCTGCTAGCCGAACTGCCCTGGAAGACCAACCCCCCGGTGCGGGGGATGCTGAAGCGGGGAGCGCGGCAACTGCTCCTGCTCCAAGCCAGCGACTGGCCCTTCATCGTCGCCAAAGACGTCGCCGCCGACTACGCCATCAAGCGCTTCGCCGGCCACGCCACCGCCTTCGATCGCCTGATGGAGATCGCCGGACACCTGGCTAGGGGGGGCAAAGGCCTGCCGCTGACCGCCCTGCAGCAGGCGGAAGTAGCCGCCCTGGACGCCCGCGACCCGGTCTTCGCCGAGATTGAGCTGGAGTGGTGGGAATAGCGGGTTGGCTCCAACATTACCAGTCTTATGCCGTGAGGCCGGTCGCAGCGACAGCGGAGATGAGGCCGGTTTCGCCAAGCGGAGGCGTGAGCCGAAGCGCAGGTGCGTGAGCCCAAGGGGAAACCGGCCGAAGTCTGGGGTGGCAGATGCGATGCGTGGGAACGCTAAACCCTTGGTAGATCACGACGGAATGCAGAGGAGCTGGGGAAACAGAGCATCCCTCTGTGGGGAAGGGAGTGGGGATACCGGCAGTGGGTCAGTTTGGGTACCACAGGTCTGCGAGTACGCCTCGCTCTTCCACACATCTTTCAAACCGGCCTTGGCGCTACCAAAAACGCGGTTTGGGAGCCGAGAAAGCAGCGGGCTCAACCGTGTCTGGATTGGCTCCAAGGCCATTCCAAAAGATGTGTGGAACAACGAGGCGAGTACGCCGACCTGTGTCTTACTGCGTCGTTACACGGCACAGGTCTCGGAGTACCGCGACCTGT
>DAIOHQ010000215.1:0-8603 GCA_036744635.1 Tepidisphaeraceae bacterium | reverse complement strand
CCCCGGCCCCCCCCGCCCCCCCCTGGCCTCCCTCGGCAAGCTGCTCCGGCGTCGCGATCAGGTTCCGCTCCCCGCCCGGCCGGCGGCCAAAGGTGATCACCGGGGGATGCTCGACGAAGAACACTTGTTCCTCCCCGCCGTTCACCAATTCCGCGTGGGCTGCTTCCTGCGCCTCCCACGCCTGCCGATATCGCATCACTCCCAGGTCGTGAACAATCATTGCAGAGATTGTATGCCTTGGCCGCGTACTCGCGGAATTGCCCACCGCAGGTGTATACTGGCCGTACCTCACCAGGGCAACGCACGAGGAAGTCCTGTCATGACCAGCAAACAGCGCATGCTTATCGCCCTCGGCGGCGGCAGGCCGGATCGTCTGCCGATCACCATTCACCAGTGGCAGCCGTACCATCTCGAGCATTTCATGGATGGGATGGATCAGCTCGAGGCCTACCAGGCCACCGGGCTGGACGCCTCGGTCACGGTCGCCCCCTGCGCGCCCGAGAAGACGCCGGATTGGATCGTCTCCAGCACGGATGAAGGCGCCAAGGATGGCCAGCATCTCACCCGCTTTCGCATCGCCACGCCCGACGGTGACCTGACCTGGCTACAGGCGGCCAACGAGTACACCAGCTTCCGGGTGACCTATCCCATCCACAATCAGGCCGAGGCGGAGATGCTGCTGAAATACCTGCCGCGGCTGATTCTCGACAAAAAAGAGGTCGCCCGCTGGTACAACCGCACCGGCGATGCCGGCATCGTCCGCGGCTTCATCTTCGCCTTTGGCCAGGCCGGCTGCTGGCAGGATTTCTGCGAGATGGCCGGCACCGAGGCGGCCATCCTGTGGGCGATGGATGACCCGCAGTGGCTGCACGACTTCTTCAAACGCCTGTGCGACCGCAAGGTGACCTACATTCACGAGGAACTGGCCGGGGCGAAGTATGACCTGATCGAAACCGGCGGCGGGGCGGGCAGCTCGACCGTGATCAGCCCGGCGATGTTCGATGAGTTCTGCGTGCCCTACGACCGCCGCATCAACGATGCCCTGCGCGAAGTCGGCCTCAAGAGCGTCTATCACACCTGCGGCGGGATGATGGCCATCCTCGACCGCATCCCCAATAACCACACCGATGCCAGCGAGACCTTAAGCCCCACCGGCGTCGGCGGGGACATCGAGCCGCGCGACCGCATGCACGTGAAGCGCATCCTGGGGGGAAAGGTTTCCCTGATCGGCGGGATAGACCAGGGCCGGCTGCTCACCGAGGGCACGCCCGAGGAGATCCGCGCCGATATCCACCACCTCTTCCAGACCTTCGGCGTCGGCGGCGGCTACATCGCCTCCGCCAGCGACCATTTCTTCCACACCCCGGTGGAGAATCTCAAGGTGATGGCACGAGCGGCCAAGGAATGCCGCTACTAACACACCTGCGGTGGGCAATTCCGCCGGGGTACCGTCGGCCATTCATCGCTCCGCGTTGCTGCGCGAAAGTGATTGTCCGTCGGTTTGTGGCGGTGATGGAGGGACAAAGGCGGAAAGGCTCAACAAACACCGGCGTTTGAATCATGTCCCCTTTTCCGTGCTTGAATCATGTCCCCTTTTCCGTGCTCCCCTTTTCCGTGCTTTTATGCGTCCCCGAAATGACTCTTGACCCTCTGGGCTTCTCCCCTCTGGGCTTCTCCATTTAGCCAGGTGGAATCTCGCTGGGAGTGGCCGCCCATCCGGCTTCGCGCCAGTAGGTGATCTCCCATTTTCCGCTCTTCTTTACCAAGTGGAATTCCAGAAACGTCTCATCTTGTTGCACATGAGATTCCCACTCGTGCCAACCTGGTTTGAATCCTAGCGCCGGGACGTTTTTTGCGCTGAAGGAGCGGCTGAGCGATGAGGTAAAAGCCACGCTGCTCTTCCACTCGATCCCGTTCAGCACATCTGCGTCTGTCGGAATGTACTGACTGATAAGGCAGTGTACCTTCCGATACTCGCTGTAATTTCCGTTCCTCCCGTAGTCCCTATCCCCAGAACTAACCCATATGCCCGCGCATTCCGATTCCCGGTAGATTTGATTGCCGCTCTTGCTGCTCCATGTCCCACCCTTCGGGCTCCACTCCCCTTCGATCACAGTGACCCGCTCCTTTAGTTCCCCAGCGGTTAGTGTAAGGGCTTCCTGGTCAAGGGCCGGTAGGGCTCCGCCGGGTTCTCCGTCTTTCCTCTTGTCGCAGGACACCAGCAGAAGCAAGACGGAGCAAGCAATCCAGAACAATCGTTGAGTCGACGCAAACATAAACTGGTCCTTTCCCGAATTCACCGGGGACGTCCGAAAGGGTCAGGTACATTTCGGCGGGTATTGTATTTTCGACAACGCACTTCGTCCAGCAGAGAAGGTTGTTGCTCGGAGCGGCGGTGTGACGGCCCGTCGGGGGGTCGCGGCTTTGTCCGCCTAACTTGCGGATTGGGAACGTCGATTACCCGAGCGGGTTTGGAGCTTGCGGGGACTTGGACTTCGTGCCTGCGTTCGCCGTCTTCGTGGTCTTGCGCGCCCCGCTTGTACGAGACGTGCGCTTGGCCTTCGGCTTCGCCATGCTCTCAGTCATCATTCGTCCCTTCTTGTTAGATGTTTCTCAAGTCGCTCTTGGCGTTCATCCCAGAACCGCTCATAGTAGTCAGATGCGTAAGCAGCAGCGTACCAGTCAAGTCCGAGCCAAGCCTTTTACTCTTGGACGCGCAGATGCCGCAACCCGGCCTCCCAGTCCCGGATGCCAGCGATAAAAAGTTCAATAGCCGTCCTGTCGCCCCGACTTGCAATGGCTCATGGTCGTAGTGGACCGTGAGCCGCTGTTGTTTGGCAACACATGTTATGCGCGATCGGCGATGCCGGTTACGCCGGCCTCGGCGGCGCAGTGGGCGCAGCAGAAGCAGCGGTCAGCGGCCTCGACGCCGTGGCCGACGATTCGGCAGCCGCAATGGTCGCAGCGCGGGGCCAGGGCGTGGATCGCGCATTCGAAGCTGTCGAAGGTGTGCGACCTGCCGGCCATCACCACCTCGAAGGCCTTGTCGTATTCATTGCCGCAGACTTCGCAATTTGGCATGGGGTACTCCGGTTGAAGTTAAAACGGCCAGTGTCGAGGCGGCGAGATTGCGATAAGAGTTCGCCGGCTCGCTTGTCGCCTCCATTTTACGACACCCGCGCGTTTCCATGACACTGCAAAAGTGATGCCTCGCCCACCCGCCGGGCTCATCCTTTGTAGGTGTGCACGCGTCCCCATAACTCGTTGGTTCCCCAGATCCCCGATCGCAGGCATTCCAGTTGGACGATCTGGCTGTGATCGACGAAGAGGTTGACCTCCGGGCCGTAATTGCGGATGTACCAGCCGAAAACCGCGGGATCGGCGGCCTCGAACATGACGTGCTCCAGCCCAAGCTCGGCGACGATCTTGGCCGGGACGTCCGTGCGCCAGCTTCGCACGCACTCGGTGATCCCTTCCGATTCGATCATGATCATGTAGGCGCCGGCGTCGAGCAGAAGCTTGGCCTGCTGGATCATCCACTGCGGATCGCCCGCGCCCATGGCCTCCAGGGCCTCGGGCGTACTGGCGCCGCCGGCGCCGAACTGGATGCCGACTTCGGCCTTGGCTTTCAGGCCAATGGCCTGCACCTTCTGCACCAGCCTCCGCCAGTCATCGATCGGAATGGTGATGAAGCCGCAGGAGATCTCGATGACGTCGAAGCCCAGTTCCTTGCACGCGACGAGATAAGGCTCGACCGCGGCCGGTCCTTTGCTGAGGACGAACTCAAGAAAGCCTCCGGTGGAGACGATGACATCGTGCTGGTGGGCCAGGTCGATCAGCTCGCGGATGGCGCCCCGCGACATGATCGCGAAGGATCCGCCGGCGAATTTCAGGGCGTCGACGTAATCTCCGGCCGTCTCCAGAATGTCGGCCAGATAGCGCTTGCCCATGTTGGAATAATACGGTCCGCGAATTTCGGTGATGCCGTGGCGGCGCGGCTTGGCTTCGCGCTGATTGAGCTGCAGGAAGTCGAAGGGGCGATCGGTCGCTTGCGGCATACGCTCTTTCATACGCCGCAATCATTGTGATGGGAATGAGAAAACGGCGCTGTGAGCCGGGGCGCGCAGACGTATGCTTGGCCATGATGAGTGGCGGGCGAGCACGCGCCCGCGAGACCTTGAGGAAGGACTGCGGCGATGCTGGCGATGCAGTTGAGTCAGGCCGGTCCGATTGAGAGCGGGCCGCTGGTTTGCAGCGAGGTGCCCGAGCCTGTGCCCGGACCGGGGGAAGTGCGGATCAAGGTGCATTGCTGCGCGATCTGCCGGACCGACCTGCACATCATCGAGGGTGACCTGCCGCTGGTTCTGCGGCCGATTGTTCCCGGCCACCAGATCGTCGGCATCGTCGATGCGCTGGGCGCGGGGTGCCAGCGCCTCAAGCTGGGAATGCGCATCGGCGCTGCCTGGCTCAGGCACACCTGCGGGGTGTGCCGGTTCTGCACCAGCGGGAGAGAGAACTTGTGTGAATCCTCGCAATACACCGGATACCACGCCGATGGCGGGTACGCCGAATACGCGCTCGTGCCCGAGGATTTCGCCTACGAGATTCCCGCGGGATATGGCGACATCGAGGTGGCGCCGCTGCTGTGCGCCGGCATCATCGGATATCGGGCGCTGCAGCGCTGCAACCTTCGGCCTGGGGCGAGGGGAGCGAAGCTGGGCATATTCGGATTCGGCTCATCCGCGCACATCGTGCTGCAATTGGCGCTGCACCGCGGGCATGAAGTTTACGTGGTGACGCGCGCGGAGAAGCATCAGCAGCTCGCCCGCAGCATGGGGGCGAAATGGTGCGGGTCGGATGCCAGTGAGATGCCGGCACGGGTGGATGGGGCGATTGTTTTTGCGCCGTCGGGCGCTGTGGTTCCGGCGGCGCTGACGGCGCTGGATTCCGGCGGCGTGGTGGCGCTGGCCGGCATTCACATGACCGCGATTCCGGCCCTGGACTATCAGGCGCATCTTTACCGCGAACGGGATATTCATCCGGTCATGGCCAACACCCGCGAGGATGGCCGCGAACTACTGGCGGAAGCGGCCCAAGCCAGGGTTCGCCCGCACACGCTTACCTATCCGTTGCGCGAAGCCAACCGCGCCTTGACGGATATGAAAGCCGGACGAATCGAAGGCACCGGGGTTCTGGTACATGGAGAGAAGGCATGATCGAATTGGCGGTACGATTTGCGAAATATGCCGCGACGCTTCGATTTGAAGCGCTGCCCGCGGCGACCGTACACGAAGTGAAGCGGCGAGTGCTCGATTCGCTTGGCGTGGCCTTCGGGGCCTGGTTCGCCGAACCGTGCGCCATCGCCCGCAAGGTAGCAGCCCACGTTACCGCGCGGCCGGGGGGCACCGTTTGGGGAACCACCCATTGCGCATCCATCGACTGGGCGGCCTTCGCCAACGGCTGCCTGGTGCGCTATCTGGATTACAACGACACCTATCTGTCGCGCGAGCCGGCCCATCCGAGCGACAATATTCCGGCGGCCATCGCGGTCGCCGAAGGCGTCGGAGCAACCGGCCGGCAGCTCATCGCGGCCATCGTCCTGGCCTATGAAGTGCAGTGCCGATTGTGCGATGCCACCAGCCTGCGCGCCATCGGATGGGACCACGTCACCTATGGCTGTTTTTCCGCGGCGCTGGCGGCCAGCTACCTGATGGAACTCGACGCCGGGCGCACACGGCACGCCCTGGGGATCGCCGGCGTGACCAGCGCGGCCCTGCGGCAAAGCCGCGTCGGCGAGCTGTCACACTGGAAAGGATGCGCCTTCGCCAACGCGTCACGTCACGGAGTATTCGCCGCCATGCTGGCCCGCGACGGCATGACCGGCCCAGCGCCCATTTTCGAGGGGAGCAAAGGATTCGAGGAACTCGTCAGCGGCCCGATACCGATTGGCGGACCGTTCGCGGAGGATGCTTCGGCCGGGCAAGGCGACTTCATGATCGACCAAACCAGCGTCAAGTGCTGGCCGGTGGAATATCACGCCCAAAGCGCCGTCGAGGCCGCGCTGAAGCTGCGCGGGCAGCTTGAATCGCCGGCAGCAATCGCCGCCGTGATTGTCGAGAGCCACGATGCGGCCGTGGACATCATCGGCAGCGAACCGGAAAAGTGGGCGCCCACCAGCCGCGAGACCGCCGATCACAGCCTCCCCTATATCGTTGCCGCCGCCTTGCGCGACGGCGAGGTGACGCCGCGCCAGTTCGACGAACAGCACCTGCGGGATGCGGAGTTGCTGAGACTCGTTAGCAAGGTCAAGGTGGTGCGCAATGCCGAACTCAGCGCGATCTATCCGCACGCGGTCGGGAACATCGTGACGATCCAGCGCGGCGATGGCAGCACGCTCAGCAGCCGCGTCGATTATCCCTGCGGCCACGCCCGCAACCGCATGAGCGATGCGCTGGTGGAGGAGAAATTTCACCGCATGGCCGACGGAGTGATTGGAGCGGAAAGGGCCAATCGATTGTCGCAGTGGGTGCGGGAACTGGAGCGGCAGGAAAGTATCCCCCCGCTATTGAACATGCTGGTGGTGGAACAGTGACGGGCAGTGTTTGCGGCAACTTCGATGACATCGCCGCTCACGAAGATTGCGTCAAAATGTGCCTTGTGCTCATTCTTGAATAGTCTGCCGCATCGCCGCCACCACCTGATCATGCGCCTCTTGAAAGCTCGTCTCCAGCTTCAGTCCCGAGGCCCGTGCGTGGCCGCCTCCGCCAAATTTCTCGGCAAACTTGGCCACGTCCACCTGACCCTTGGAGCGCAGGCTCACCCGCACCGGGCCGGTGTCCCCCGGCTCGACGATGAGGATCGACACCTCGACGGTGCGGATCTGCAGCGGCAAGTTGATCAGATTTTCCGTATCGGCCACGCCGGCGCGGGTGTCGGTAAAGTCCTTCTGCGTCACCCGCATCACCGCCAGCCTCCCCTCCTCGAGCAATTCCAGCGACTGCATCGCCCGTGACTGCAGCGCCACCCGCTCGGCCCGCTCGTTCTGATAGAGCAGTTGGTACATGCGGTCGGTGTCGACGTCCGCCTCCATCAACATGGCCGCCAGGCGCATGGTGTAAGGCCGGGTGTTGGAGAATTGAAACCAGCCGGTGTCCGATGCGATGGCCAGGAACAGCGCCGTCGCGATCGGCCGGTCGATGGGGATATCCCACTGTGTCAGCAATTCCGCGGTGATCTCCCCGGCGGCCGCGGCCTCGGTCACCACCAGTTTCACATCCGCCCAATCCTCCTGCGTCAGGTGATGGTCAATGACGAGCTTCGGCACGGCCAGGCTCATCACCTTGTCGCGCAGGCCGGGAAGCTGCGACCAGGTTCCGGTGTCCATCACGACGATCGCCTCGTATCCCTCGAAACTGAATGGGCGCTGCGCTGTCTGCTCGACCAACTCCGGGCCATCGACCTCATGATGCGGGATGGAATTTTCCTCAAAGATAAAGGCGTATTTCCGTGGCAGACCGCTGAGCAGCAAAACCTCAGATGCGACGCCGGCCTTGCGCAATCCCATCACCATCGCCGCCACCGTCCCCAGGGCATCGCCATCCGGGCGCACGTGCGTGGTCACCAGCACGCGCCTGCAGCGCGAGAGGACGTCGATTATCTGGCGATAGCGATCGGGCATGCAGCGTCCAAATTCTGGATGTTCATGGATGGAAGGCACTTTCCCACCTGCCACCCTACCACTGCGCCTCTTCAAATGGGTTGTCCGGCGCGCGCAACTTTGGCTTGGGCAGCATGTTCAACATCGCCTTCACCAGCGTCGCATCGCCAGCGCCGCCCACACGAATATTGAGCGGCGAACCTTTGACAATGGTCATCTCCGACGCGTGCGGCTCCTGCCGGGACTTGGCCAATTCCGCAAATCGCGCCCGCGTGAACGCCTGCGGCGTCAGCAACTGCATGAATCGTTCAGATGTGTGCAGCGCCACCGGCGCACCCCCTTCGTCCACTTCGACCAGGCCGCAGCGCGACGGCGTCGCCAGCGCCACCACCGTGCTTTTCTCGGCCGCCGCCTGCAGCGCATCGATGTCTGAATACGGCACCGCCGGACGCGCGCCATCGTGTACGATCACATGGGTTACGTCATCTGCGATTTTCTCATTGGCGGCCGCGAGCTGATCGATCCAGCGCGGCCCGGCCGAAAGCATCTTCACCCCCGTCAGCGCCAGGTGCCCGCCGAATTTCCGCTTGGCCTCCTCCAGCTTGTCCGGAAGAAATGCCACCTGCACCTGCTTGATGTGCTCGCGGTTCAAAAACAGCTCGATGCTCCGCAGCAGCGCCTCGCGGTTGTCCACCTTCACAAACGGCCCGCCCGCCTCCGCCCCCTGCCCCGGCGGCGGTGCCGTCACCACGATCACGCTGAAAATCGCCATAAGATTGCTCCCGTCAGCGTATATGGTGCGGGAAGCAACGAGTGTCAAGCGCCGGCGGCCTCAGGGATTGTGCGAACTGCACTGGACGAACGCCGCCCGCGGATTGCACGCGAGCGAGTACTGACCTTCCCCACGAACGGTGGGCGCGCCGCGGGGATTAATTGAGGCTTGCCT
>DAIOHQ010000214.1:0-8627 GCA_036744635.1 Tepidisphaeraceae bacterium | reverse complement strand
AGTACCGGGCGAGGGGGCCGGAAAAAGACGGTTGCCAAAAACATGCGCTACACCCGGTCGCCCCGCCCTCTACCGCTAGGCCGAGATGCGCGCGAACTCAACTCGTAAGCTGCGTCTCCAGATGCGTCAACTGATGGGCGATCTCCACGTCATCCTTGCCATCCTGATCGACGGTCTTCACCGCGTGCATCACGGTGGTGTGGTCGCGCCCGCCGAAGTATCCGCCGATTTCCTCCAGCGAATAGCGGGTGTGCCGCCGGGCGAGATACATGCACACCTGTCGCGGGAACGCGATCGACTTGTGCCGTTTCTTGCTCTGCAGGTCGCTGAGCCGCACGTTGTAATATTTTGTCACGACCTCGAAAATTTGCTGAATCGTGATCCGCCGCTGCTCCGGAGTGGCCGAATCGCCCAAGGCGGCCTTGGCCAGATCGAGATCGATCAGGCCATTTTGCAGCATTCCCATTCCCTGCAGCTTGGTGATGGCGCCTTCCAGCTCGCGGGTGTTGTTCTCCACCTTGCCGGCGACGTAGCAGAGCACATCCTCGGGCAAGGCCAGCCCGCGCAGCTTTGCCTTTTTCTGCAGGATCGCCACGCGGGTTTCGTAGCAGGGTTTTTCAATCGGCGCCACCAGGCCCCAGTTGAAGCGGCTTACCAGCCGCTCTTCCAGTTCAGGGATCTCGCTAGGCGGGCAATCCGCGCTCAAAATAATCTGCTTGTGCCCCTGGTAGAGGGTGTTGAAGGTGTGAAAAAATTCCTCCTGGGTCCGGTCGCGCCCGGCCAGGAAGTGGATGTCGTCGATCACCAGCAGATCGACGTGGCGATAGCGGAAGCGAAACTGCTGCATGTCGCCGGTTTCGACCGCCAGGATGAACTGATTGATGAATGAGTCGCAGGAGAGGTAGAGAATGCGCGCCTCCGGCTGTTTCTCCAGCACCTTCTGACACGCCGCCTGCAGCAGATGAGTCTTGCCCAGGCCGACCCCGCCGTGAATGAACAGCGGGTTGTAAGTCTGGCCCGGCTGCTCGCCTACGGCGACGCTGGCGGCGTGCGCCAGGCGGTTGCAGGGACCGGTCACGAAATTTTCGAAGGTGTAATCGGGGCTGAGCGGGTGCGGCTGCTCGGTTTCATTGAACACGCCGCCGGTGGACAATCTGTCGCAATGGAAGCTCACCGCCACCAGCCGGCCGGTGGTCTGCTGGGCGGCGGCGGTGAAAGGCTGCTGGCACTGGCTCTGGCAGAAGTTGAGCTGGGCTGGCGTGGAAACCTTCACCTGAATCACGCCATTTGTGAGCTGTCGCGGCACCAGCTCATCAAACCAGATGCGGTTGAGGCTGGGGTGCTGCATGCGGACAATTTTCAGGATCTGTTGCCAGACCGTTGGGTCAAATGGAGAGGTTTCTGGCGCACGGCGAGAGGCGATCTCGCGCGCGCCGGGCGATTGGGTCGTTAGCATGGCGAAGTCAGTCTTCCCGCGTTACGGCGTCAAAAGTGTTTCAATAATCCGGCGAACAAAATCAAGAAAATCTCGCCGTTGAAAAATGCAATTCGTAAGGTGCGCACGGTACAGATAAATTGCCGCTGCGCCAAACTGTTTTTTTTCTGCGCGACAACACTCGCGAAATCTCCCGCGAAAGCGGCTGAGTGCAACACTTAGCATCATTGGCAGCAAGCGAAAGGGTGTTGAAAGCGAAAAATTTTTTTCGCTTTGCTCCGCTGCCGGCCGAGCGACAGGACGAAATTTTCTGCGCGCTTCAGGAAGACTTTTCCCGCGATGGAATCGGCATGCCCAGCTCGCTGAGCACCGCCTTCAGATCGCTCCATACCGCCGCTCGTACCTCTTCTGTGTAGGTGCGCAATACGTAGGAGGGATGGAAGGTCGGCATCAATTTGATGCCGCGCCAAGAGTGCCACTGGCCGCGAATTTTTCCCATCGCCAGCTTGTCATTGCCGAGCATGTATTTCGCCGAGGCCAGGCCAAGCGTGACGATCACCTGTGGCCGAACAATCTCCAGTTGCCGCTGCAGATAGGGGGTACAGGTCGCCACCTCATCGGGTGCGGGCAGCCGGTTTCCCGGCGGCCGGCATTTAACGATATTTGCGATGTAGACCTGCTCGCGGCGCAAACCCATTCCCCCGATCATCTTGTCGAGCAATTGCCCGGCCCGGCCGACGAATGGCCGTCCGGACAGATCTTCGTTCTCGCCCGGCCCCTCGCCGACGAAAAAAATCCGCGCACCAGGATCGCCTTCACCAAAGACCGTCTGGGTGCGGGTCTTACACAGCCGGCATTTCGTGCAGTTTCGCACCTCATTGTTGTCCAGCGCGATCAATCGCTGGCGTTTTTCTTCCAGCGAGAGCGGTGGGGCGGTGAAGGGGGCATCTGTCACCATCGGCAGCGGCACAACTGCCAAGGGCGGCATCGCGCCGATGGTGGCAGGTGCGCGCGGGGGGACTATTGCTTGTGGCGAGGAGCGCGCCGCCAAGGCGGCCGGGGGTCGCGCAGACGGCGACGCTGGCCGGACCGGCTCAGTGGCCGCTTGTGCGCCGCCGTGCGTGCGCACGGGCAGCAGGCGCAATCCCATCGCCCGCTCGCTGGCGAGCCACAGGCGCAGCCGGCTTTTCACCCGTGGATCGGTTGCCATGCGGCCATGCTAGAGATTCGGCTGCTCGCGGACAAATATCCCGGTCGCTCAGCCTCTTCAAGCCAGATTTTTCCACGATTCGTGTATATTCAAAAACACTATTGTAAACATTGTTCAAATATGTTTTTGTGAATTTTCACTTGCAGATTGATACTAATTGAGACGGAACATAGAATGACTGACAATTATTCCTGGAACGACTGATGAAGACAAAGGCTTCACCGCGAACGACGTATATCGGTTCGGTGAGGGGAATTGACGGCCGCTTCGGCAGCCCGCCCGCCACCCCGTTTCATTCCGTCAAACTCCCGCTACAGGCTGTGACAGCGCTGCAAGCTCTGGTTGATAAGGCGGTGGACCGGGCCAGCCGGCGCTGGGTAACCATCGCCATTTCCTATGACGATCCCAACCGTCTTCGCGTCATGCACGCTCCGCCTCCGGCGTATGAAAGGCGGGCGGCGGAGAGTTATCTAAGGGGCGATGCCCTGCGCGTCACCGGTGTGGAAGGGAACTCGGTGAATCTGGATATTTCCTCGCGCTTCGCCGTGGGGATCTTCAGTGATCTACTGGCGGCGGCGGGCACGCGGGCGCAGGAGTTTGTGCTCTTGCGCGTTCCCAACCGAAAGCACGACTTGATTGAAGTGGTTGCGGATGTGGATTTGACGCCGGCTCCGATGGCAGAACAGGACCGTCTGGGAGAGAGCGGCGCGGCAGCCGCGGCCGCGGTATTGGCCGCCGAGGATTTTTCCGATTGGGAAGGCTCCGATGCCTAAGTTGGCGCAGGGACAGGTTTGGTGGGTGAATCTTCCCGCGCCCGCGGGGCGGCGGCCGGCGGTGGTGTTGACACGAAATTCGGCGCTGGCGCAACTCGGCAACGTGACGATTGCCCCGCTCACCCGGACCAGACGGGGAATTCCGGCTGAGGTCGAGCTTACCCCGGCCGATGGCGTGCCCACCGACTGCGTGATTACGCTGGAGAACATTCTGACGGTGCCGCAGCGGATGGTCGATCGGCGAATTGCCATGCTTGGACCCACAAAGATGCTCGCAGTTTTCGACGCAATCCGTTACGTTTTTGAAATGCGTTGAGAGTTTCCCTCAGTCCGCCTGATACCTTGGGAGATGAAATATGGCCAGCAAGAGTGAATATCTGAAAAATACCGTCGAACACTTCGACATCACCAAGCACAACGTCATCCCGGTCGTCGATGCCATGCAGCAGATGGCCTACAGCGCCCGCGACCTGCATCGGGCGGCCGATATTTACGACCGGATGCTCAAGGATAAAGAGTGCGGCGTGATCCTGTGTCTGGCCGGGTCGCTCATCAGCGCTGGGCTCAAGAAGGTCTTCGTCGACATGATCCGCAGCAACATGGTGGATGCGATTGTTTCCACCGGCGCCAACATCGTCGATCAGGATTTCTTTGAGGCCCTGGGCTATCGCCACTACATGGCCCCCGATGAGTTCAAGAGCGGCACCCGCGATGGGGAGCTGCGCGAGCTGATGATCGACCGCATCTACGACACCTTCATTGACGAGGAAGAGCTGCGGGTTTGCGATGAGACCACGCAGAAAATCTTCGACGAGCTCGATCCCCGGCCATACAGCTCGCGCGAGCTGCTCCGCGAGTTCGGCAGCTATCTGACGAAGCACGGCAAGAATCCCGAGAGCATCGTCCTCGAGGCGTTTAAGAAGGACGTGCCGATCTTCTGCCCGGCCTTCAGCGACTGCTCGGCCGGTTTTGGCATCGTCGCCCACCAGCACGCCCGCGGCGATCAGCCCAAGGTGAGCATCGACAGCGGCAAGGATTTTTACGAATTGACCCAGCTCAAAATCCGCACCAAAGACACGGGGCTGTTCATGATCGGCGGCGGCGTACCCAAGAATTTTGCCCAGGACATCGTCGTGGCCGCCGAAATCCTCGGCCAGGAAGCGCCGATGCACAAATACGCGGTGCAGATCACCGTGGCCGACGTCCGCGACGGCGCCCTCTCCAGCAGCACGCTCAAGGAAGCCAGCAGTTGGGGGAAGGTGGATACGGTCTTCGAGCAGATGGTTTACAGCGAGGCCACCCTGGCCGTGCCGCTGATCGTGGGTTATGCGTATCACAAGGGCTCGTGGAAGACGCGAGAAGGCAAGCGTTGGTCCAAGCTGCTGGAACCGGCGGAGGTGGGGTGATCGGGTGCTGGCGGGATGAAAAGGGCGCTCTGGTGCGCTCTACCAACATTTCATTCGCGTTAGATTGCGATGGCCGCTCGCTGGCTAACCGCCAGACCTCTATAATCATCTTCAGCAAAACGAGTGACCGAGCAGCCTGAGAAAGGGACCGACGATGACTGACGCCACCACTCAACAGCCTTTACGCGTCTCGACCGATGGCACCGCCGGGCCGTACATTATGGTACCTGTCAGCCAGCTTGATGAAGTCAAACGGCTCCTCGATGACCGGCGAATTCGCTATTGGGTTGAAGAAAACGCCATCTCGTGGGACGGAGCTCCGTACGTAGCTGTCATCAACCTGGGCCGCGAGGGCGATGCGGATGCTGTCCAAACGATTTTGGACACTGTCCGCTAAGGAGGGCACACTCATGGCGCTGGCTGGTGATATTCAATCGCTGCGGGACCGCGTATTGGCAGACCTCAATGCCGCCCACGATTACTACACGGACACGAAAATCGCATGGGATATCGCGCGGCGAGCGATCGCCGCCGGCAGCGCGTTCTCCATCAAGAATATGTCGACCGGCACGGTGACCACGCAGGCCGAACTCGCCGGCAAAGCGAGGGGATATGTGGCGGAGCAGCTCGCCGAGGCGACCTTTCAACAGTTCATTTCAATCTTCGAAAACTTCTTCTTCGACATCTTGCGCCTCTGGTTGATGGCATATCCGAAAAGCCTGGGCGGGAAGCAACTCATTTTCCAAGAGGTTCTTGACGCATCGGACAAGAACGCCGTGACGTTGCTTGTCATCAACAAGGAACTGATCGCGGTGTCGTACGACCGTCCTGTGGATTGGTTCAAGTACCTCAACGACAAGGCCAAACTCGGCTGCCCGACGCCAGACGAGATCGATCGGATCGCCGAGGCCAAGGCCTCTCGCGACGTGTTGGCACATAACCGGGGAGTCGCAAGCAAGATCTATGAATCAAAGGCCGGGAAATTCGCCCGCTGCAAAGACGGACAGCGAATAGACATTCCCGAGCATTATCACCGGGAAACTTGGGAGCTCATCCGCAAGATGATCTCCGATATCTCGAATACGGCCATTACGAAAGTTGCATGATCCGCATTGGCCGACCGCGCTTTCATAGCGGACACTTACACCCCCGCCAGTTGATGTCCGGCCTGGGCGGTGCGGAGTTGGGCGAGGGCGTAGACGGCGGCTTCGCGCTGGCAGGCGCCTACTACGGTGCCGTGGCGGTCATCGGCGGGGTGGGCGGGATCGAGATCTTCTCCGGCCGGGGCCCAGGTGGCGCGGTAGCAACTGAAGACCATGTTGTGCTTGACGGCCAGCTCCAGACCGGCGCGGGCGAACTCCTGTTGCACGGCCAGCACCGACGGATATTTCCGCCCATCCGGAAGCGCCTCCAGGTCCATGTCATCCGACGGCGTCCAATCCACTTGGTATAACCGATCGACGGCGTAAGTCAGGTTCATGACAAGCTCCTTGCGGCATCCACTCCCCCAGGAGAAAATTGCGGGGAGTATCCTATCGTCGTCTCCTTCAATTCCAAGAGGAATCGTCGCGATTTGCATCAGGTATTTCCCCTCCGCTTCCCCTCCGCTTCCCCTCCGCTTTCTCTTGCATCGGTCCGAAACGCTCAATGAGTTGCCAGCGCATCTTTGGCGTGATCGATCAGTCTGAGCAGGCTGTGAAAATTGATCGGCTTGCGCATGTAGGTGACCGGATGCTCGCCGTCCAGATTTCTTATCAGCTCCCTGGCCTCGGCGGTAATCAGGACCGGGAACATGTCCGGATTGTCATGCTCTAAACAGCGGATCAGGTCGATGCCGTTCATTCCCGGCAGGTTCTGGTCAACCAGCGCCACATCCGGGGAGTCGCCGTGGCCGACGCATTCCATTGCCTCTTCGGCCGAGCGCACCGCCCGCGCCTCATATCCACTGCCCGAGAGCAGGTTTACAAGTGCTCGGCGCGAGATGGCCTCATCCTCGACAACCAGGATCACAGCGTACCTCCCATGGTTGATGCAGCAATCGCAAACCCTATGCCCTGTAGTGGGGCTTACGTTGGTGGGGCATTCAGATGATGAAAAATGGCTACGGATGCCAGAGGGCTTCGAAAAGCCTGAACATTGTGTCGCGATTTCCTTAGCGGCGGGCACAAATTGGCCCGGCTGGGTTGATCCGCCCATGACATTCCCTAAAGTCTCCGTTACCGAAGGATGCGCGCAACTGATGCGTGCGACCGGCCATCGAATCCAAGGAAACCGCATGGATGCCCAACAACCCTCCCCCTCCTCATCCCGCCCGGCCGACTATTCCCGCAGCCGACACCGCGCCTCCAGCCACAATTCCGCCCACGCCGATGCACTTTCGCTCGGCAAGCTATCCGACCTGCCCGACAGCCCGCTGATCTGCCGCGAGGAGGCCGAGCTGATCGAGACCGACCAGCAGCTTGCCAGGCTCATCGACGAGCTTCGCGCCGTCGGCAGCTTCGCTTACGACAGCGAGTTCATAGGCGAGATGACATACATCCCCAAGCTCTGCCTGATTCAGGTCGCCTCGGTGAAGCAGGTGGCGCTGATCGACCCGCTGGCCGGGATTGATCTCATCCCGTTCTGGGAACTGCTCTGCGAGCCGGCCGTCGAGAAAATCGCCCATGCCGCCCAGCAGGATATCGAGCCGGTGATCCGCAACATCGGCAAGCCGCCGGTGAATCTGGTGGATACGCAGATCGCCTCGGGGTTTGTCGGGCTGGCGTATCCAGTGTCGCTATCCAAGCTGGTGAAGGAACTGGTGGGGGTGAAGCTGGGGAAGGGGCTGACGTTCACCCATTGGGATCAGCGGCCGCTGTCGGCGATGCAACTGCGCTACGCCGCGGACGATGTGCGCTATCTGCCGGCGGCGTGGGATGCCATTCGCCGGCGCCTGGAGGCGGCCGGGCACACCTGCGGTGAGCACACCTGCGGTGGGCACATCGCGTGGAACCGGCAAGAATGCGATGCCCTGTGCGACCCGTCGCAATACGGCTTCAATCCCGAGACGCAGTATCTCCGCGTGCGCGGGGCGACTTCGCTGCAGCCGCAGGCGCTGGCGGTCTTGCGCGAGCTGGTGGCCTGGCGGGATGGGGCAGCGCGGGCGCACGACCTGCCGCCGCGGGCCTTCCTCAAAGATGAAATCCTGGTAGACCTGGCCCGCTCGCCGGTGAAGTCAATCGAGAAACTGAATCGCGTGCGCGGCTTGCCCAAGCCCATCGAAGTCGCGCACGGCAAGGCGATCGTGGAGGGAACGCTGGCGGCGCTGGCGCTGCCGGCGAAGAAGCTGCCCGTCCCGCGACAGACCGAGGAAAGCCCCACCGAGCGCTTCGCGGCGGATGCGCTCTGGGCGGCGGCGCAGGTGATCTGCTCGGGACGGGGGATCGATCCCGCTCTGGTGACCAGCCGCCAAGAAGTGGGTGAGTTTTATGCGCTGCTGGGCAAGGGAGGGGAGATCGAGCACCATCTGCTGCAAGGGTGGCGGAAAGAGGCACTCGGCCAGGCGCTAATCGAGTTGCACGCTGGGCAGGCAAGGCTGCAGGTTGAGTGGAGGCAGAAGACGCCACGGGCGACGGTGGAGCGGGTGGAGGGAGCGGGGAAGTAACACGGAGACACAGAGACACGGAGGCGGGAGAGATGAGTGGGGAAGATTGAAAATTGCAAAATGAAAAATGAAAATTTCAAATTGAAGATTGGGCGTGAGGCTGGCCATGACCTTCCCCACGAACGGTGGGCGCGCCGCGGGGATTAATTGAGGCTTGCCT
>DAIOHQ010000213.1:0-8686 GCA_036744635.1 Tepidisphaeraceae bacterium | reverse complement strand
CAGGCAGAAGAATATTGAAGAGCTGCAGAAGAAGTACAACAGCCAGCGCGAGGAGTTGGAGAAGTATCTGAATGACCTGAATGTCGGTTGACGCTGCTTGAGATGCATCGGCGGAGGTGCAATAATAGGTAATCTCGAAAGGCATGATCGATGTCGTGGATTGAAAACCGATTTGAAGAGGGTCTGATCGTCACCAGCCTGGATTTCGCCATTAACTGGGCGCGGAAAAACTCGCTGTGGCCGATGACGTTCGGCCTGGCGTGCTGCGCGATTGAGATGATGGCCGTGGGCGCCGCCCGGTTTGATCTGGACCGTTTCGGAGCGGGAGCTTTCCGCGCCACGCCGCGGCAGGCGGATTTGATGATTGTTGCGGGGACGGTGAATTACAAGATGGCCAGCCGGGTGAAGCGGCTCTATCACCAGATGCCCGACCCAAAGTATGTAATTGCCATGGGGGCATGCACGGTCGGCGGCGGGCCGTATTTCAAGTACGGATACAACGTCGTCAAGGGAGTGGATCTGGTGGTGCCGGTGGATGTGTATGTGCCGGGCTGCCCGCCGCGGCCGGAGGCGCTGATGGAGGGAATCATGCGGCTGCAGGACAAGATCAGCGCGCGAACGGTGGGATTGCCGCGAGGATCGAAGGCGATGGCGGCAGATCGCCCGCTGGTGGCGACGTCGCCGGCATCGGTATAGGTTCTCAACTCAACTCACGCGCCTTCCACTGAATTACAGCGCTCATCTCAAAGAGCTCCGCATGACATGCGGGGCTTGGATCGTTCGACGCGCGCACGGGTTGAACGGAATGTGTATCAGGTTGTGACGGTGGTGACTTGGATTGCGCCGGGGGAGGCGGCGACGTAGACGCTCGTGGCATTGTTCTTGATCAGGTTGATGGCAAAGACGGGGACGCCGGCATTGTTGAGGATTCGGATTTCGGGGTGGGATCTGGCGGCGGTGCCGACGATGAGATCGGCCAGCCCATCGGCATTGACGTCGCCAGAGGCGACGGTTGTGCCGCGGCGGTAAGAGGGGGCTTCGAGGGTTTGATCGACCAGCGTGGCGTCGTCCGCGAGATTGAGGGCGCGAACGCGGGCGCTCTTGCCGCGGCGCGGGCCGGTGATGAGGTCGGCCGAGCCGTCGCCGTTCACATCGCCGACGGCCACGAACACGCCGCGTTGGAATGGGCCATCATACGCATCCAATTCCCTGAGCAGCGAGCCATCGACACCGCTGAAGATGCGCACGCGCGGGGCGACGCCGAGGTGGGCGCCAGTGATAATGTCGGCCTTGCCGTCGCCGTTGACGTCGCCGGACGCCACGGCAGTCCATCCGAGAAACGCGCCGTCGAACGCCGAGAATGCGCCGACGGGACCATCCATCTGCAAGCCCGTGGCGCCGTCGAAAACGCGGATGTCCGAACGGTGGCGCTTGTCCGAAGCGGCGATGATATCGGCGCGGCCGTCACCGTTGAGGTCAGCGGCGGCGACATAGGCGCCGTGGCCGGTGTAGTCGAAGGCGTTGAAGGAAGCGAGCGGGCCGGCGATGGGCTGGCCGGTGACGCCGCTGAATACCTTGATCTCCGGCGCGCCTTCGGTGCGGGCGGTGATGATGTCGGGGACGCCGTCGCCGTCGACATCGCCGGCGGCGACGCGGACGGTTCCCTTGGTGGAGGCGGGATAGACGTTGAAGTTGTAGGTGGCCTGGCCGGTATTGGCGTCGAAGATGCGCACCTGCGGGCCGGCTTCGGTGCGCTGGGCGATGACGATGATCGAGTTGGTGGTGCCGATGACGCCGACGGCCTGGGCATCGGCGATGGAGGCGTTCTGGGCGCCGCCGAAATTCACGAAGAAGCTTCGCGGCGGGACGGTGAGGGGGCTGGCGAGGGATTGGACGGCGATGGTCTGGGTGGTCTCTCCCGGCGCGAAGGTGAGCGTTCCGGAGATGGGGATATAATCTCGGCCGGCAAGTGCGGTGTTGTCAGCGGTCGCGAAGGCGACCGTGACCGGGATTGCCGCCGGCGCGGAGAGAGACACGGTGAAGATGGCCTGATTTCCCGCTGAGGAGATGGCGGCCGCGACGTCGCCGGCGCTGATGGCGGGCAGGGAATCATCGTCGGCAATGGCAACGGTCTCGGTATCCGGTTGATCGACGGCGGCGGCGCCGGTGGCGTTGCTGAGGACGACGGTGAAGGTTTCCGTGGGTTCTGCCTCGGCATCATCGAGAATCGTGATGGAGACGTCTTTGGAGGTTTCGCCTGCGGCGAAGGTCAGCGTCCCCTGCGCGCTGGTGTAGTCGCCATGCTCGAACCGCGCGGTGCCATTGACCGTCGCGTAATCGACGGTGGCGGCGGTTGAGGTATCGCCGGTGCGCTCGACGGTGATAACGACCGCGCCATCGTGCTCGGTGACCTGATGAAAGGGAGAGGTGAAGTGGAAGGCGCTGGCCGCGAGGAGCCGCCGCAATTCGAGCGGCTCGGCTACAAAGGATGAACGCGGCGAAGGGTGCGCGCAGGTGAAGGCGTGATGGGGGATGAACCGGGACATGCAGGAGCTCCTTCTCGACAATGACTGGTGAGGTCGGTGTGCGAATAAAGTAGTCGTGGGTCGGAAGAATGCAAGATGGCGGGAATTTGCCTGAAACCGGGGGGTGCTGAATTGACCTGCGGTGGCGGCCGGGTACAGTATTTATTCACGTCATTTCATGGATGAGCGGAAATGGGCAGCGAAGGGAAAGGCCGACGTGCGATCCAGGAAGCGGCAGTTGTGGCTGAGGGCGGGCGTTGCGGTGGCGTCGATCGGCGTCAGCGCGGTGGCTCGGATGTTGTTATTCAGCGCGATCGGCGGGAAGTTTCCCTACAGCGTTTTCTATCCGGCCATTGCCATCAGCGCCATCGTGGGAGGACTGCTCATCGGTTTGCTGGCGATTACGCTGGCGTGCGCGGTGGTGCTGCTGATCACTCCGGCGGTGGCCGGGCAGAATCCGCTGGTCGGGGCGGATCTCCGTGCCTTCATCATGTTCCTCAGCGTGTCGGCGATGCTGCTGTGGATTTGCGAGCGCGCCCGGCGGGCGAAGGCGCGCGCCGAGCAGGCGCTGAAGGCGCAGCGCGAGTCCGACTGCAGGCTGAACGGAATCTTCGAGAGCATTTCCGATCCGTTCTATTCACTCGACCGGCAGTGGCGATACACCTATGTCAATGAGGCGTGCCAGCGCATGGGAAAGATGGTCCGCGAGGAGGTTCTCGGAAAAGTCATCTGGGAGGTGTTTCCACAGGTGCGCGGTTCTGTGCTCGAGGAGCAGTTGCGGCGGGCGATGCAGGAGCAGGTGCCGCTGCATTTCGAATATTTCTCGGAGCGCCTCAACCAATGGCTGGCGGCCAGCGCATTTCCGTCCGCCGAGGGAGTGGCGGTCTACTGCCGGGATATTTCGCGCGAGAAGCGCGTGGCGGATGCGCTGCGCGGCAGCGAGGCGCGTTTTCGCCAACTGGCCGATGCGATGCCGCAGATCGTCTGGACGGCGCGGCCGGACGGCTATATCGATTACTACAACCAGCGGTGGTACGAATACACCGGGCTATCCATGGGGCAGTCGCTGGCGCCGGAAGGGTGGAAGCCGATCCTGCATCCCGATGACGTGCAGCGCTGCATGGAAACCTGGGATGCCGCGGTGCGCAGCGGCGAGGAATATGAAATCGAGTATCGCTTTCGCGAGCACGCCAGCGGCGCGTATCGCTGGCACCTCGGCCGGGCCCTGCCGGTGCGCGATGAGAAAGGTCAGATCGTGCGCTGGTTCGGCACCTGCACCGACATCGACGACCAGAAGCGGGTGCAGGATGAGCTGCGCAACAGCGAAGGGCGGCTGGTGCTGGCCATCAACGCAGCAAAAATGGGAACCTGGGACGTCGATCTGTTGAGCGGCAGGGTCCACGAATCGGCGGAGATCGGGCCGATGATGGGGGGGCCGCGCCAGGCGTTTGAGGTCGATGCCCAGACCTGGATGCGGCACGTACACCCGGATGATCTGCCGGGCGTGCTGGAGAAATTCACCGCCGCCACCGAGGGGCGCGGCGATTACGACGTGGAATACCGCATCATCGGGATTGATGGAAAACTGCGCTGGGTGGCCTGCCGGGGCATGGTGCAGCGCGATTCCACCGGCCGGCCGCTACGGGTGATGGGAGTGGCGTTCGAGGTGACGGAAGTGAAGGAAGTGCAGCAGGAGCGCGAGCGGCTGTTGCTGGCCGAGCAGCAGGCCCGGCGCGAGGCCGAAACCGCGAACCAGACCAAGGACCATTTCCTGGCGGTGCTCAGCCACGAGCTGCGCACGCCGCTGACGCCGGTGCTGGCGACGGTGCAACTGCTGGAGCGCGACCCATCGCTGAACGAGGAGATGCGCGAATCGGTCACGCTGATTCGGCGCAACGTCGAGCTGGAGGCGAAGCTGATCGAGGACTTGCTGGATCTTACGAAGATCAGCCGCGGCAAGCTGGACCTGCAACTTACCCACGTCGATTTGCATGAAAAGCTGCGGCACGTGCTGCAGATTTGCCAGCCGGATATTGAGGCGAAGGAATTGGTATTGCGGCTGGACCTTGGCGCGGACAAGCGCATGGTACACGCGGACGCGGCCCGCCTGCAGCAGGTGCTGTGGAACCTGCTGAAAAACGCAGTGAAGTTTACCCCGCCGGGCGGGCGGATTCTGGTGCGGTCGCAGAATGACGGGGATGAGACCGTGATGATCCAGGTGAAGGACACCGGCATCGGCATCGACGCCGAGGCGTTGCCGCGCATTTTCGATGCCTTCGAGCAGGGGCACATCGGCATCACCAAGCAGTTCGGCGGCATGGGGCTTGGGCTGGCGATCAGCAAGGCGCTGGTCGAGCTGCACCACGGGCTTTTGACCGCGCACAGCGACGGCAAGAACACGGGCGCTGAGTTTACCTTGCGCTTGCCGATCAGCGCGGTGGTGGAGCAGGCCGTTCCAGAGGAGATTCCGCCGGAGAAAGCGCCCGACGATCAGGGCCATACGATTCTGCTGGTAGAGGACCACCCAGACACCTCGCGCGTGCTGGCGCGGCTGCTGCGGCGGATGGGATATCAGGTGCGGACGGCGGACAGCGTGGCGGCAGCGGTGGACCAGGGCCGGTACCAGTTTGATTTGTTGATCAGCGATATCGGGCTGCCGGATGGCACGGGCCACGATGTGATCCGGCAGTTGTCGGCGGTGCAGCGGGTGCGCGGCCTGGCGGTCAGCGGATATGGGATGGAAGATGATGTGCGCCGATGCCGCGAGGCAGGATTTCGCGAGCACCTGACCAAACCGATCAACGTGCAGCAGCTCGAGGCGGTGGTGCGCCGCATGTTGCAGGAAAAGCCAACGCCTGACGAGCAGCGGCAAGGCATCGAGATGCAAGGCTGATCGAAGAGCACCGAATAAGGCGCCAAGTGTCCTTCTGCCAGGCTCACACGTTGGCTTTTTCCGGCGCTTCCCACCAGGGACGGGTGGGGGCCGCTTTGCCGGCGGGGGTCCAGGGGCGGACGGGGTAGTGTTTTTGTTTTAGCGCGTCGTAGTGGGTGCGGCGGGCGGTGAATTCTTCGTAGGTGTTCACGCGCTGGGGTTGGGCGGCGCTTTGGACGAGGAAGTCGGCCTCGGGCGGGTAGCAGGCCATCAGCACGTCGGTGGCGGGCTCGCCTTCGATGTCGGGCATGATGTCGAGATTATTGGGGGCATCCGCCGCCTGATAGCGCAAGTCGATGCTCCAGCGAATCTGGTGGGAGCGGTTGGGAGTGGAGCAGTGGGGGGTGAGGTTGGTCAGGAGGACGATGCCGCCGAGCGGGCATTCGGCGACGATGGGCGGCTGGCCGGCGTTGGGAAGGTCCTGATCTTCGATGACGAGGAAGCCGGCATTGCCGCCGGTGTGGTGGGGCATGATGCCGCGCTTGTGGACGCGGGGGAGGATCTGCAGGCAGCCGTTTTCTTCGGTGGCATCGATCAGCGGAATCCAGCAGGTGACGATGAGGTGCCGGTCGCAGTGCTGCTCGAAATAGCCGGAATCCTGGTGCCAGGGGACGATGCCGCGGTCGAGGCCGGGGAGCTTGGGGCGGATGCGGTAGACCGACGAGGCGACGATTTCCGGGCCGACGAGGGATTCCATGACGGCCAGCAGCTTCCGGTGGGTGATGACGTTGAACATTTCTATGCCGCAATGGCCGCCGCCGGCGACACCTTCGAGAGATTTCAGGATGGCGTGGCCATTTTCGGGGAGATCCGCGAAAATTCTGGCGACGCGGGTCTCGAACGGTTCATTGGAATGAAGATTGGTGATTTTGCCTTCGGCCGCGAGCTGCTGCACTTTTTCGTCAATTTTTTGCTCGAGCTCTTGGCGCAGGGGGGTGAGTTCCGCGGGGGTGAAGAGATCGCTCACGATGAGGTAGCCTTCATCCTGGTAATGTTGAACCTGGGCGGGCGAAAGTCTCTGGTTGGTCGGCATTGTCTATTCCGGTTGAAGAAACGTCCCACGCAATTATACCATCATTGAGCGTTGGCGTTAATCTGGCAGGCCGGCAGCGGGAATTGGCGGCTGGCCGTGCTACAATCGGGACATGGCGCTGCAATGCAACATCGATAGCCGTGGAAAGGCAATTCGCCTCGCCTATGGGCTGGCGCTGTTCATCGTGGGAGCGGCGCTGCTGGTTGTGGGAACGGTGCGCGGGGCGGGGGTGTGGTGGGGGGTGATCGCGGCGGCGCTGGCGGGCGGGGGAGGATTTGCGGTTTTCGAGGCGCGGTCGGGATGGTGCGTGTTGCGGGCGATGGGGATCAAAACCAGGTTTTGATTGAGACGTTCCGAAGAGAAACAGCCCCGCATGTACATGCGGGGTCATGAGTGCCCGGTGCGCATGCGCCTTATTCCACCACGCTTTTTTCGATGGGCTCGACGGTGACGCCCTTGGCACGGAGAAAGTCGATGGCTGCCTTGACATCCTTCTCGGGTCCCGTCAGCAAAACCGCCATGATGCCGATCTCGTTCTGCACGCTGGCCTGGCGGATGTCGAAGATCACATCGCGGAACTTGCGCGACATCTGCCAGATGATCGGCTGCTCGACCTGGGTTTTGCTTGGGAAGGTGAACCAGCAGCGGCGGGAATAGTCGGTCATGATGTGCTCGGGTTTGGGTCGGATCTGGTGACGGACTGACTGTTACTCGAAGCCCCCCGCGATGGCGGGGACGATGCTGATCTCGTCGCCTTCTTTCACCGGGGTGTCGAGGTTCTTGAGAAAGCGGATGTCTTCGTCGTTGACGTAGACATTCACGAATCGATTGAGCTGATTGGGGCCTTTGAAGAGGCGGGACTCGATGCCGCTGGCCTTGCCTTTGAGGTCATTGAGGACCTCGCCGACGCTGGCGCCGGTGGCCTGGATGGAATCGGCGCCCTGGGTGTAGGTGCGCAACGGGGAGGGGATGCGAACTTTGATGCTCATGTGGATATTTCCTGTCATTCTTCTTTGAAGTGGGGACCGCCGCCCTTTTTGACTTTTTCCAGGTCGGTGGCCAGGGTGGTGAGCACGGTAGAGTCCAGCGCGTCGTTGCCCTCGGTCAGTTTGAGACGCTTGGTTTTATCATCCGCGGCAACGGCGTTGTAGAACGGCGGACTTTTCATGAGCTTGGCTTTGGCGATGGCCTGCAGGAACAAGTTGATCTCGCTGGCCGGAGCGTCGCCGCCGTAGGCCCAATTGCGGATGCCCTGAGAGACCGCGCTCAATAGCTTGCTATGGTCGGCACCGATCTGGGTACGCTGGAAGGCATCGTCGAGGCCGAGCTTGAAGGTGTCGGGGGCGGAGGGGAGGCGGGCATAGAATTCATTGCGGAACTCGACCATGTAATAGTTGGCTTCCTTCACCTCGGCATTGGTGTCGGTAATCATCTTGTTGAAGCCGGCGACGTCATTGGGGCCGGCGCGGCGCATGAGGTTTTCCCAGTTGGCGCGGTCCTGCGGGGACATGCCCGGCCGGGGAATCAGCGGGGCGACGGTGGCGATCGACTTATAGATGTTGGCGGCCTCGTTGACGTTGGCCTTGTCGAATTTGCCGGGGATGCCGGACAAGAGCTGCCATTTGACATAGCCTTCGGCCGCCAGCTTCTTGAACTCCATCTGCTGCGTGGTCAGCGGGGGGGTTTCCTTGGGCGGCGTCAGTTTGATAGCGAGCTTGCCCTTGAGCGCGTCCAGAATCGCCTCCTGTGTGATCGCGGGATCGGGGTTTACCAGGAACCAATCAGACGTTTTCTGGATCGACGTTTCTGTGGGATCGGTCAGATGGCCTTGAAACTGCTTGATGAGGGCGGCGACAGCCTTGTCGGCGGCGGCCTTGCCTTTTTTTTGCTCTTCGCGTTTGCGCTCGGCTTCCTTGGCGGGATTTTCCTTGACGGGGGGAGTTTCCTTTTCCGCGGCGGGCTTGGCGGTTGGCCCCACCTTGCCGGTAATGGCGCCCGGATTTCCGACGCCTTTCTGGATGGGATCTGCGGCGGCGACCGACGCCAGCAGAGCGGCCAGTGCCACCGCCGCGAATGTCAGCCTTGCGCCTCCGGTATCAAAGACCATCTGTTCCTCCAAGTCGTTCAATCACTCAATAATGATATAGGGACCACGCCCTTCCCGCCGGAGCATTATAGCAGCTTGCCCGCCAAATG
>DAIOHQ010000212.1:0-8731 GCA_036744635.1 Tepidisphaeraceae bacterium | reverse complement strand
GGGCAATTCCGCCGGATTACCGGCGGCCAAGGCTCTCGCTCCGCGTTGCTGCGCGGAATGTACCGGATCCCCTGTGCCGTTCCGGACCCCTCTGCCGTTCCCGGGGTTGAATCTGCCGCCAAGTACAGGAGAGTCGATGTGTCGGCGGCGTCCAAAATCCGATAAACTTTTCCACTGCCGCCCGCGCCTCGCGCGACCAGAGAGGCTATCATTCACCCATCCACCCGGAGCCCGCCCACCGCAGGACCGTACGAGGCCCGTGGATGCCGTTGACAACACCTGCATTGGGACGGGCTCCATTTTTGTGAACACGGGCCCCCGAGCAATGAGCGGGTGTTGGCCGAGCCCGGTTTTGACCGTATATCGCCAGGGCCCCGCAAGGGGATAACAGAGCGAACTCGTGCCCGCCCGCTCATTCTTTGCGCTAGGAGCCTGATGATCGTACCCCTTCGCTTGTGAAATAACTCCAATCAAATCGTCCTCAGCAGCTCGGCCCATTTGCGACGGTGGCCGATGTCGGCTTTCTGCTGGTCCAGCTCTTTGCCAACCTGCTGCAGCACCTCCCGCCGGCCCATCTCGCCAAACAATACCAGGCACGATCCGATGAACTCTTCCCACTCAAGCACATACACATTCTGGCCGGTTACGAATTCACGGGTAATCGTGTCGGCGACGCCTTGGGCATCCTCGACGGCGGTCCCGCCCTGCACCAGAAACAGCAACTCGCGAATCCCTCTCTCCCGCGCTGCCGGCAGCTTGTCCTGAACTTGGCGCAGCTCAAGCTGGCGGTCCTTCACCTCCACGGCCATTACCGTCTGGCCGGCCTCATCGACGCATTCCAGGTCGGCGGCACTGCGCGTGCTGGCGTCGGCTGCGTTTACGTTGCTCTCGCGAACCTCGGCGAATAAGTTGAATCGGATTCCAATCACGCGGAAGATCGCGACCGCCACGGCCTGCGATCTAAGCCCGCCGGTGCGGTCACTGAGGAAATCTGCCAGCATGGCGCGGGTCTGCTGCAAACTGGCGCGATTCGGCACCGGGTAGGTGACTGACACCTCGCCGAGCCGGTCTTTGATCGCGGCCAACACGTCGCGCACCAGTTCGACCAACCTCTGGGGATTGTCCTGGGCGTAGTCGAGTACCTTCATCAGGTCGCCGAATCCGTCCTTGTCTTTTTGCGCCCGCCGCGCCGCTGGCGAGATTGCAGGGATTCTCAAAGGGTTATTCAGGTACGGCTCAGACGAACCGCCCAGCACATTGTTATTCTCACGGTCGAAAGGCACGACCACCCCATGGCAGATGGAGCGCGCATCGAAGGAACCCGCCAGCCCCGAACCAGCCTGTACGCTCCTGCAATCGAGTTCCGGTCTTGCCAGCTTGGAAAGCAGTTGAGTGGGAAGCACATACCGGTAGGTTTTTGTCTTCGAGTTGATCGATCGCCGGATTGCGTCGCGGATTGCCGAATCGATGCCGCTGGGCGCACCGCCGCGGCCGGCGCTGACGTATAGCCATTCAGATGCAAGATGGCCTTGCACCAATTCTTTCAGCCCGATTGCGTCGTCTGATTCGCTCAAAAGTTAATCCACAGCGATTCCTGGCGGGGCTGTTTCACTGAATGCGTTTGCTTGATCGGTGAATCGATGCGCTTCCACCCTTTGAACAGCGTCTCATACAAATCCGATCGGTACCCTGATACCGCTGCCCGGCCTTTAATCCCGCGTAGCTTCGCCGCAAGTGTTTCGTGCTGAGCGTCGGTCAACTCGTATCCGTATGCCTTGCTATCGCCCCGGCTGTCGTGAACGTACGGGGGGTCACAGTAGAACAGCGTGCCCTTGTCGTCGTAAAGGTCGATCAGTTCCAGTGCCGGGCGGTTCTCGATCTGGACACGCAGCAATCGCCCGGCGATGCCCGGCAATGATTCAATACTTCCAAGCCATCTGGATACAACTCCGCTCATTCCTGCGCGGGTCGTGTTCTTGCAGTTCGCCCACCGGCCTAAAGACGCAGTCTGTGCAAGTCCTGTTCGCACCTGTCGGGCCCTGATAAAGAAACGGCGGGCGCGTTCGATATCGCTGATGTGGCTCGGTTGCGGTGCGCACGCGATTGAAAACTCTTCGCGCGAAAAGGGCGTCAGGCCGATTTGACGGACAAGGTCGTCGGATTGATCGCGTAGCACGCGGAAGAAATTGACCACTTCCCCGTCGAGGTCGTTGTAGGTCTCAACCGGCGACGGTGGCCGATTGAATAGCACCGCCGCTGAGCCAGCAAACGGTTCGCAATAGTGGTGGCATTCCGGCAGAAGCGGCAACAGCCAATCAAGGTGGCTAAACTTCCCGCCGTACCAACCGAATGCGATCATCTTCGTTCGTGGTGCTCGCACCTTCTTCACGTCTGCAATGCGGTCCACAAAGGTGAGTGCGTATCCGTTCTGGATTCTGGGCCTGACTGCAACCGGTGACGGAGCACGTCGCATTGATTCTCCTTAATCTTCGGAAAGTGTACCAACATTGGCGAACCTGGCAAACGCGCTGCTGGTTCGTCTCACGTTCTGCCACATTCCAAATTCTTCGCTTTGCGTTCCGCATCTTCCCCGTCTCCCCCTTCGTCGCTCCTTCGCTTCGTCGCTCCCCCTCCGTGCCTCCGCGCAGCAACGCGGAGTGAAGAATGGCCGACGGTACTCCGGCGGAATTGCCCACCGCAGGTGTGTTACCGCCGACGTGCCGTCCGCAGGGAGGGGTCGGAGGGGGTCGGAGGGTTGGCAATGGTGCCCGAGGCGCGGTATGCAGGCGGCGGGGATGATGGCTGGCGGAGCATGGCGATGGCGAAGATCAAGGTGCTGGATCCGGACGACGATGCGGCCTGGGCTGCCTTGAGCGATGAAGAATGCACCGCCCAGATGGAAAATTTGCTGCGCATCATTCGCGATCATCCCGAACACATGGGCATCGGTGAGCAGGAACTCGCCGAGGTGGAACGGAAACACCAGGCCTGGCTGGAGGCCTGCGCCGCCGAACGCGCTGCCCGGGCGGCCCAGGCCGCCGCCGAAGAGAAGCTCCGCCAGGCCGCCATCGCCCTCGCCGCCCTGCAAGGCAAGCCGAATTGAAGATGCGAGGATGAAATAGCCCAGCAACGCGGAGCGGGTATGGTGCCCACCGCAGGTGTGCCCACCGCAGGTGCGGCGTACTCGCCGAATTGCCCACCGCAGGTGCGGCTTTGATGTCCGGCCTGCCCACCTTGTCCATCTGCTTCACCTGAATCGGGAACCAGTCATCGGAATAGAGCCCGCCCTGCCCCACTCCTCCGCCGGCTTGGTGCCGACGGGGAAGATCCGCCCGTCCAGCCCCATGTCGCCGAGAGAGCACCTTGTTGGGAATTCCGCCCAGCGCGATGGCCGCCCTACAGACTCAGGAAATCATGTCGGCATCGCCTGTAGCAAGGCGCTGGCGCGGTCGTAGACATCGTCGGGGTCGAGTTCATCCACTTCCTCCGGCTTTTCCCAATTGCGACCATGCCCGACCCAATGCCGCGTCCTCAGGCACTCGCGGTACTCTCTGACGATGTGATCCTGCATTACCTTCGCGCCCTTGAGCACTTCGAGAATGCCGCCCTTGTCAAAGTCAGGGCGACGCCTTTTCGTGGCCGGAAGCTTCTTGCACCAGTTCTGGTACGCCCGGGAGAGAGGATCTTTGAGGTGCTTCCTGACGCGGTGGAAGTAATCATCCTTGATGCTCGCTTCGGCGCTGGCGACGAGGTTGAGCATGGTGAGCCGCTCCAACTCGCGCTGTTGGATGTCGAAGTATCCATCAAGATCGGCTTCGGGCATCGTCGCAAATCTCGTCGTGACGGCAGAACCTTCGCGAATGGCGCGCGCGACCAAAGCGCGTTGGTCGACCAGCGCCTCGACCATCCCGCGCTGCCAGTCGCGGATTTCATCAAGCGTCTGCCGCTCTCCGGTGTCTGGATCGATGGGGCCTAGAGGCACGGCGCGCCTACTCCTTCATCACGCGCTTGAGGACCTCGGCCAGCGACGATTCATCGAAGGGCACGACTTTGAGGGTGGGCTGGCGAGTCTGCACGAAACTCCATCGGCCGTCGGGCTGCACGATCAGCACCTCGGGTTCTCCGCGCTCGCCGAGCACGTCCACGCGCCCACTGGCGCCTGCGATGTTGCGCCCGCGCGGCGAAAAGCGAACCTGTTCATCGCCGATGACCAGGATCAGGTCGTCAATCTTATAGGTGCCGATGTAGTTCTCGCTGAGTTCCTTCGGGCGTCGCTGCGATACAACCGTTTTCTGCGCGATTGGTTCGGCGAGGATCGTCTCGATCTGATGGTATAGGGCATCCAGCGCAGCGAGATACTTGTTGCGGCGGTCATCCCAGTCGATCCCCGTCCCGGCGGCGGACTGCTTCTGCTTCTTCTGAAGAATCTCGGTCAGGTTCTGATCCATTGTTTACTCCAATGAAATTGTATGCCACTCGCTCAGCCGATCCAGCATCACCGATCGCGGATTCACCGGCAACCGCCGGCGATGAGCTTCCGCGCAGCAACACGGAGCGCGTGTGGCGGCGTACTCGCCGAATTGCCCACCGCAGGCGCCGCCGGTACTCCGGCGGTAGTGCCCTCCGCAGGAGTTAGCGGCGGCGGCGGTGGCGGCGGTTGATGGGGATTTTGCTGCCGATGGTGCGCGGGGGCGGGGGGAGCGTGATCGGCGATGCGGTCCCGGCCGGCTCTCCGGCCGAACCGAACTGGCTGCCCGCGGCGGCGGCCGAGGGGGCGCCGTAGGGGCGATCGAAGCGATTCACGATCGGCTTGGATGGCGTATTGTCGCCGCCGAATCCCGGCGGCAGATCCGTCCAATCGGATGGCGGCGGGTTGGGCTCGAAGCCTTCAATCTGGGCCTGCTGGATGACCATGTTGATGAGCAGCTCAACCTTGGTGAGCTGTTCCCCCTGGTCACGCGCCACCAGGGTATAAGCCTTGCCGGCCGCCCCCATCCGTGCCGTGCGGCCAACGCGATGGACGTACACTTCGGGGTCATCGGGGATGTCATAGTTGACGATGTGGCTGATATCCGCGACGTCGATGCCGCGGCTGGCCAGATCGGTGGCGATCAGCACGTCGAACTTCCCGCCGCGAAATCCCTTCATCACCCGGTCGCGTTTGTTCTGCGCCAGATTGCCGTGAATCTCGCGGCACTCGATGCCGTCGGCGTGCAGCTTCTTGGCCAGCTTCTCAGCGCCGCGCTTGGTCCTGCAGAAGACGATGGCCAAATCGGGATTCTCCCGCTCCAGCAGCATCCGCAAGAGCCGATATTTGTCCCACGGCTGGACAGAGAAATAATACTGCTCGACCTCTTCAACCGTCGGCTTTTCGTCCGAGCCGGCTGCGATCAGTTTCTCCACCGGCTCGCGCATGTACTGCCGGCCCAGCTTCTCAATCTCCGCCGAAATGGTAGCCGAGACAAACACCGTCTGGGGATGTTCTCCCAATTCATCCTCCCCGCCGCCTTCGTGATCGCCGCCGGCGACTCCCATCTCGGCACGGCTTTCACTGATCTCCGCCGGCTGCGCCTCAACGGCGACGGGCAACGGGCGGGCAGAAGTATCCTGTCCCTTCCGCCGGATGCGCGAGAGGATGTTGCGGATGTCGTCGCGGAAGCCGATATCCAGCATCCGGTCCACCTCATCGAGCACGACGAAGCGGATGTTCGCGAATTCAATGATGCACCGGTCGAGCAGGTCGATCACCCGGCCGGGCGTGCCGACCAGGATCTCCGGCCCGTGGCGCAGAAACTTCATCTGGGCGGCGATTTTCTGCCCGCCATAGACCGCCACCGTGCGGATGGGCGTGTGCTGGCCGAGGCGCTTGATCTCCCCCTCCACCTGCACGGCCAATTCACGGGTCGGCACCAGGATGATCGCCTGTGTCGCTACACCCCGGGTGCATTTTTGCAGGATGGGAATGCCGAAGGCGGCGGTCTTGCCGGTGCCGGTGCGGGCCTGGCCGAGGATGTCCACCCCGGCCAGGGCGCGGGGGATCAGCAGCGTCTGGATTTCCGAGGGCGTGGTGAATTTTTCCTGCGCCAGGGCACGGAGAATGGAAGGACGAATCCCGAGGGCGGCAAAGGCTTCGGGAACGGGAGGGTGTTCGGTTTTATCGCTCATAATGGCCGGCGCGGGCGTGTGCCGAGTCAGCGGATTGTACGGGTTCCCGCCGGGACTCTCAAGCCGCGGCGCCGCCCGCGCGGTGTGCGCGCCACAAGCATCACATGCCGCTCTTGGCCCCCATGACGGGAGTGCCCATCGTCGGCGCGGCCGCGGCGGCGCCAGTGGCGGGTTTGTTTTCGCTGCTGGGTTTGATCGTGCAGCAGCTTGGATCGATGCCGGCGAGCATCGTTCCCTGGCCACGCGACTCGTGGGCGCGGATGGTCGGGGGATCGGTGGGGTCGCGCATCTGCACCAACATGGTGGTGCGGGCCTCGCTGGAGGTGTTCACGCCTGAGCCATGGATCGTCAGGTAGGAGAAGAAGAGCACATCCCCCGCCTCGGCCGGGCAGGGCGTCGCCTTGTCGATGGGATACTTGTCCATCGGCAGGTTGATGCTGCTGTTGCGCTCGTGTTCGAGCACGCCGAGCTTGTGCGAGCCGGGCATGACCCGCACGCATCCCTTCTCCAGTGGGGCATCGTCGAAGTGGATGATGGCGGCGATCATCGAGTGCTTATCATGCGGGAAATAGGGCGCATCCTGGTGCATCGGGAAGGGCGAACCCTTCTCCGGCGGCTTGATGAACATCTTGGTGTGGTGCAACTGCACGTTGGGCCCGATGATCGACTGGGCTATGCCGGTGAGGCGCGGATCGCAGATCAGCCGGGTGAAAACCGCATCATAAAACTGCACGTCATGGCAATGCAGGATGACGGTTTTCTGCGCCTCGGACTGGGTCTGGCGGATGGCGCCCCAGGTGGCGTCGATGTTGCGCACCTTCTGCAGGCGCTCGGCCAGCTCGTGCAGATGCTGGCGATAGGTCGCGGCTTCATCCTTGCTGAGAACACCTTTGACGAGAACGTAGCCGTTGTCGTCGTAGAAAGCCTTTTGTGCGGAAGTAAGTGTGCCGGCCATGGTTGCTCCTGATGTTTGCGTTAGCCCGGATTATTCACCGCCGAGACGCAGAGACCGCAGAGAAGACCATACAGAGAATCAAGTTATCTATTTATTCTCTCTCATCATAGTCAGCGCACGTTGCGCAGCTCACAATAGAATTTCTCCGGTGCTTTCTCTGCGTCCTCTGCGCCTCTGCGGTGAGCTCTGAATTTTCCGGGTTAGTGCGCCACCCCCAATGCCTGTGCGGCGGCGGCGCCGATGGTGGCCGGAGAGTCGGCCACGGTGATGCCGGCATGCTTCAGTGCCGCGATCTTGGTCTCAGCGCTGCCTTCGCCGCCGGAGATGATGGCGCCGGCGTGGCCCATGCGCCTTCCCGGAGGGGCGGTGCGCCCGGCGATGAATGCCACCACCGGCTTTTTCACATGCTGCTTGACGAAGGCCGCGGCGGCCTCCTCGTCGCTGCCGCCGATCTCGCCGATCATGATGATCGCATCAGTCTCGGGGTCATCGCTGAACATCTGCAGCAGCTCGATGAAATTCAGCCCCTTCACCGGATCGCCGCCGATGCCGACACAGGTGGTCTGGCCGATGCCGCGGGTGGAGCATTGCCAGACGGCTTCGTAGGTGAGCGTGCCGGAGCGCGAGATGATGCCGACGGTCTTGCCGGTCTTCGATTCCTTCGCGGGTGTGTGAATATAGCCGGGCATGATGCCGATCTTGCACGCGCCGGGGGTGATGACGCCGGGGCAATTGGGGCCGATCAGTTTGCTCTTGGGACGATCTTCGAGAAACGCCTTGGCCTTGACCATGTCCAGCACGGGGATGCCTTCGGTGATGGCGCAGATGACTGCGATTCCCGCGTCGGCCGCCTCCATGATGGCGTCGGCGGCGAAGGGCGGGGGGACGAAGATCATGGTGGCGTTGGCGCCGGTGGCCTCGACCGCCTGCTTGACGGTGTCGAAGACAGGCAGGCCATTGGCATCCTTGGTGCCGCCCTTGCCGGGGGTGGTGCCGCCGACCATTTTGGTGCCGTAGTCGAGGCACCCCTTGGTGTGAAAGGCGCCGGCCGTGCCGGTGATGCCCTGGGTGATGACCTTGGTGTTTTTGTTGACGAGAATGCTCATAGGGGTTCCGGTTGGGAGGGGAGGGTATAGCGAGGGGGGCAGTGCGGCAAGGGCGACCGAGCGACCGTCGGATTTTGGATTCGGGTACACTTTGGGCGGTGCGGATTCGGGTGCCCTTTGGGCGTTGAAGGGGGAGAGAAAATGAGATGTGGGACATTCTGCGACATTGTGGGACATTGGATTGATGTTAATCGTGGACAGTGCCGGAGTTGTGAAAATGTCCCATTCGTGCAGATTTGGATGGGAGTGGGACATTTGGAGGGGAGGGAGGATTGCAAATTGAAAATTGAAAAATGCAAATTTCAAATTTGGGGAGGAGGCGCTGACGGTGGATGGTTGGTTGGGGAACATGACGGCCTCCTTTTGAAAAAAGTTCGGTCTCTCTATAGAGGGGCGGAGTTGCGCTGGCGGCGCGCCGTGCGCGCAACACTTGGGAGGGACTGGAAACCACAGATGAACGCGGATGAACGCAGATGGTTGTGGGGGAAGGATTTAACCGCGAGGG
>DAIOHQ010000211.1:0-8787 GCA_036744635.1 Tepidisphaeraceae bacterium | reverse complement strand
GCCGACGGGCAGCGTGTTTTCGATCAGGGCATCCATGCCGATGAGCGGCACACCGGCCGCGAGCATTCCCGCGACCACGCCACGGCTATAGTTGGCCCAGGCGGGGTCGCCGGGCTCGATCTTGCGGGCGATGGAGAATTCGACCAACTGGCCCGGGAAGACGGTGGAAGCGAGACGGATGCTCTGGTCCTCGCGGGCACGGCAGACGAAGAGGACCTCGGGCTCAATGGCCATGGGGCAGACGAAGCCGTCGTTGTAATCGGTATGTTCGCCGATGAGATTGACGCGGCCGGGGGCGCGGATGACGTGGATTTTTCCGCCTCCGCCGAAGACTTCGGTAAAATGCGCTTTGAGCGCTGTGGAATCGATCATGCGGCGACTGTACGCGCAGGCGAAGCGATGGGTCAAGGCGGGAATCGGCTAGGATGAGAAGCAGACTGTATGGTATAGTTCCATTGATGACATCACTGGCGCAAGCAAATCTCGAGAGCCTGGGATTGAAAGATCTGGACGGAACGATTTCGGCGTTTTGCCTGCGCTGGCGGATCAGCCGCTTTTCTTTCTTCGGATCGATCCTACGCGAGGACTTCGGACCCGGCAGCGATGTGGACGTACTCGTGGATTTCCTCGAGCACGAAAAACCTTCGCTGTTGCAATTCGCACAGATGCAGGCGGAGTTGGAGTCGCTCTTCCACCGAAAAGTGGATCTTCTCGACCATTCGGGTGTGGAGCAGAGTCGGAACCCCTATCGCCGCCAGGAGATTCTGGCCACCGCGGAGATTGCACATGCGGGATGAGCGGGCGCTGCTATTTGACATGCTCGATTCAGCGCGTCTGGCAATGCAATACCTGCAGCATGTCTCATTCGATGAGTTCAAGCAGGCGATCCTCATTCGGGATGCCGTCATCCGGCGTCTTGAGGTGATTAGCGAGGCCGCAGGCAAAGTTTCCATTGATATGCGGCAACGGCTTCCCCAGCTTCCGTTTGCAGAGATTGTGGGCATGCGGAACTTGATTACGCATGCTTATTGGGGCATCGATCTGGAGATCGTTTGGAAGACCGCGACAGAGGATTTGCCGGCACTGATCGCAGCTATCGCGCCGTTGCTGGTATCTGATAAACCTTCACAATCGTGACATGACAACGGCGTCTTTTTTTATCGTCTTCGACGGTCCCGAGGGGTCGGGGAAAAGCACGCAGATTGAATTGCTGCGCCGGCGACTGGCGGACGGGGGACGCGAAGTGGTATTGGTGCGCGATCCGGGGACGACGCGGATTGGGGAGAAGATTCGCGCGATATTGCTCGATCCGGCCAACGACGAGATGGCGATGCGCTGCGAGATGCTGCTCTACATGTCAGCGCGGGCGCAGATGATGACGGAATTCATCCTGCCGGCGCTGGCGGCGGGGAAGACGGTGCTGTGCGACCGGTTTGTCTCCAGCACGCTGGCGTACCAGCTTGGCGGGGATGGGATGAGCGAAGGGGAGATTCGCGCGGTGGCGGAGATCGCGATTCAGGGGCGCTGGCCGGATTTGACGATCATTCTCGACCTTCCGGCGGAGAAAAGTCTGGCCCGGGTGCAGCGCGAGAAGGATCGCATCGAGCAGCGGCCGCTGGCGTATCACGAGCAGGTACGACAGAACTATCTGGCGCAGGCGCGGGCGGATCGAGAGAAGTATCGCGTGGTGGACGCGGATCGGGAGCGCGCGGTGGTGCATGAGGACGTGTGGCGGATCGTGCGGGAGATTTTCTGAGCGGAATCTCACCGCTTGCAACGAACGAGATTGGGATTATTGCGGGGCGCGGCGTTCGGCGCCGGCGGTTTTGCGCACATCGGACCACGAGCGCTGGGCGCCGCTGTCGGTGGAATATCTCGGCTTGGGGGGATTCGGCAGATGAAACGTCACCAGGGGCGGCTCGACCAGCGGCACGTGCTGGGGAACGGGGCGGGTGACGCAGGAGAAGTGCATGTAGCAATCGCCGCTGGCGTCTTCGATGTAGCGGCTGTCGAAACCGATGCGCCGATTGCACAGCACGCAGAAGCGGTTGGCGATCAGCCGCATGCACTGGCATTGGTCGCACGTGCAACTCTCCGGGCACGGCCCCCCCGGCGCGCCGGGCGAGGGGATAAGCGTATCCATCCTGGCCATCGTTCCCTCGGTGAAGCGCTGCGGCCGCGACGATTGCCTCCGCGGAATGCGGCGGCGTGAAGTGGTGGTCGCGGCAGAGAGCTTCGTTTGTTCCGCCTGTACCAAAAATATCGGCTGGGTAAGGAGGGCAATTCAATAATTACAGATCGCAGTCGCCGGCCGCTCCTGTACGTCCGACAACCTGCGGATAGAATGCGGCGATGGCCGCGGATAATCGAAATCTTGCCGGATCATTGGGAGCGTTCGCGTGACGAAGTTGGCAGATATTCTGGGACAGGAGGGAGCGGTCGATTCGATCCGCCGTGCCTATCGCGCTGGGCGGCTGGCGCACGGGTTGATCTTCGCCGGGCCGGCTGGGGTGGGCAAAGCGACGACGGCGCGGGCGTTGGCGGGGCTTTTTTTGTGCGCGCATCCCAAGGACGATGTGCCGTGCGGGCAATGCGCCAGTTGCACGGTCATGGGCTCGGGAAACCATCCCGACTATCACGTCATCACCAAGGAGCTGATCCGCTATCACGACAAGACCGGCAAGAGCAAGGGGATCGACCTGTCGCTGAATGTCCTGCGCCCGGAGCTGATCGAGCCGGCCGGGCGCAAGGCAATGATGAACCACGGCAAGGTGTTCATCATCGAGCAGGCGGAATTGATGAACACGCAGGCACAGAACGCGATCCTCAAGACGCTGGAAGAACCGGCGGGTCAGACGCTGATCATTCTACTGACCGACCAGCCGGGGGCCCTGCTGCCGACGATCCGCAGCCGCTGCCAGATCGTGCGCTTCGCGGCGCTGGCGCCGGAGCTGGTGGCGAAGCAGTTGGCGGGGCGCGGGATCGACGCAAAGACGGCCGCCAGCGCCTCGGCGTTTGCTGAAGGATCGCTGGGGCTGGCGCTGAAGTGGATCGAGGACGGCGTGATCGACGCGGCCGGGCAGTTGGCGGCGCAGGTCGAACAATTGCTGGCCGGCCGGGGCTGCGCCGCCGACCTTCCGGACTGGTTCAAGGCGGCAGCGGAATCGTACGCGCAGAAGCAGATGGAGCGCGACCCGCTTTCCAGCAAGGATCAGGCGACGCGCGAGGGGCTGGGGCTGTATCTGCACATCGCCGGCAACACCATGCGAAGGAAGCTGGCGGCCACCGATGATCCGGAACGGCTGGAGCAGATTTGCGCCGGGATTGATGCGCTGGCGCGGGCGGAAATGTACCTGGATGCGAATGTGAATATTCCGCTGACGTTTCAGCAGTTGGCGGTGACTCTGGAGCGGCAACTGGCGTAGCACTCGAATGTGGCGTCCCAATTGTGGCACGGGCCACCAGCAGCCACCAGCCCGTGCGCAAGAATCGCAGCGCCAATGCAGCATTTCGTGGCGGAAAGAAGATCTTTGCAATCCGGGCAATGGATCAGTTTGAAATTTCTTGGTGCCACAGGTCGCGGACCTCCGAGACCTGTGCCGCGTAGCGACGCGGTAAGACACAGGTCTGCGAGTACGCCGACCTGTGGCACCCAAACTGGACCCACTACCGAAATCCGCAGTGAAGAGCGCTGCGCTGCGCTTCGAGCGCATGGGCTGGTAGCCCCATGCCACGTTGAAAGCGATATTGCTCCATCCCCGACAAACAAGTGCTACACCCGATTATCGCCCCACCGCTTCCTCGACTTCCTGGCCGGCGATGAGGTGATGCTCGGCGTTTCTGAGAATCTGCCGGACGCCGGGGAGGGGATGGCATTGGACGACGAACTGGAAGGCGAAGAGGCTCGGCCAGACGTTGGCCAGCATCGCGGCGAATTTTCCCAGCAGCTTGCCGGTCTTGCCGCCGACGACGGTGTCGAAAGGGGTTTCTATTGGATAGAACTTTTCGATGACGTAGCCGCATTCGCGGAGGGTGCGCAGGAAGGTGCGGCGGGTGTAGAGGCGCTTGTGCTGGATGTCGAGGATGCCGCGCTCGGCGTAGGTATAGCGGCCGAAGAGCAGGTTGAGGCGGACGGCGGCGAAGGCAACGTTGGCGGCGCTGACGATGACTTTCGTTCCATCCCCCCGGCCGCGGATTGAGTTGCTGCGATGGCGCAGGGCGACCAGGAACGCCTCGGGGTCCTCCAGATGTTCCAGCACGTCCAGCAGCAGCACCGCATCGAACGCGAAGGGATCGATGGCGCTATCAGCCAGTAATTCATGGGCATCGATCTGGGTTGTCTCGATTCCCAGGACGCGCAGGCGCCCGGCGATGGGGGCATCGCCGGCGGTCACTTCCAGCACCCTGGCCGGCGCGATTTTCTCGATCAGGTGCAGCGCCCGCGCCTGGTGGGGATACGTTCCACGGCGCTTGCCGGCGCCGCGCGGACGCAGCTCGCGATATTTCACGTTGCACAAGAATCCCCGCTGATGCGCCTTGTACTGCAGCGTCGCAAGCACGACATCGCGGGCGTATTTCGGCCCGTTGACGCGGCAGATTTCATCGCCGTAGCGGGTGGGAATCGCGAACTCCTCGATCTTCGCCCCCACGTACATGGCCTGCAGCAGGATTTCGGTATCGAAATGGAAGTCGTTGGTGTTGGACTCGAACGGCACCTTGCGCAGAAAGTCGGTCGAGTAGCCGCGATAGCCGGTGTGGTATTCCGAAAGGCGATAGCCGGTCAGGGCGTTCTGGGTGAGCGTCAGCAGGCGGTTGCCGATCATCTTGTACCACGGCATGCCCCCCTGGCGGGCGCCGCGCAGGTCCTGCATGCGCGAGCCGAGCACCACATCGGCGCCGGTGGTCTCCCAGGTCTCGATGAAGTGGGGCAGAAGCTGCGGCGCATACTGGCCATCGCCGTGCAGCAGGATGATGAAATCGAACCCGGCCTCGATGCCGATGCGATATCCGAGCTTTTGATTGCCGCCGTACCCCTGGTTCACCGGGTTGCGCAGCACCGTGACATTGTGAATATCGTGCTCGCGGATCCATTCGCTGGCCACCTTGGCGCCGGCATCGGAAGAGCCGTCGTCGATCACCAGAAAATGCACGCGGTCGGTGTTGTACAATTCGGCGGGAATCTGCTCGAAAACCGATGCGATGTGCTTTTCGGCCTCGTAGGCGACGATAAAAACCAACACCCGCCCCCCCTGCCCCGACGGCGACTGATGGCGCAACGCGGTCTGTTGCTGGATGAACGGGTTCACAATCTAACCCTAGCAGCCCTACCGCCGCAGTTCAACGAAAGCTGCGTGGCCTCGTTGACATGGAGACCGGCCGCGACATACCCTCGGGCACATCGCCATGAATGAAAAAAGTGCGCCGATCACCCCCGACTACGAGTCGCGCATTACCGATGCGCGGGTGCCGGAGATGGCGCAGCCTTCGGTTGCGGTAAAGATTTCCTGCATTCTCCTGCTGCTGGTCGGCGTCGAGCTGTGGCTGAACTTCAGCAACCTGTATGGTCTGACGATCCAGCTCAAGCTGCTGGTGGCGATCGCGCTGCTGGCGCTGATCCCGCCGGTGAATCGCCTGGTCGCGGGGCTGCTCGATCGCATCCGCAATCCTTCGGCGAAGGCGGCACGCCTCACCGCCCTGGCGATCGCGGTGCTGGCGGCGCTGTATCTTTACGGCTCGGCCATTTACGTGCAGCGGGTATTCCCCATGCACGTTCATGATGAGTTCAGCTACATGCTTCAAATCCACATGTTGGCGCACGGCAAGCTCGCGATGCCTGCCCTGCCGCTGCCGGATTTTTTCGACACCTTCTGGATTCTCACCAAGCCGGTTTACGCGTCGATCTATTTTCCCGGCACGGCGCTGGCGTATCTGCCGGCGCTGTGGCTGCACGTGCCGGCCTGGTTCATGCCGCTGGTCTACAGCGGCGGCTGCGCCGGGCTGCTGTATCTGGTGATCACCGATCTCGTCGACGGGATGTACGGGCTGATTTCGGTGCTGATGCTGCTGCCGCTGCGGATTTTTCGCTGGCTGTCGATCCGGCTGATGGCGCCGATCCCGCTGATGGCTCTGGAACTGCTCACCATGCTGGCCTACCTGCGCTGGCGGCGCAAACACAACTGGCGCTGGGCGCTGGCGGTCGGCTGCTTCGCCGGCTGGGGGGCGATCACCCGCCCGGTGGATGCATTGGCCTTCGCGATCCCGATCGGCCTGGCGATGCTCTTCGATCTGCGTCATCACGCGAAAAAACAGTGGCTGATCACCGGCGGCTGCGTGGTGCTCGCGGCGGCGCCGTTTCTGGCGCTGCAGGTGGCGGCCAACCGCACCATTACCGGGCAATGGTTCACCACCCCCCACCGCTTCTATCACGACCGCGACATGCCCGGCACCGGATTCGGCTTTCATCCCTACGATTCAACCGCGCGGCCGCAATCGGTGATTTTCCAGAAGCAGGAATTCTACATGCGGCTGGCCAAGCCGACGCTGGAGGGACACAAGATCGGCACATTGGTGCCCGACTGGCTCTTCGGAAAACTGCCGGTGCTGTTCTTCGAGACGCTACCCCATCCGTTCTTCATCGCCCTGATGCCGCTGGCGCTGCTCGGCCTGGGCGAGCCGCGCCGCCTCGCCGTCGCCGGTATTTTCCCGGCGTTCATCGGGCTGTTCATCTTCTTCGTCTTTTTCCTGGCGCATTATCTGATCGTGGTGATCCTGCCGGTGGCGTTTGGGGCGCTGCTGGGCGCGAAAATGCTCGAACAGAGCTTCCCCCGCCGCCGCGAGCTGACGACGTTTCTGGCGTTAGCGATCTGCATGTTGTGCATCAGCGCGATGCCGGAGTTCAACCGGTATGCAAACGATGAGCTGCACCCGCCGGTGTTTTTCCGCACCTTTAACCAGAGGATGGCCGCCCTGCCGCACCAGCCCGCGGTGGTGCTCTTCCGATTTCATCCCAACCAGAACATCGATGATGAGCCGGTCTATAACAGCGAGGTGATCTGGCCGGATGACTCGCCGGTGGTCAAAGCCCATGACCTGGGCCCGCGCAACATCGAAGTCTACCGCTATTATGCCGGCCAGCCGGACAATCGCTATTTCTACCTGTTCGATGAAAAGGATGGGGCGATTTATTACCTCGGCCGCGCTCGCGACCTCGCCAATGGCGAGGCGCCGACTTCCCAGCCGGTGGCGGCGCCGTAGCAGGGCGTGAAGCGCGGCAGCCCGCTATAATCGACCAGAGCAAAAGGAGATCATCGTATGTCCGACAGTGCACGCATCGAACAGTTTCGCAAGATGGCCGAGGCCGATCCGAACAACGAACTTGGTCACTTTTCGCTGGGCAGGGCCTATCTTGACGGCGGCATGTTTCACGAGGCAGTGGCGTCGCTCCAGCGCGTCATCGCGCTGAATCCGAAGCTCTCCAAGGCTTATCAACTGCTCGCAACGGCGCTCTTGAAGGTAAACCAGAAGGACGCCGCCATCGCCCAGCTAACCCAGGGCGTGAAAATCGCCGCCGAGCGCGGCGATATGATGCCGAAGAACGATATGGTCGCCATGCTGAAAGAACTGGGCGCGCCGATTCCCGAAACCGCCGCCGCCGTTCAGGATAAGCCGCTGAGCGGCAATGAGGTCCTGTGCAGCCGCTGCGGGCGGGTCGGCCCGAAGCTGCCGGCGCCGCCGTTTTCCAACGCCCAGGGAAAGGTGATCTTTGAGAAGGTGTGCGCTGACTGCTGGCGGGAATGGATCGGCATGGGAACGAAAGTGATCAACGAGCTGCGCCTTCCCCTGCACGACCCGCAGGCGCAAAAGCTCTTCGATCAGCACATGATGGAGTTTCTCAACCTGAAGGCTTGAAGAACCATGCGTAATTCCGCGCCATACAACGATCACCAACTGTCATTCTGAAGTACTCTGAAGAATCTGCGTGGATCTTCATACGCGGCAGATCCTTCGGAGTACCTCAGGATGACAAGCTGCGCGGATCGCTGCGATTACCCCTCGAAGATCAGGCACTGGCGCCGTGCGATATCGTCTTCCCCACCGTCGCCACCGTGGCGCGGCTGTGGTCCACCAGATACTGGATGACGTTCTTCGACGACACCACTCCCACCATGCGCTCCGCCTGCACCACCGGGACGTGGCGGTAGCCGCCGACGTCCATCTTGTTGATGGCGAAGGTAATGGGAGCATCCGGAGGCAGCGTCTCGGGATTGGGCGTCATGAACGAGCGCACCGGCATCGACAGCTTCTGGGCATAGTTCACCCCGACGCGCATGACGATGTCGCGCACGCTCAACACCCCCACCAGCTTATTGTTCTCCACCACCTCGAGAATGTCGGCCTTCTGGCGCATCAGCGTGAAGACCGCCGTCTCCAGCGTCGTCTCCGGCGAGATGGCATGAATCTGCGACATCCCCAGCGCCGTCAGCGGCTGGTGCATGACCGTCTGCTCGATCCGGGAGGCCGGCTTGGGCAGGTCGATGGACCGCAGGTCGCCGCCGCAATTGGCGCACTGATCGACGCCTTCGATGTTCTTCGCTCCGCAACTTGGACATAAGATCGCCATGGCAGGACTCCGGCAATAAGAGACGTTCACGAACCTTGAGACTCGGGCACCTGCGGCCATTGTACCGCCGCCGATTGTGGAAACCAGACTCTTTTCTCCGAAACGAATCTGCTTTTAGCACTACAGCGCTACGTCCGCTCAACGCGGACCTTCCTTCAGCGGTAATA
>DAIOHQ010000210.1:0-8844 GCA_036744635.1 Tepidisphaeraceae bacterium | reverse complement strand
CCCGACATACAGTGACCGGGGCCGGATGATGCGGTTGTGATCGTGTTGCTCGATGACATGGGCGCACCAGCCGGCCACGCGGGCGCAGGCAAATACCGGCACATCCAGCGCCGATGGGATGCCCATCAAGTGCAGAATCGGCGCCGCGTAGAGATCAACGTTGGCATACAAGCCCTTTTGCCGCTCCATCGCCGCTTCAAGCTGCTCGACGGTGTCGATCAACTGCTCTTCGCCGAATCGAACTGCCAGTTCCCGCGCCAGACGCCGCGCCACCGGCACGCGCGAGTCTCCCGTGCGGTAGACGCGGTGGCCGAATCCCATGATCTTTTCCTTTTTCGCCAGATGCGCTGCCACCCACGCATCGGCATCCTCCGGCCGCTTGATCTCGCGCAGCATCGACATCGACGCCTCGTTTGCGCCCCCGTGCAGCGCCCCCTTGAGCGTGCCGATCGCGCTGGTGACGGCCGAATAGATGTCCGCCAACGTCGAAGCCGTCACCCGCGCTGAAAACGTCGAGGCGTTGAACTCATGCTCGGCGTACAGCGCAAGCATGGTGTTGAGCGCCCGCACCTGCCAATCCGCCGGCCGCTCGGCATTCAGGCAATACAGAAATCGCTCGGCCAGCCCCATCCCCGGCGGCGGCGCCACCGGTTCCATCCCCCGCGAAATCCGCCACCCGCTGCTCACCAGCGTCGAAACTTTCGCGATCAGCCGAATCGCCTTGCGCTGATTGGCATCGTGAGAATTATCATTCGCTTCGGCGTCGAAAATTCCCACGGCGGAGACCGCCGTCCGCAGCAGGTCGATCGGCGCCGCCGAGCCGGCCAGCAGTCGAAGCAACTTGACCACCGCGTCCGGCAGTTCGGCCTCGCGCGAAAGTTCCTCGCGCATCTGCCGCTGTTCCTCGCCGCTGGGCAATTCACCACGGAGCAGCAGCCAGGCGATTTCTTCAAAGCTGGTTCGTCCGGCGATCTCATCGATGTTGTACCCCCGGTACATCAGCCCGCTGCGCGCATCGACGCTGCAGATGGCCGACTCCCCCGCGATGACGCCCTCCAGGCCGGGGGGGGCGGTGATATAGGATGTTTTTCCTTCCGCGCTCATGGTTCCAACTCCTCTCATCGAGTGCTGCCACCAGGTGCCGGTTTACTGAAAAATTATAGGCGCGCAGAGCAGCAAATTGATGCCGAAGCGATGGCGTAAAACCTTACTCGGACCGGCGGAATTATAGGTGCGCAATGCCGCAATGATGTGCTAAAATACAGGCCACTTTTTCCCCGCCGGGTCATATCGCAAGAGATGATAAAGTTCCTCGCGCGTCTGCATCCGCTCCAGAAGCTGCCGCTGCGTTCCATGCTTCTTGAGATGCACCAGGCAGGCTTCGGTGGCTTGCATGGAGATGCGGAATGCAGTCATCGGAAAGATCACCATGCGATATCCCATCCGCTGCAGTTGCCTGGCCGAGAGCAGGGGGCTCTTGCCGAATTCTGTCATGTTGGCAAGCAGGGGGGATTTGATGGACTTGGCGAAGCGGCGAAATTCCCCGGCCGTCTCCAGCGCCTCGGGAAAAATGGCATCCGCCCCGGCCTTCAGATAAAGCTGTGCGCGCTCAACCGCCCCGTCAAACCCTTCCACCGCCCGCGCGTCGGTGCGGGCAATAATCAGAAAATCCGGGTTGTCGCGCGCCGCAACCGCGGCGCGGATCTTCTCGACCATCTCCCCAGTGGAGACAAGTTCCTTGCCGCCCAGATGCCCGCAGCGCTTGGGGAAGGTCTGGTCTTCCATGTGCATGCCCGCCAGACCGGCGCGCTCGAATTCCTGCACCGCCCGGGCGGTATTGGCCGGCCCGCCAAAGCCGGTATCGCCATCCACGATCGCGGGAATCGTCACCGCGCGGGCGATATAACCCGCGAGCTGGGCGATTTCAGTCAATGACAACAGGCTGATATCCGGCAGCCCCGCGCTGTTGGCCAGTCCGGCGCCGCTGACATACAGCGCCTCGAATCCCGCGGCCTCGGCCTGCAGCGCCACCGCGCCATTAGACACCCCCGGCATGACCACCGAGCCTCGCGCAACCAGCCGCCGCAATACCGCTGCTTTCGATCGCTGCCATCTCATCGCATCTCCGATTCTGCTGATTCATGCGCGAATACAAGCTCCGCAACCACAACCCCAAACACGATTGCATATTCCGCCACCGTCTGCCCGGCGCGTAAGCGCCAAGTGGGTTGATGCCACAGCAGATACGCCATCGCCACCGTTCCCGACCAGAGCAGTCCCGCCCAACCAGCCCTGCCTCGCAGCAGCGGCACCATGCAGAGTATCCATAACAGATACCATGGATACACCACAGGGGCGGTGAGCAGCGCAACCAGCGGAATCCAATATCCCGCACGCTCCAGTGATGCCCCCGACCACAACAGCAGCAACATCGCGACAAGCACCACGACTGCTGAGGTGATCCGTGCATACTCTTTGGCGTGAACCATCGCCCAGCCGTCGTTGCCTTGCCCGAACACGATTTTGATCACCTCGGCCACCGAGCCGTTCGCTTCCCAGTGCCGCGAATACACCTCCGCCGTCTGCCGCCACCCGGCATATCCGTGCTGATACAGCGCTGGAAGATACATGATGATCAGCACCGCAGCGCCCACGGCCAGCGTGCCGCCGGCCGCCCGCAAGCCCCGCGCGCGATACGCCGCCAGGACAGCAAACGGCATCAGCGCCAGTCCGATCGGCTTCACCGCGCCGGCCAGGGCCACCAGCGCGCCCGATCCTGCGAACCGTTGCCGGTCGGCCAACCAGAGCGCCCCAAGCAGCAGGCACACGCCGGCAATATCAATGTGCCCCATCCCCGCGCATTCCATCGTCAGCAACGGATTCCACGCAAACAGCACCGCCCACCACGGACTGCTCCCGCGCTGCCGCAGTATCGCCAGCAGCAGGCACGTCGCCACCACCGCGAAGCACCCGGCCATCCCCCGCAGCGCCACGCCCCGCTCCTGCCAGGAGATCGCGCCGATCTGCTCGCGCCATGGCTTGACCCCAGAGAAGCGAACTTCCCTGTCGCGCATCGTCGGAGGCGGGTCGACTCGCTGGGCTGGCAGTTCCCCAAAGCAAATCCGTTCGATCACCCGCCCAGCGGCGAAAATGCCTTCCGCCAGCGGGGGATAAATAGTGTGCAGGTTGGGAAATGTTACGGTCGCGTCGATGCCGTCCATCCGCCCGCCGCGCGCGCTAAATTCCGCCGGCGTGACCGCGTAGGGGGACACTCCAGCCAGCCACATCCCCCCATCCAGCCGATACCGCGCAAGATCTTCCGAAATTCCCGGCCAAAGCAGCACCACCGCCGCCCCCTGAAACAAAACCGTCATCAGTACAATCAAACGCGTGCTCATCGCCTCAGACAATCGCAACGCATCCACCGGCGTCGTCGCCAGCAGCGCCATCAATCCCAGCAGCAAGCTCACGAGCAGAATTTGCCCGCCAATGAGCAGTCCGTCGCTATTCAGGATTCTCTCGCCCCGCAAGGCAATCAGCCAAACAGCCTGCCCGACGACCACCGCCAACACCAGCGCGATCCACACGGCGAGGCGAGTTTGCCGGGAAATGGACATGACTTGAGGAAGGGCAGGTGTTGCCGTGACGGGAAGCTTTCGATATTGCCGGCGCACAAGCTGCAAACTACTTGATCTGTGACTGAATCTTGTTGATCTGATCCATCGCCTTGCCCCCGTTGCCGGTTGGCGTCGGATTGGCATTGTTGCCCGGAACCGCATCCTCTGGCGTAGCGATTCCCTTTTGCCCCGCGAGCGTCACCTGCACGCCGTTGCGCTGCACGACCAGCGGCAATCCCACCTGGTACGCCTCGATAATCGCATCCTTGGCGGCCTCGGGATCGTTCGGCCCGGTTGGCAGCTCGGAAAATTTCAGCGGCTTGGGAAACCCGCGCACGCCCACCGCGATGATCTGGTCTCCCTTCTGTAGCAGGAAATGCGTCTGCATGGTTCCGGCCGGAACGAGATCGGCCACCGTCACGTACTCCAGCCGACTGTTGGCATTGAGCTGGCCATCCAGCGTGATCGATTCCTTGGCGTCGCGATATCCCTGAGCCGTGATCGGCTTGAGCTGCTCCTGCGTCTCCAACCCCTTGCGCACCGGGCCACCCTTATCGATCATCTTGCTCATCAGCAAGGCAATGATGCCTACCGTCACCAATAGCGAGACCAGCCCGAATCCCATGCGCATAGAAAACTCCTCGTGATGGTTGCCTGAGCATTATACGCGCAAAATGCTAAGATCGAGGAAAATTGTTTGTTTGGTATGCCACCGTCTCAATGAGATTTTGCGATGGACGATGCTCTCATTCTCGCGATCGACCAGGGAACCAGCTTATCGCGGGCCATCCTGGTTAATCAGGGTGGCGAAATCGTCTCGGAGGCGCGCGCGGACGTGGTCTCGACGTTTTCCTACCCGGGCTGGGTCGAGCAGGACCCCGCGGCCATTTTCACCGGCATAGTGGAAATTATCACCCGCGCCACGGCAAATCACTGGCCCGCCGTGCGGGCCATCGGCATCACCAACCAGCGCGAAACCACCATTGTCTGGGACCGCACGACCGGTTTTCCCGTCTGCCCGGCCATCGTCTGGCAAGACCGCCGCACTGCCGGGCATTGTCAGCAATTGTCGCAGGATGAAGCACTCACCAAACTGGTGCAAGAGCGGACAGGCCTGGTGATCGACGCCTACTTCTCCGCCACCAAATTGCAATGGATTCTTGGAAACGTTCCGGGCGCCCACTCCCGCGCCCAGCGCGGAGAGCTCTGTTTCGGCACCGTCGATTCCTGGCTGATCTGGAAGCTGACCGGTGGCCAATCCCATGTCACCGACTTCACCAACGCCTCGCGCACCATGCTCTTCGACATCCACCGCCGCCGTTGGGATGAAGAACTCCTCGGCACATTCGGCATCCCGCTTTCGATGATGCCCCACGTACACGCCAGCAGCGAAATCGTCGCCCACACCCGCCCTGAGTTCACCGGAGGCCATTTGATTCCCATCGCCGGCGTCGCGGGCGACCAGCAGGCCGCCCTCTTCGGCCATCAGAGATGGAGCCCCGGCCAGGCCAAAAATACCTACGGCACCGGCGCCTTTCTCCTGATGAATGTCGGCGACAAGCCGGTGGTGTCGAAGCATCGCCTGCTGACAACCCTCACCTGCGATGAAGCCGGCGAGCCGGTCTACGCACTGGAAGGCTCCATCTTCATCGCCGGAGCTGCCATCCAGTGGCTCAGAGATGGCTTGGGGATCATCAACTCATCGGTGGAAACCGAAGCCATGGCCGGATCGGTGCCCGACAACGGCGGCGTCTATTTCGTCCCCGCTTTCGTTGGCCTCGGCGCCCCGCATTGGCGCTCGGATGTGCGCGGGGCGATTTTCGGATTGACCGCTGGCACGACGCGTGCCCATCTTGCCCGTGCCGCCTTGGAAGCGATGGCCTATCAAACCCGCGAGGTGGTTGAGGCCATGGAACAGGACTCCGGTATCTCCCTCCAATCGTTGAAAGTCGACGGAGGCGCCAGCCGCAATGACTGGCTGATGCAGTTCCAGGCGGACGTTCTCGGCGTGCCGGTCATCCGCGGCCGCGACACCGAAATGACCGCGCTGGGAGCGGCTCATCTCGCCGCCAAAGCCATCGGCCTGTGGGAAAGCCGGCGGGCAGATGAAACGCCGGCCGATGCCATGGGCTTCGATCCGCGGGATTCTCAGCTCGCGCAACAGGGTTGGGAGCAATGGAAACAGCACCTCGCCCGGCTGCTGGGTGGTTCGTGACAGAATCGGCATCTTCCAAGTTGACGGACATTCTCTTTTGGTGGGGCGGACATTCCTGTCTGCCGTGGCTGGCGGAGCTGTGGATGTACTCATCCACCCGAGTCCGGCCACACATGGCGTGGTTCCGAAGATATGGCTGGATTCGGACAGGTGAGTACACCTGCCACTTATCCAGCCATGACAGACAAGAATGTCTGCCCCACCCGTGCATGACAATTTCGACAGTTGTAGGCGCAGACCTTATCGACAGGGTATCGTGCAGGCATGGCCGAGCTTTCCGCCGAGAACTTAGCGCATCCCAAGCCGCGCTGGCGCCTGCCGCGCATGCAGGAGGCCGGCCTCGTCGGCGTGATCGTGCTCATGGGACTCATCCTCACGGTTTTCGGCAAACCGGTGACGGTGCGCGGCGAGCAGGTCAACAACTTTTTCCGCATGTCCAATCTGCTCGGCGGGGTGGCCACGCCCATGGCCCCCATCGCCATCATGGCGCTGGGGGCGACCTTCGTGATTATAAGCGGAGGCATCGATATCTCGGTCGGCTCGATCTTCGCCCTGGCGGCGCTCGGCGGCGCCGCGGCGCTACAGCGTTTCCCGGAAGACGCCAGCGCATTCAAGTCCATCTCCCTCGGACTCTTGGTGCCCAGCGCCATCGGCCTTGCCTGCGGAATGCTCAATGGCCTGCTGGTGACGTCCTTGCGCATGCATCCGTTCATCGTCACCCTTGGCACCATGAGCATCTTTCGCGGGCTGTGCAACGTGACTTTGCCGGCCGGCGTCAAGACCCTTCCCTATACCGGCCGCGTCCTCCCCGACTCCTTCACCCGCGACTTTATGATGTATTACGCCCGCCCGCTGCTGCAGCCGATCCCGATGCTGTTGATGCTGGCTTGCGTCGCGGGTGCGTGGTTCTATCTGATGCTGATGGTGGCCGGCCGCGAGACCTACGCTGTCGGCGGCAATGAGGAAGCCGCCCGCTTCAGCGGCATCCGCGTCGGCCTGGTCAAGCTGCGCGTCTACGCACTGGCCGGCCTGCTGGCGGGAATCGCCGGCGCTGTCTCCGTCGGATATTTCGGCACCGCCTCTGCCAACACCGGAACGGGATACGAACTGACCGTGATCGCCGCCGCCGTCGTCGGGGGCGCAAGTCTCAGCGGCGGCCGGGGCACCGCATTGGGCGCGCTGCTCGGGGCGCTGGTCATTCAGTTGATTGAGGATGGAATTCCCATTTTGAATTTCGATCCGGAGTACAAAACCATTATCATCGGCGCCTCGATTATCATCGCGGTCGCGATCGATCGCATGAGCGAGCAATTGCGCACCCGCCGTCTCGCGGGACGCAGGCTGTTGCAATAACATGTGCCACGGTGGGGAATGGCGGAACTTTTACAGGAGAAGGACATGAGCAGATTTCTGTGCGCGTTGCTGGTGGTGGCCGCGGGAATGTTTGTCGGCTGCGACAAGGGAGATAAGGAAAAGAAGGCGGTTGAAGCGCCTCCGAAGAAGAAGATGGTCAATACGCCCGAAGCGATGACCATTGGACTCATCGGCAAATCCCAGTCCAATCCCGTCTTCCAGGCCGCCCGCCGCGGCGCCAACGATGCCGCAAAAGAACTTGGTGCCAAGTACCACGTGAACATCACCATCGACTGGCGGACCCCTCCAACCGAGGATGCCACCAAGCAGGCCGAGGCCATTCGCGCCCTCTCTCGCGGCGATGCTTCGGGAATCGCCATCGCCTGCAGCGAGGCCAACACCGTCACCCCCGCCATCAACGAAGCCGTCGACAACGGCGTCACCGTCGTCTGCTTCGACAGCGACGCCCCCAAGAGCAAGCGGATGAGCTACTACGGCTCCAACAACGAAGATTACGGCGTGAAGCTGATGGCCGACCTCGCAAAGGAGATGGATGAGAAGGGCACGATCGCCATTCTCTCTGGCAACCAGAGCGCGCCCAATCTGCAGCAGCGCGTCGATGGCGTGCGCAAGGAACTCAAGAAGCATGCGCAGATGAAAGAGCTGCAGGTCTTCTATCTCACCGAAGAAACTCCTGAAATCGCGGCCAACACCATCAAGCTGTCGCAAAACACCCACCCCGAAATTGAAGGGTGGGTCTTCGTCGGCGGCTGGCCGCTCTTCACCAAAGGCGCCCTGCCCTGGGAACCCGGCAAGGTGAAGGCCGTTTCCGCCGACGCCCTCCCGCCGGAACTGCCGTACCTGGAAGATGGCCGCGTCCAGGTGCTTTGGGCCCAGGATTGCTACGGCTGGGGACATAAATCGGTGGAAGTGCTGGTGGAGAAGATCGCCAACAACAAAGCCCCCGCCGAGACCATGATGGCCGACCCCCTGAAGCGGGTGACGAAGGAAAATGTCGAAGAAGTCCGCAAGCAGTGGGAGCAGTGGACGAAGTAGGGGTGGCGTGATTTAGGCGACTTGCCTTGATTTGGTGGGGCAGACATTCTTGTCTGCCATGGCTGGATGAGTGGTGGATGTACTCATCCGCCCGAATCCAGCCATATCTTCCCGAAGCAGCGTATGGCGGATGCTTTCATCCAGTTCGACGGCGTCGGCAAGTCCTTTGCCGGGGTGCGGGCGCTCGATGGCGTGTCGCTGTCAATCGCCCGCGGTGAATGTCACGCCCTGATGGGAGAGAACGGCGCCGGCAAGAGCACGCTGGGCAAGATCCTCGCGGGACTCTATCGCCCGGATAATGGAGAAGTGCGCATCGATGGGCTGGGGAAAGTCTTTCATTCTCCCGCCGATGCCAAAACCGCCGGCGTGGGAATGGTGCATCAGGAATTGGCATTCTGCCCCGACCTGTCCGTCGCGGAAAATCTCTGCATGGGCGATTATCCGCGGCGATTGGCGCTATTGGCGCATCGGCGCGAAATGAATCGCCGCGCTCGTGCCCTGCTGGATCGGATCGGCGTGCAGATGGACGTCGAGCAGTCCATGCGCAACCTTTCCACCGCCCAGGAACAGCTCGTGCAGATCGCCTCCGCCGTCGGCTTAGGG
>DAIOHQ010000209.1:0-8888 GCA_036744635.1 Tepidisphaeraceae bacterium | reverse complement strand
CAGGGTGAGTACACCTGCCACTCATCCAGCCATTGCGGACAAGAATGTCCGCACCACCAGAATTGAGCGGGGTGGTGGAGTTTGGAGGCAAGAGCACAGGTCTGCGAGTACGCCGACCTGTGGCACCCGGCAGGCTAAACAGGCGTGGCGGACAGGAATGTCCGCCCCACCAACTTGTGGCGATGGCCGCTCCACCCAATCAAGGAAACCCGCCTGAAGTGTCACGCACCCACGTCGGGGAAGTGTCGGGAGTTTGCGATGACAGGAGGCGGGGGGCGTGATATGGTTTTGGCATGTCGCGGATGCGTGAACTTGATGAGATGGGGGGGAAGAACGGCGGCCCGGCCTTGGGGCGAAATGCGGACAGCGGCCGGGCGATTGTGGTGATCGGGTCGATCAACATGGATCTGGTGTGCCGGACGCGGGTGATTCCTCGGCCGGGGGAGACGATCCTGGGGAGCGACCTGGTGACGGTGCCGGGAGGGAAGGGGGCCAATCAGGCGGTGGCGGCGGCCAAGCTGGGGGGGAATGTGTTTATGGTGGGGCGGGTGGGGGATGATGACTTTGGCGATCGGCTGCGCAATGGGTTGGTGCAGCATGGGGTGAATATCGAGCATGTCACGATCAGCGAAGGATCGAGCAGTGGGTGCGCGATGATCCTGGTGGATCGCAAGGGGGAGAATTCGATCGTGGTGGCGCCGGGGGCGAACCACAAGATTTCGGTGGCCGACATCGAACGGGTGGAGGGACTGCTGGCCAAGGCGGCGGTGGTGGTGATGCAACTGGAAATTCCGTTTGAGGCGGTGACGCACGCGATCAACATCTGCCGGCGGCACGGGGTGTACACGATTCTGGATCCGGCGCCGGCGCCGATGAAAGGGGGGTTGCCGCGAGCGATGTACGCGGTGGATGTGTTCACGCCCAATGAGTCGGAGGCGGAGATGCTGCTGGGAATGCGCCGGTCGGCCGGCCCGCCCGCGCGGGGCGGGGCGGGGCGGGTGAAGCGCAGGAAGGTGAGCGATGCCAAGCAGATCGGCAGCGGGCTGGTGGCGCGGGGGGCGAAACGGGTGGTGCTGAAGCTGGGGGCGAAGGGGGCGATGATCGTGGAGACCGGCGGGGCGATCGAGGCAGTCAAAGGATTCAAGGTGCGGGTGGTGGATACCACGGCCGCGGGGGATGCGTTTACCGGGGCGCTGGCGGTAGCGCGGGCGGAAGGGATGGAACTGTCTCGGGCAGTGCGATTTGCCAATGCGGCAGGGGCGATTTGCTGCCAGTCATTTGGGGCGCAGCCGGCGCTGCCGGACCGGAAGGCGGTGGAGAGGATGATGGGGGAGCAGGGGTAGAAGGCAGAAGATGGAAGTTAGAAGCTAGAATGCTCTGCTGAGATCCTCTGCGGCAGGCCGCAGAACCCTCACCCCAACCCTCTCCCGGAGTACCGGGAGAGGGGGCAAGCGCGGAAGCGCCTCGAGGATTTCAGCAGAGCAAAGTCAGAAGTCAGAGGGGACAGTTGTCGATGCTGATGGGGTGTCGCGACTATCGCTCCAGATGGGTGTTGTCGGAGCCGCAGTCGGCGATGAACTTGCGGTGGAGGCGAATGAGTTCGGTGTCGCGGATTTGCCAGAGGCGGGGGCGGTCGGTGTCGATGTCGGTTGGGCTGGTGTTGAAACCGCCGGGATAATAGAGGGCGCCGAGGAATTGGATGTAAACGCTGGTTAGCACGAGGAGGCAGAAGAGCAGGTTGAGGGGGAGGTGTTTGTGGAGGAGGCGCTGCCAGGCCTCCATGAGAAAAATGATGAGGATGGGGGCGGTTTCGATCAACATGCGGTATCCGAAGGAATGGCCTCCCCACCAGACGTTCCAGCGGGCGAAGAGAATGATGTCAGCGAGGGCGGCGATGGCGAGGTAGGGGTAGACACGTTGATTTGGGGTGGTGGGCGGGGAGGTGGAAGCGGTGGGCGAGTACGCCCACCCTACGGCGAGGAGCCGGCGCAGCGGGGCAATGAAAACCCAGAGGAGAAATCCGAATGAGAACAAGAACACGGGCGTGAAGATGAACAGGCCGCGGGCGGGGCTGAGGAGGACGCCGGACAGGCCGGTCAACAGCGGGGTTTGGAAGCCGGTGTGGTGGATGCCGTGCTGGGCGCCGGGGCGGTGGCCTTGGCCGAGTGCGGTGATGGTGCCCCAGTAGGCATGGGAGTACCAGGCCATCAACAGGGCGGGTATGGCGGCAAGCGCGAGGAAGGCCCATATTCGGCGGCGCTCGTGCAGAAGCAGGTAGAGGGCGATGGGGGCTGCGAAGACGATGTTGGCGGGTCTGGTCCAGACGGCCATCCCCAGGAAAAAACCGCTGAGCGGGGTCCAGCGCCGGTCTTTGGCGAGGATGCAGGCGAGGGCGGCGGAGAGGAAGAGCAGGGACGGGCCGTGCTGCCACAGGAGTCGCGAGGCGACTGGCCAGATTTCCGTGCCGAAGGCGTAGATGAGGGCGAAAAGGGCGGCAATCCAAAGGCGTTTGGCAACTTGGCTTAGGGCCAGAAACATCGCGGCGACGGAGAGGGCGCAGATTCCCGAAGCGGTGTAGAAGGAGAGCGTTCCGCGCTCGCTTGCGAGGTTCATGCCGAGTTTGTCGGCGACCCAGTAGACCGGGACGTTGAGCAGGCCGGGGACGATGGGATAGAAGGAGATGACCCGGACGTTGACGCGCACGAAATAGTAGGGGAGGTTGCCGGAATTACCGGGAAATTCGTTGAAGTCGAAATTTCCTTCGTGAAGCACCGAAATCGGCATGAGTTCCGCGGGCAGGGCGTCGCCGACGGTGTAGTAGCGGAATCCCTGCAGGTAAATGATGAGGGAGAGGAGGGCGAGGGCAGCGGCGCTGGCGGGGATCACGAGTCGATGGGCTGGCATGGTCTGGCGCTGAAGTGGATTGGGCACAGGAGTTGTACCACGGGGTTGACGAGTGGTTGAGGCAGGGTGACCGATCCGGGTGCGGCGAGGCGGTTTGTGGCGCATGGGTGTAGCGCATGTTTTTGGCAACCGTCTTTTTCTGGCCCCCTCGCCCGGTACTCCGGGAGAGGGCTGGGGTGAGGGATCTCCCTCACCCTAAACCCTCTCCCACGCGTACGTGGGCGAGGGAACCGGGAGTGGCATCGCCAAAAATGAGCGCTACACCCGTGGCGCATCGATATGCCAATTTGATGTTGCACCCTGCCTGAAGCGCGGGTATGTTCCGTTGCGCTGGAGACATGGAGAACGGCCTTTCGCTGAGTCAATCGCTGGGTGACATCAGCTTCGGAAGGACAGGAGAAAATGATACCCTTCGGTTCGGCGCGCGCCATGCGCGCATACTCTGCGGGCTCAACCGCAAAAAATCCCATGTTGGTGCGAAATGCTGCTTGCGCGGCGGTTCGCGCGCTGATCGAGCCGCTCGAGGAGCGGCGGATGCTATCGGCGTCGCCGTCGCTGTTTGGGGCGATGTATGCGGCGTTAAACGCGGTGGGATCGGTACAATCGGCAGGATTTTCCCATCGTGCCGTGGCGACTGTGACAACGGATCGGCAGGATTACCTGCCCGGCCAGCGCGCGATCCTCAAGGGCCACGGGTTCGCGCCTAATGAGCACGTGCGCGTGCAGGTGCTGCATATCGATGGGACGCCGAATGCCGCGCCGGAGCATCAGCCGTGGGTCGTGCGCGCGGACAGCACGGGGAGCATTCGCACGGGTTATCCGGTGGGGGCCGACGACCTGAACACGACGTTGCAGGTGACTGCGACCGGGCTGCGGTCGCACCGCATCGCAACCCACGTCTTTACCGACACCCAGACGGGCACCACGACGGTGGTGACAACTTCGGCGAGCACGATCACCTTTGGACAGCCGGTGACGTTTACGGCGACGGTAAGCGGCGGGGCCACGCCGGCCGGGAATGTCACGTTTTATGATGGATCCACCAGCATTGGGACGGCGGCGCTGAGCGCTGGGCGGGCTGGGCTGACCACTTCCGCTTTGCGGGGCGGATCGCGCTCGATCAGCGCCACGTATGGCGGCGATAGCTCGCACAGGGGCAGCACATCGGCCGCGATCACGCAGACGGTTGCCAGGGCGGCGACGACGACGACGGTGACCTCGACGGCCGGCGCCAGCTCGGGCGGTCCGGTGCTGCGTCCCGATCATGTCGTGGTGGTGGTGGAGGAAGATCGCGGCGACGCCGCCATCGGCGACGTCGCGCACATGCCGTACATCAACCAGCTCGCCAGCACGGGTCTGGTGTACAGCAATTCCCACGGCATCGGCCATCCGAGTTTGCCGAATTATCTGGCGCTGTATTCGGGATCGACGCAGGGGAAGACGGACAACGGGAACTACTATACCTTCACGGCGCCGAACATCGCCAATTCGATGAATTCGACGCTGGTGAACGGGCAGTATTTGAGCTTCGTCGGGTATGCCGAGACGCTGCCGCACGACGGGGACATGACGACGCGGCTGGCGAGCGATCCGAACGATCCGACCTCGCCGCCGGATTTGTACATGCGGAATTACAATCCGATGGCGCAGTTCACCAACGTCGGCCAGCAGGGAAGCACGGCGGTGGGGTACGCGCAGGTGAATAAGACGTTCGCCAGCTTTCCGACGTCGGCGACGGCTTACAGCAATCTGCCGAATGTCGCGTATGTGATCCCGAACAATCTGCACAACACGCATGGATCGAACGAACAGTCGCCCTATGCGACCGATCCGACGAAGTACGATTTCCTGCGCACCAGCGCTGATACCTGGCTGCACGACAAGCTGGATGGATATGTGCAGTGGGCCAAGACGCACAACAGCCTGTTGATTCTGACCACTGACGAGGAGGAGACCGACACGCATCCGACCAGCACGATCACCACCATTGTGACCGGCGATCCTCGGCTGTTTGTGGCGGGGACGAACGCGAACAACGTGACGCATTACAACGTGCTGCGGACGATGGAGGACATGTACGGCATTTCGCCGATTGCGCAGACGACATCGGTGGGGCATCTCGACACGGATTCGCTGGGGAGGCTGTCGCCGCCGCCGAGCGGCGGGCCGGTGCAGGTGGGGCAGGCGGTGACGTTCACGGCGACGGTTGCGCCGACGGCGGCGAACAGCACCAAGCCGACGGGGACGGTGCAGTTTCAGGTGGATGGAGTGAACTACGGAAGCGCGGTGGCGCTGGTGAATGGGGTGGCGACCAGTCAGGCGACGAGCACACTGAGCGCCGGCAGTCATGCGGTCACCGCGGTCTACAGTGCCGATACGAACTACGCCGCGAGCACCTCGCCGACGTACACACAGACGGTGGGACAGGTGGCGACAACGTCAACGACGACGGCACTGGCGGCGAGCGTCAATCCCGCGGTCGTCGGGCAGAACGTCACGCTGACCGCGACGGTGGACACCGGGGGATCGGGGACGGCGGGCGGGACAGTCACGTTCAAGGATGGGTCAAACGTGCTGGGCACCGCGACGTTGAACAGCGCGGGCGCGGCGGCATTCACGGTGTCTTCGCTGGGTGTGGGGACACATTCGCTGACGGCGGCGTATGGCGGAAATTCCAGCTTCAGCGCCAGCACTTCATCAGCGCTGAGCGAGACGATCAATCGCGCGTCAACGGCCACGAGCTTGGCATCATCGGCGGGTTCCGCGGTGTTTGGCCAGGCGGTGACGTTCACCGCCACCGTCAGCGCGGTCGCGTCGGGGGCGGGAATTCCCACCGGCAGCGTCACCTTCAGCGACGGTGGTTCGGCGATGGGCAGCGCAGCGTTGAATGCTTCGGGCATTGCGACGTTCACGATCGCTTCATTCGCGGTGGGATCGCACACGATCACGGCCAGCTATGGAAGCGATGGGAAATTCGTCGCCAGCACGTCGGGCAGCCTCACGCAGAGTGTGGCGCAGGCATCCACGACCACCGTGGTGGGCGGTCCTTCCAGCGCGGCGACCGGCCAGGCGGTGAGCTTCACCGCGACCGTGTCGGCGGTGGCTCCCGGGACGGGCACGCCCAGCGGATCGGTGCAGTTCCGCATCGACGGCGTGAATTTTGGAAACCCGGCGCCGCTGGTGGGCGGAAGCGCCGGCAGCGATTCGACGACGACGCTTGCCGACGGCGGCCACACGATTTCGGCCGTTTATAGCGCGGATGGCAACTTCAGCGCCAGCAGCGGGTCGCGCGCGCTCCAAGTCGGCGCGCCGGCGTTGGCGGCGTCGGCCACCGCGCTGGTGTCGTCAGCCAATCCTTCGACGTTCGGCCAGAGCGTCACCTTCACCGCAACCGTCACCTCCGCCTCGGGAACGCCCACCGGGACGGTCACCTTCAGCGACGGCGGGATCACGTTCGGCACGTCAGCACTCAATGCCTCGGGCGTGGCGACTTTCAGCACCACCGCCATGCAGGTGGCATCGCATTCCATCGCCGCGAGTTACAGCGGGAATGCGGCGTTTGCGGCCAGCGCCTCCAGCACGCTCGGCCAAACCGTCAACAAGGCCGCGACCACCACCACGATCGCTTCATCGGCGAATCCGGCATCGGTGGGGCAGTCGGTGAGTTTCACCGCCACCGTGACATCGGCCGCGGGAACGCCGACCGGCACCGTGCAGTTTGTCATCGACGGGACGAATTTCGGCAGTGCGGTGGCGCTGAGCGGCGGGAAGGCCACGAGCGCCGCGATCACCACGCTGGCCAGCGGAAATCACACCATCTCCGCGGCCTACAGCGGGGCCGCGAGCTTCGCGGCCGGGGCCTCAGCGGCGTTCACGCAGACGGTGGGGACGACCAACAACAACAACTTCGCCAATGCCATCGCGATCTCCGGGACAACGGCCACCGTCACCGGCAGCAACGTCGGGGCGACCAAAGAGACCGGCGAACCGAATCATGCCGGCAATGCCGGCGGCAAATCGGTCTGGTGGAACTGGACAGCGCCGAGCAACGGCATGATGACGATCGATACGCTGTCGAGCACCTTCGATACGCTGCAGGCCGTCTACACCGGCACCAGCGTGTCAGCACTCACGGCGGTGGCGTCGAACGATGACAGCCCGGCCGGTGGAACCTCCACCAGCAAGTTGACCTTCGCCGCCACCGCGGGGGTGACCTATCAGATCGCCGTGGATGGATACGGCGGGGCGTCGGGGAGCATCACGATGCACCTAAGCCTCTCGACCAGCGCGCCGGCCGCGCCCACCGGGCTGGCGGCCGGGGATGGCGTGGATCCCGACAAGATCCACCTGGCATGGACCGCGTCGGCGGGAGCGGCCGGCTATGAGGTGTGGCGCAACACCACCAACGACAGTTCCACCGCCGTCAAGATCAGCGCTGCCGACGTCACGGCGACCAACTACGACGACACCACGTCCGTGTACGGCACGACCTACTGGTATTGGGTGAAGTCCAAGAACGCCAACGGCACCAGCGCATTCAGCGCCGGCGATTCGGGATACCGGGCGCCGTCGGCCACCACCAACGACAACTTCGCCAACGCAATTACCATTACCGGCAGCAGCGCCACCGTTACCGGCTCAAATGCCGGCGCAACCAAGGAAGTCGGTGAGCCCAACCACGCCGGCAATGTCGGCGGCCACTCGGTCTGGTGGACGTGGACCGCGCCGACCTCGGGCACCGTGACCATCGACACCCTGGGCAGCAATTTCGACACGCTCATGGGCGTCTACACCGGAAGCAGCGTGTCGGCCCTGACGGTGAAGGCATCCAATGACGACAGCGCCGCCGGCGGCACGACGACCAGCAAGGTGACATTGGCCGTGACCGCGGGCACGGCCTATCAGATCGCGGTAGACGGATATGGCGGCGTGGTCGGGAGCATTACCCTGCATCTGAATCTGGTATAGGAGTGTTGTGGCGCAGGCTTGTAGGGTCCGCTTCAGCGGACGCCGTGCTGGTGCTTGAGCGAAATCCCGTCCGCTGAAGCGGACCCTACAACTTCTGGGGGTTTGCTGTAGCACGGGCGTCTCGCCCGTGGGGTGGCAATGAACACGGGCGAGACGCCCGTGCTACGGGACGCGGGGAGCCCGTTGAGCAGGGTGGTACGCTTGCCCATCCCTTCGCCTCCACAAGCGGCCGCGCAAGCCTACAGCGCCTTCTGCAACGCTTCCGCCTCGGTGGAGGATTCCTTGAGATAATCTCCCACCGCCCGGCGCAGCTCGCGCTGGATGGCGTTGGGGTCCTTGCGGGCATCGACGGTGAGGAACTTTTCTTCTTCGGCGATGATGTTGAACTGCTGGATCAGCGCACTCTGGTAGGCCAGGAAGCTGTCGTACAGATCGTCGCCGTAGTTCATGTCCATGCCGCTTTCCCAATAGTTCATCTTGTGGCTTTCGAGCACGCGGGGGATCAGCTCGCGCACGCCCAGGCGCAGATAGCAGACCAGATCGGGGACGACGGCGAAGCCGAAGAGGTCCTTGAGCCATTGCTTGTCCGCGCCGCGCACCACGCCGCGGGCGATGGCGGTGTAGACGTAGCGGTCGGCCAGCACGATAAAGCCGCTGCGCAGAGCGGGGATGATCTGATATTCCATCCGGTCGGCCAGGTCGGTGGCGTACATCAGGCAGTAGGTCAGGCGGTGCAGAGAATGGCCTTTCTTGGCATCGGTGATCGCCTCACCCACCAGTTTGCTGCGCGTCCAGCCGGTGTCCATGACCGCGTAGCCCTGCACCTCGAGCCAGTCTTTCAGCATGATCGCCTGGGTGGATCGGCCGCAGCCGTCGGTGCCTTCCAGCACGATCAGCTTGCCCGTGCACGGACCCTTGGGGAGATAGGGCATGGAATGCCCGATGTAGCGAAACTCCTTCATGCTGCGGACTCCTCTTGGTCAGTCACAGTAGGGTGGGCGTACTCGCCCACCGTG
>DAIOHQ010000208.1:0-8929 GCA_036744635.1 Tepidisphaeraceae bacterium | reverse complement strand
GATTCCCCGACAGGAAAAATTATTCTCCGGTGCCAACTGCGGAAGTCGGGCTAATCATCAGCAGGAACAGATGCCCGTGTTGGCGCATCTCGCCGTAATACTGGGTGCCGGCGAAGAGCAGCAATCCTGTGGCTCCCGCCAGGAACAAACCCAGTGCCGCCCAGCGCCGCCACAACAGCCACACCGCCGCCGCGAAGGCGCCGATGGCGAGGCTCAGCTCCACCTTTGGAAATGCTTCCAGCAGATGGCTGTTCCACCAGTAGTGCGTGACCTCCAATCCCTCCGGCGTATGCTCCAACCGCGGCAGGGGGGCCATGCCGTACCAGATACCCCTGACGGCTTCCGCCGGATGGGGAAACTGGCGCAGCAGCGCGAAATCCTTCGGCGGCAGGACCGACCAGACACTGCATGCGAGCCCGAGGAGAACTATCGCGCAAGCAAGGGCGATGCGCCAGCGCTCGATCACGAGGCGCCCTTCCCGCCTGCTTTCCAGCCACAGGTCCACGGCGTACGCCCCCGCCATGGCCATTGCGAGAATCGCCCCATAGACCACGGTCTGCGCCAATAAGGCCAGCACCAGCGCGAAGGTGAGCGGCTTGCGCCGGCGCACTGGAAAAAACAGGCACGCCGTGAACAGCAGCAGCACGTCCAGGCAATACGACCGGCTGATGGTCGCGTATTCAAAAAAGATGAAGTAGCCAAAGGCGAACAGCAACTTCTGCAGCCAGCTCATCGGCGCCCGCCAGCTTACCAGCGCCACCGTCGCCGTCATCATCACCACCACCAGCACCTGCATCGCCAGCGGATTGTGCGTGAAGCGGGTGATGGCAAACAGGCACGGATACCACAGCCAGGGATGTCCTTCGTATAAGTGGTTCCGATACAGCTCCGGCAGCGATCCCGCCCAGCGTGCGATCATCCACGAATGCCACTCATCGCGCCACATCACGTGATAGACGATTTTGTACAGACAGAGGAAAAGATAGACCGCCGACAGCACCAGAGTGAACTGGATGCGGAACGACTGCGAGGATCGGTCGCCGCCGCCTGCGCTGCGCGCCAGGGCTTTGGTTGGAGCATTCTGCATCCGGCGAGCTGGCTTTGCCTTAGCCATTCATGGTTATCCTAACTCGGCGCCGCCGCGCGCGAAGCATGCGACAGTTTGATCGTCAGGGGATTCACGGGAACGGCTTGCACGTTTGGCCGTTCTTCATGTCGGCTATTGTCCCGCGCGCGCAGTGCCCGATGTCGCGGGATCGCGGCGCCATCCCTCATACACCGCCGCCACCGCGTGCTCATAATTCGATACCGGCCTGGACCGATACGCCGGCAGCATCCACGCCTTTGTCGCATGGACACGCAGAAAACGGGCTGTCTGCAAGCTCCACCCAGCTTCATACGTGCCTCCACCCCAGCCGATGTTTCGGTCGGGTGCCACCGGCACGCTTACATCTGGCGCGCCACGAAATGGTATATCCACACTGCCTACCACGATTACACGTTTTCCGGACTTCAGCGTATTGGTGATTTCATCTTTAAGCTCTCGCAGCGGATCATCGCGCACCATAAATTCTTTGAACAAATCGTAGCGGTGCGTGCGGTGATCGCTCACGGGTGGAACGGTAAGAAATGCCGCCGGGCCATGATAATATCGACTGAAGGTGATTCCGAAATACCAGGGCATGATCACCACGAGGTCATCGCTGCGGGCCACTGACTCGACCTGATGCGCAACGAGATCAAGATCTGTCTGCAGATAATCCATTGCGCTCCGATCCTTATTCCAGAGAATCAGCGCGATGATCGCGGCCAGGGCAAGACGCCAGAATTGAATTTTCGGCAGCGACACCAACTTCAAAAGAAACGTCTCAGTGGTGATGCACATGATGGTCAGCAGGCCGAGGTAATACCAGGGATGTGTGGGGTAACTCAGGATGCTTAAGAACCAGAAAAACCCTTTGGCGCCCGCGCCTAGCGTAATCATGCAGTAGATTGCCAGATCCGTCACGTCGCCGCTCCGCTTTTTGCGCAATATTAGAAACAGCGCCGCTCCAACCGCCGCCAACGGAAGCACGACCCATAACCAGAAAATCGCGGTCGATCCCCCCCCGGCTGTCGTTGAAACCATCACCCAGATCAATCCGCCAACCGAATCGAGTTTCAGCAGCATGTTCCAGTGGGATGTCCGCACGATGGTGGGCAGATAGGGCAGCAGGCTGGCCGCTGCAACTGCGCCGATCGCGGCAAATGTCGCGGCAAGCTTCCACTGCCTTCGTCGCAGAGCCACGGCGATCGCGGCCAACTGAATTGCGGCCAGGAAAACCGCATTCAAATAGAGCGCTTGCGCGCACAAGATGGAGCAAACCGCCGCAAGTGCCAAGCGGCGCCGGGTGGGCGATTGCAGTGCTGACCATGTTGCAGCAAAGGTCACCACGACCAGCGTGGCGCCGATCCCATAGGCGCGCATGCTGTCGCCCCAGCGCAGGACGCTGGGATTCATCGCCAGCAGCGTCAGGCTGATCAGCGGGATGGTGTATCCCATCCGCCGCGCGCTCCACCACAGGGCGCCGATGCTTGTGACCCCCATCAGCGCCCCCAGCACCCGCCATGACGTGTCGCTTGCGCCGGCCAACACCTGCCAGATCCGGAGGATGACGAACCAGAGCATCGGATAGGAATCGAATTCCTTCCAGCGCCACACCTGCGACCACGTTGGCATGGTGGCGACGTTGACGCTGTTCACTTCATCACGCCAGAGGGCTCCAAAGCTGAAGGCGCCGTGCACGTGCAGCAAGATCAGGAACAGCGTCACGGCAATCGCCACGGCCCATTCGCCGCGATTCAGCCAGCGCGCCACCTCGTCCTGATCCCACAGGGATTTCGTCCGGGCCGGCACGTCGCCGGCTGTTGCGTTGGTGTCAGGTGGCATTGGGACGTCTCACAATCGGATTCCATAAGTGGCGGAGGATTTTCAAGCATGCACGGAGTTGTGCGGCGAGGCCCGATTTGGCTGAACAGAGGGCGCGCCGCTTCGCTGCAGCAGCAAGTTGACGCGATGCCGTTCCAGCCGCCGCAAGACCAGTTCGGCATTTGTTGTGATCCGGCGAACGGACCGTTTATCTCCATCCAGCTCGAAGATTTCGAATCCCAGGTCGCGGATGGAAGCCAGCGCCTCATTGGCATCTCCTCCGGCCTGCGCGATGCCCCATGGCCACAATTCCATGATCACGCGAATGTGCTCATTTGCCGTAAGGGTCTGAGTCATTCCCTTGAGGGCACGGGCTTCCGAGCCTTGGATATCGACCTTAAGCACATCCACTTTGCTGACCGCACAGTCACGGAGAATCGCATCCAGCGTCGAAACCTCGATGGGCAGCCGTTTGCGCTGGCGGTCGAGAGAGAAAATTCGATGGTCTCCTTTGTTGTCTTCGCACAGATAAAGACTTCCTTCCCCGGATTCATCCGTGACTGCCTTGCGGACGACCGTTACCTGCCGGAAATCGTTCAGCCGCAGCGTCGATTCCAGAATGCGGCAGTTCTCCGGCGCCGGCTCGATGGAAATCACCCGGCCGGCGGGGCCGACGTGTTTGGCGGCAACGGCGCTGTACAAGCCGATGTTCGCGCCAACGTCCACCACCGTCATGCCCGGGGCGAGCAGGCTCTCGAAGACCGCCAGCTCAAACCTCTCGTAACATCCCATGCTGAGCGCGCCGCACACCACCGGGTCCTGCCGATTCATTGCCAGTTGCACGCCGCTGATTTCCAGTTGCGGCGGAATGAGGCGCATCACCAGCTTCTGAACAGCACTGCGCAGCAGCCTTGGGCGCAGCAGCACCGTGTAGACAAAATCAGCCGTTGACGGAGACATCCAGGACAAAAGCCGCATCTTCGAGAAACTCCGCCGATCGATTCTATTGGGCCCACCAACTCCGCAGTTGGAGTGCGCATTGTAGCACGATGACTTCACAATTCCTGTTTTCACGTGAGCACCCCGCAATCAGGATGTGCCGGCCCGCTGTTATCCCCCAAAAGCAGCAAGTTCAGGTGAATGAAGTGAGCTGAAGTCCATCGCGTTCAGTGCCGGCCGCGGCGGAGATTCATTTGAGCTGCGCCTGGTGCTAACGCTATTGGAAGCTATAAGAACTAACGAGCTTCACGGGAAGCTTTGGTCGGTTGAACCAGGCCGGATTCGCATCTATCAGCCGCCAACGGAGGAGTAGAGAGAGGCCTTCACTCCGCCGCCGTCACTACCGCTTCGCGCTCGGCGGTCTTCTTTTCCTTCGGCTTCTGATACTGCTTTGCATCATAGTTATACAGCACGTTTGCGATCTGCGGCGGGGGAACCGGCAGGTCGGGTGACTCCGGCACCTGCAGATACGTCAATGAGCGTTCCAGCAGCTTGCTCGCGCCGGGCGCGGCGACCGTGCCGCCATAGTGCGCGATCTTGCGGTCCGGCTCGTGAACAATGAAGGCCACCACCAGCCGCGGGCTCTCGGCCGGCGCCATGCCAATGAAGCTGCTGGTGAACTTGGATTCGCTATATCCGCCCCGGCCTTCGCTGATATACGCGGTGCCGGTCTTCCCTGCGATATTCCACAGCCGGCTGCGCGCCCCTATGGCCGTGCCGCGAATCACTACATCGCACAAAATCCGCTTCATCTGCGCCGCCGTGTACGCGTCCAGCACCTGCGGCATCAGCTTCAACTCACGCGATCCTTCACGGGATGCCACCCCGCCGTCGCTCTCCAGCGTGCCATTCAGCAGGTGCGGCGTCACCAGACGGCCGCCGTTGGCGTAGGTGCAGAACGCCCGCGCCAATTGCAGCGGCGTCACCATGATCTCATATCCCTGTGACACCGACTCGGTGCTGTACTTGGTCCACTTACGCAGCGGGTTGACCCGGCCAGGATCTTCGCCGGGCATCTCAATGCCCGTCCGCCGGCCAAACCCAAAGCTGGTCACCGCCTGGTAGAGCCGGGCGTTCCCCATCCGTTCGCCGAGCATGCTCATCCCGATGTTGCTCGACTTCACCAGCACATCCCACATCGCCAGCGAGTCATAGCCGTGTACATCCGTCACGTGCCGGCCATAGGGCGTCGTGTAGTGGGGGCCATGAATCGGCCAGATTTCGTTGGGCCGGGTGATGTTCCACGCCAGTGCCGGCCCGGCGATGAACGGCTTGATCGTCGACCCCGGCTCATACGGATCGGTCAGGCAGCGGTCGCGCCGCGTTTCCGGCAGCGAATCATCGAGGTTCTGCGGGTTGAAGGTCGGCCAGTTCGCCAGCGCCAGCACGTTGCCGGTCTGCGGGTCCATCACGATCACTTCGCCGCGCTTGGCATGAACGTGCTGGCAGCTCGCGGCCAGCTCCTGCTCGGCGATCATCTGAATGTTCGAGTCAATCGTCAGCACCAGGTGCTGGCCATGCTGGGCGGGAATGTAATCCTCCGCGGCCGTGGCGATCGGCCGCCGCCGCGCATCCTTCAGGGTCTCCTTGCGGCCGTCCTTCCCCGCCAGCATCTTGTCGAATTGCAGCTCGAGCCCTTCCAGCCCATGCCCATCCGCCCCGGTTCCGCCCAGCAGGTGCGCCCCGATCGATCCCATCGGATAGAACCGCCGGTTGGTCGGTGTGAAGCCGATTCCGGGAAGGCTCATCTTCTCGATCGCCTTCACCACATCGTCGTCCACGTTTTCCGCGATCTTCAGATACCGGCTTTCCGAGCGGTCGCTCAGAAGCTGGCTGATCTCGAATGAATCCTTGTCCAGCAGCTTGCTGATCTTGGCGATGGCATCGTCCATCTCCACGAGGCTGTGGCCTTCGGACTGGAACGATTCCTGCATGAACTTGGGATCGATGAACAGCGTGCTCGATTGCACCGTCCCGGCCATCAGGCAGCCGGTGGAATCAAAAATCCCCCCGCGCCGCGAAAGCAGGATGTCGGTCAGATGCTGCTGCCGGTCCGCCGACCGCCCCGACTGCTGCCGCCCATAAGTCTGCAGATAGGCCACCCGCCCCATCAGCGCCAAGAACAGAATCCCCACCACGATCATCACCCCCGCCGCCCGTCTGGAAGAAAAAATCAGCATAGACAATGTCCTTCGTCCGATAACTATCGGCACCCGCGACAGCCGGCCGCCAACTTTTTCGCGTGAGCACCCTCCGAAAGAATTGCGTGCGCTGAAACGAAACCTGCATGCTGGTGGAGAACGAACGCTGCTTACTCCGCGTCGGAGTTGCCGCGCACGTCCAGCCAGAGGGACTTGGCCGGCGGCAGGGGGGATTCGGGCACCAGCTTGAGATGCTGGTTATCCACGGTGTGAACGATCGCGTTGGGGGCGGTGAAGACCGCGATCTGAAGCTGCTGGCTCCAGAGCTTCGCCTGCTGGGCCTCGATCTGGTTGTGCAGCACGTTGGCCTGGTGATTCAACTCCAGCCGCTGCTGGCGAATCTGCAGCGTCACCACCGCGAGAACCAGCGCGCTGACGAGACAAATGAGCAGTTTAAGCATGGCGTCGATGACTTGTAGGTAGCACGGGCGTCCCGCCCGTGGCATGGGCTACCAGCCCATGCATCAGAAGCGCAGCGCTCTTCTCTTCCCCGTAGCACGGGTTTCCAACCCGTGCCCAACCCCGCATTCGTCTTACGGCTCCACGCTCGCCACCGAAGGCTTGGCCGGCAAACGCAGCTTCATGTTCTCCACCACCACGTCCCGGTTCTGCCCGCGAAGCACATCTTTATTCAGCTCTTTCAACGTGGCCAGTTGATTGGCATCTCCCAGGATATCCGTCGCGATCCGCCACAGCGTGTCCCCCTTCTTCACTGAATACATCGACACCGGCTGCGACGGGGCATTGCGATTGCTCGCGATCGGCGAAGGCGCCGGCGCGGGGGTCGGCGCCGCTCCGCTCGCGGGAGTCACGGCCACCGCTTCCACCGGCGGAATTATGTAGCTCTTCCCCACCACGATCAGGTCCGGGTTGGCCTTCAAATCCGGGTTCACCTTGATGAGCGCCGCCTTGGTGATCTTGTTCTCCCGGGCGATCTTCGTCAGGCTATCCCCAGGCTGCGCCTTATATTCCCGTCCCGCGGCCAAGGTGGCGTTGCCGCGGCTGTTGTCGTTCGATGCTGCGCCCCGCGGACTGCTCACACCAGAAGAATTCGCGCCATTCGCGCCGTTGACCGGCACAATTGCCCCGCCACCGGCCGCGATGCGCTGATCCGGCTCCGTGGCATGTGTCTGCTGGTCATTCGTCGCCACCTGCATATTTTGCGATTGATCGTTGGCCGGCGTAACGCTCTGCTGGTTACCAGCGTTACTCGGTCCCACCGCGACGCCGTTGTTCCCCGCCGGCGTCACCGTCCCCGGGCCAATCTTGATCTGCGACACCGACGGCCTGGGCTTGACATCCTCGCCGGTCAGCACCTGCTGTTCGGGCGCGCTCTGGGTTGGATTCACCTGCCCGGCATTCGGCTGGCGGCTGGTGCCCGGCGTGTTGACTGCCCTGCGAACCGTGTCTCCCGCATTCAGCAGCGCCGCCTGCGGAGGCTCGGTGGCGCTGGTGAGGTGGTCGGACAACAGGATGCCGATCACGATAATGAAAGCCAAACCAACCAGAAGCCCGATTTTCGTCTCTCGCGTCATGGCAAACCTCGACAAATGCTGCCTGCTGGAACCTATCGTGCCAGCGCCGATTGCGGCCACTGGCTATGGGCGTTTTTCCGCCACGCGAAGTTTCGCGGAACGGGATCGGGGGTTGCCGGCGATTTCCGCGTCGGTGGGGGAGAGGGGCTTTTTCGTCACTACGCTGACAAGCCCGGTCTGCTCCGCCGACCGAAACGCCTGCTTTACCGCTCGATCTTCCATCGACTGAAAACTGATCACCGCGAACCGTCCTGCCGGCTTCAAAAACTTCGGGGCCGCCTTCAGCAGCGCCTCGAGGTTTGCCATTTCCTGGTTCACCGCCATTCGCAGTGCCAGGAAGGTCCGGGTAGCGGGATCAATCTTCGACGGGGCTCCGCCCCGCGGCGGGATCGCCTGGCGAACGAGTTCGGCCAGCCGGTCCGTAGTGTTAATCGGCGAGAGCCGCCGCGCATCGCCAATCTTTCTGGCAATTCTGCGGGAATAGCGCTCCTGTGCGTTGTTATATAGGACGTTGGCGAGGTCCTCCTCCTTCAAATGGTTGACCAGATCGGCCGCTGATTGGCGGATACGCGGGTCGATGCGCATGTCCAGCGCCATCGGCTGGGAGAACGATAATCCGTATTCGGCATCAAAGAGCTGGTTGGTGCTCAATCCCAAATCCGCAAGGATGCCATCGACCCCACCGACGAGCCCATCCCGTTTAGCCGGCCCGCTCGCGGGCCGCGCGCCGACGATTCCTGCCTCCTCCAACACTTCTCCAAGCTCGGCAAAATTTGCATGGAACAATCGCGTGCGGCAAGGCGCACCTTTCAACCGCCCGGCCGCGAATTGCAGATTGCGCGGATCGGCGTCCAGTCCAATCAGAAGCCCATCCGGCCCCAGCCGCTGCGCGATCGCCAGCGCATGCCCGCCGCGCCCAAGCGTGCAATCCACGATGATCTTGCCCGGTTGCGGATCGAGCGCCTCCAGCACTTCATCCAGCAGGACAGGTTCGTGGCCGGTGATGGGAAGATCCATGGCCAATCATCTTCGGGGAGAGCAGACGCCGGGGGAAGGGGATGGATGCACGGAGCGGGAGGTGGCTGCCGGTAGTAAGAAGCGATAAGGGATTTCGAGCGCAGATTTGGCAATGGGTCAGTTTGAAATTTCCGGGTGCCACAGGTCGCGGTACTCCGAGACCTGTGCCGCGTAACGACGCAGTAAGACACAGGTCTGCGAGTACGCCTCGCTCTTCCACACATCTTTTGGAATGGCCTTGGAGCCAATCCAGACACGGTTGAGCCCGC
>DAIOHQ010000207.1:0-8951 GCA_036744635.1 Tepidisphaeraceae bacterium | reverse complement strand
GCTTGAGGCGGATGCGCCCCGGTATGCAGGAAAATGGGTTTTCCTTGGGCGGAATCGCATCCACCCGAAGCGGAAACGATTTTTCCCGACAGCGAATCGGACCTTCCCCGCCGAAATCCCCCTCCCCTCCCGCGCAAGAGCGGCTTTTCCCGGACTGGGGCGGGACTGGCCGCGAGGGGATCGAATCGGCGGAAGAACAATCCGCAGCTATCGGCACAAGGGCCGACCCCCCCTCCCCTCCGACGGGCCCGTCGCTTCCCTCTTCGGCTCCCGCTGGGGTGGGGGAGGGCGGATTCTTCACCGCGAAGGGGCGAAAAGGCGAAGGGGAGGGGTTGGCCACGGAGGGGGCGCCTCCCATCGGCGCATCTGCCGGCAGGCCCGGCCCGACATCGGCACTGCGGGCGCCTCCGCGAGCATCGCGCTGGACAGCGGATGGCCCCCGTCAGATGCTGGACGTTGTTGCTGCCGGCATCTTTTTGTCCAGGGCGTGGAACTCCGCGAGCAACGATTCCAGCGCCCCAGCGCAGGCCGTGGGATCGGGGTGCGCCGACCGCAATTGTTTCAGCGCCGCATCGATGGATTTGTCGGCGGCGCGCCAGGCCTCGGCATTCATGGGCCGGAGTTGGCCCTCCCCCTTATCCCAGGCGGATTCCAGGTCGGTGACCCTCAACTTCGCCGCCGGCAAGTCGGCCCTGCCCACCAGGCCCAGCGTATCCTCGGCGATCTGCCTGAAACTGGAGAGGTCCCCCAGCGGCGAAGCCACCGAATGCGCGATCGGAGGCGCTGACCGTACCTTCATGCGATGCCAGGTGGAGCCGGCTGCGGCGACGATCATCAGCAAGCCGACCACGATGATGGTTTGGGCGAGGCCTGCATGTCCATGGGTTTCTTCCGCTGCCGTTTCCTCCGGCTCGGCGATGTCCAGGTCCCGCCTAGTGAGCGAGAGGTAGATGACGGTCAGGAGGATCGCGCCCAGGAATACCCCGGTGGTGATGACCGTGCCCAGCCCCAGGCCGCCGAGGGCGGTGGGCTGGGAGAGGTAATCCCCCAGCGAGGCGCCCACCGGCCGGGTCAGGATGTAGGCGATCCAGAAGGCCAGCACGGGGTGCAGCCCCAGCCGCCAGGCGATGGCCACGGCGGCGATCAACGAGCAGAATAGGATGCCCGAGATGAAGTAGCCCAGGCCGAAGCTCTCGGCGGCGAGGTCGCCGGCGGCGGTGCCGAGTGCGAAGGTGAACAGGATTGCCAGCCAGTAAAACGCTTCCCTGCGCCGGGTGACGATCGTGTGGATGGAGAGCGTTCTCTCCTGGGCGTACCAGATGGCGAAGGTCAGGCCCAGGGCGATGCTGAAGGCGAGGGTGGTCGTCTCCAGGGAGACCCCCAGGTTGTCGGTCAGGTAATCGGTGATGAGGGTGCCGAAGATGCTGATCAGCACCACCGCCAGCCAGTAGATGGACGGCAGGTATTTCTTCGCCGCCATCTGCCAGCAGAGCACGACCGCCAGCGCTGCCCCCATGACCAAGGATGTGATGGTCAGGCCGAGATTGAGCCGTTCGCTGAGGTAATCCGAGGCGGTTTCGCCCACCGTGGTGCAGAGGACCTTGATGATCCAGAAGAAGATGGTGATCTGCGGCACCTTGTTCAACAGCGTGGTTCTGAAAGGTTTCATGGTGTTGATCCTTTGGTGAATAATCCTGCCCATCCCATGCAGGTCATCCATCGCTTACCAGCGGAATCCGATGCCGAACGAGAAGATGATCTCGGACTGCCGGATGCCGCCGCGAAAGCTGGATTGGCGGAAGAAGCGTTCCCATTCAGCGGCACCATACACGAAGGTGGAGTCCTTGAGAAAGTACCTGACGCCGATCTCCGGACCGGCCTCCAATGAGCTTGCGCTATGGAGGCCGATGACATAGCCGGCCTCCGCGCCGATGAATGGCCGCAATCTGCCCCTCCCCAACTCGTAGTCAAGAGCAAGGCGGCTGTTGATGACCGCGTTGGTTCCATTGGGGAAGCTGCTGTAGAGCACGGATTCCCGCAACGAAAGCTCCAATGGGTCGCAGATGAAATAGCCCACGCTCCCGCCTGCGCCGAGCCCGCCGGAAGTCCCGTCGCTGCTCATCATCCCGCCGGGCCCGAGTATCAGTTCCCACCTTGGCGCGGGGGGCTGGGCAGGCGCGGTCGCTGGCGTTCGGCACAGAAGAATCCACGCGGCCAGACCGGTTGCGCGGGTGAATCGAGTCAGCATGAAACATCTTTCGTTGCGGGTGATAGAAGCGGCAAGCCTTTGGTTCCTTGAGCGACCTGAGCATCTTTACCGCGCCCCCTTACACATGTGTGACGCGAGCGTGACAGTTTCGCAACCAAGCGTCAAAAGGACCGCAGCCGGAGGTGAGGGGCGCCTTGTGCGGCCAAATTCCTGGTTCACGAAAAGTCGACTTGCGCGCCCTGTCCGACATGAAGCCTGTTCGCGTCCAGCGTTTTCGAGCAGCAATCCACTTTGAGAGGCGCACTCATTCCCGCCGCCTGAACGGGCGAGGGGTCGTGCCGACGTTAACGGCAGCGCAACTTTGACTGGGCGAGGTGTGTCGGTTGCAAAAGTGGTTAAGATGGCGGGAAATGGCCCAAACTCCCTTGCAATCCTCATCAGATAGTCAGTTGCCAGGCCCTTCCCCGCGTTCACCTGACAAACCCAAGCGGCTCTCGGGATCGTTGCTCAGGCGCACAGTCGCAACCCATCCCTATTCGCTTGCAACAATCGCCGTCCTTGTCGGTTTGGGAATTCAAGCGGTTGCCAAGAGCGGGTCGGGATGGAATCAGGTCTATGTCATGCCAGCGGCGCTATTGCTGCAGGGGCGCGATTTCTACCGGGAGATTCCGGCGTTCACTTACCCGCCCTTTTCCGCATGGATATTCACTCCTTTCGTATTCCTCAGGCCGTGGGCGGCCAGAGCCGTCTGGTATCTCGTCTGCGCCACAGCACTGGTTTATCTTTGCATGAAGGCGTGGCGGCTGGCAGGGGGGTCGAAACTGGAGTCGCCCGGGCGATCCACCCCCACCAGGCGGCGGGAGCAGATCGCTTTTCTGCTCGGCCAGGCCATCGCGTTTAAGTTTGTCATAAATGTCCTCTCGCATCTTCAGACAGACCTGGTGATCGCCGCGCTATTGATGGCGGGATGCGCTGCGATCGGTGCAGCTCATTATTTTCGTGCAGCTACCTGGATCGGCTGTGCAGCGGCCTTCAAGGCGACTCCGTTGCTTTTTGCGGCATATCTTCTTTGGAGGCGGCAATGGCTGGCCGCTGTTTGGCTGCTCTGTGTGGCGGTGGGTGCCAACCTGTTGCCCGATACAATTCATCGACCGCCTGATGGGGGCGTTTGGTCTGTACACTGGTACCAGCGTTACCTCCGCCCCATGGGCAGCGCCACCTATCTTCCGGGTGACTGGCACAATCAACTGAATAACAACCAGAGCATCGCCGGCGCGGTTCGCCGCTGGCTGGGCACAAGCTGGCGGTCCGCTCCCAAGGCATTTGTCGTTTTTGACCGGCCGGGGGCGCCGACGAAAAACATCATCCGGATGGTCTACTACGTCTGCTGCATGAGCGTGTTGCTTCCCGTGCTTCTGGTGGAGTGGCGTCGACGGCGGGCGAGGGAGCCCGCCGCCGTACCCCTGCCAAAAGATGAGTTGGATTTGTACGATGCCAGTGCTATTCCCGCGGCGTCCCAAATCGAATGCGGGATTGTGCTGCTCTTGATGCTGCTGCTGTCGCCCAACTCCAGCCCCGCACACTTTTGCGTGATGCTGCTTCCCGCGTTCTGTATCGCCCGACTTGCCGTGTACACCAGAGGGTGGGGCCTGCGCGCCCTACTCGCGCTGGCCATCCTCTTCTCAATTCTGTCGATCCACGTTCGGATCCCATCTACGTTGGCCGCTGAACAGATCCTGCTATGGCTCGGCACCATCAGCGCGTCGGCGTTCTTCCTTCTCCTGGCCTGTATCGCAGCCCTTCTTCGTCCGATGTACCTGCCAGTTGCCAACGAAAATGGGCCGCATGGGCGGCACGTGGCGCCTGGACAGGACGCGTGATGGGATTGCGATGGCGAATCGCTCCCCAAATTTAGGTCTTCATCTTGTCGAGAAGCACGGCAGCCAGCGGACCGAAGATCAGGATCGGCAGCCACGCCATGATGGCCGACCAACCTGCGCGCCAGGCCGGATTGGGCGGATTTGCCGCAAGCTGGAAACACACAAATGCCATTCCAAGGAAGAGCCCGGAAACACAGACGCAATAAAGCGATGCAGCTTTGAGTTGACGCGGGTCAGCGATCAGCACGAAGGGCAGGGCGAGGAGAAGGAGCACAATGTTGCTCAGGGGCTGCGAATAGCGAGCGTCTCTCAGCTTCAGCAGGTCACCCACCCCGAAGTTTTCATTGCTGCGCAGCAACTGGTTGATGCTTGACGTGGAAAGGAGCTGTGCATAATTTCGGCTGCGAAACATTGCAATTTCAAGCGGGCCGATATTGGTGGCCAACGACTCAATCGGAACTGGCCGAGACAATTCCTGCCCCGGTCCAAGTCCGGTTGTGAGTTTTCCACCATCCAGATTCCACCGGCCGGCGGCGCCGTTCCACGTGGCGCGATCCGCAGTAATCTCACTGACAGGATTAAAAAGGCTGTCTCGCTCCAGAACCGTCACTTGTTCCATGAAGGGAGATCGTCCCACTTCGTCGTGGTACATTCCCGCCATCCATACCCGCCCCTTGTCATCCGCGATGCTCCAGAGCGGAAATGCCCTGCCGGTAAAATCAGAAGTGATCTCATGCCGATTTCTCACAATCTCGGGAATGAATCGTGGAATCACCAGCTCCTGATCCAGCATCACAAGGCTATTGGCGAACATGGCCGTGAGGACGATCGGCGCAGCCACGCGTAGAATGGGGACTCCTGCAGCGAGGATGGCCACCAGTTCATTAAACCTGCTCAGCCGCGATAGTGTGAAGCCTGCCGCGACGACCGTCACGATCCCATTGAGCTGCGCGAAGAAACAAAACGACTGATAAAGGTAATAGTCCCCGATATCCCCCAGCATCGCCATGACAAGTCGCACACCGTTATAATTGGAGAACTGGTCATTTTCCAAGAAATCAGACCCGTTGAAAACCAGATCGAGCGTAACATAAAGTCCCATCAGGACGAGCAAACTGATCAAGTAGTTTTTCAGGAATGAGCGGATAAGATACCGATCGAGGGTCTTCATATTACGCTCGTTCGTGCAGGGCGCGCGTCTGGCAGGGCGGCGCCTAGGGTTCCCCGGCTGACAAACCATTCACCCGGTTTCTGTTTTTAGCGAGATCCTCGAGGGCATATAAGGTCCACGGAATCCGGCTTCGATCCTGCAATGCTCTTGGGACTTCAAGAAGCCGCGTTGCCAAACGCAGGGAATGGGACCGAAGAAACTCGGGCAATTCGTCGCCTTCCTTCTCGGCGGGCTCAAGCACAAAAGCGGGAAGTGAAGTACCAGCGTCCTGCTCCGCCTGCCACTGCCAAACTTCCATGACGCGGCGATCGCTCAAATAGCTCAAGATGCGGCCCATGCCCGCCGGGCAAAGCACCACGTCGTTTGGTCCAACCTGTTTTTCAAGTTCCTTTGCCGCCTGTACAATGGGGAGATAGTGCCCCTGGTGATAGTGGGCAAGGAATGGCGACCGCCGTTGCTCGATGATGAGCCCGACGATCTTGCCTAAGTTGGGACCTGTCCAGAGGAGCAGTAGTCCCGCAAGCGCCCACTGTCGCTGCGGCCTGGGCAGCCTCCGGCTGACAGCGGTACACAACAACCACCACCCGTAGGCAAGCAGCGGCAACACTGCCAGGAAATAGCGGTCCCGCGGCAATGACACCAGCATCATCGCCACAGTTGCCAGCACCCATGCTCCCCATATTCCGCGTCGACGAGCCAGGTATAGACCCGACCCCAGTAGCGCAATCGTTGCCAGCACATTGAGCCCTGGTCCCAGTTCATGGCCAAACATAGCAGCGGGAGCAGAGCGCACAATTTGTGGCAGATTTCGAGTCGCGACGGTACGGAGTAATTCGCCGAGATGATTCGTCATGCGGACATAGAGGTCTTGCTCGTAGCTGTCGAGAACCAAGGAACCCCCAGCGCGCCGGGGATCGAGCGCGAACACGAGCAACAAAAGGCCAGCGCATCCCAAAACCGTCAGAACCAACGACCGCGGCCGCGAGTTGCGCAGTCTCAATACGATGCCTCCCATCACGATGGGCAGAAATGCAAGGGCGGTTGGGCGCATGGCGGCTGCGAGGATCAATCCGCCTGTCAGGAGCAGCCAGTCTACTTTGAGGCGTCGTTTGGCCTTAGCGGTCTCGAATTCGTGCCGCGGCTCGAGCCGGGAACGGCAAAAGATTCCCTCAAAGCCGCATAACGCCGCCATCGCGCCGGTCAAAAACGGCATGTCGTTGCGCAACTCAAGACTATATCGCACACAGCTATAACTGAAGCCGACCAGGCACGTAACCAGCACCGCCGTCGGACGCCCGGCATGGATGTGTATGAGGCGGAAGGTAAGCCACACCACCGCAGCGCCAAACAGGAGCATCAGCACGTGCGCCGGCCACATTGCACCGATCCCAAAAATCCAGAACGTGCCCGCCAGAAGGACCGGCAGACCGGGGTAGGCCAGGCGATTCAACTGCCCGTGATACGAGTAACCCTGCCCTTGAGCGAGATTGCGGGCAATCGTGAGATACAGTGCACTGTCGGGCTCGATCCGCCATCGTCCATTAAAGGAAAGCAAATAGACCGCCAGCATTGCGGTGAGCAGCCATCGTCGGTTCCGGTCTACCCATAAGAGCAGCTTGGCGGCCGGGTCTTCACGGTCGATCTCCGTGACGCCGTCTTCCAGCACGGCGCCGTCTTGTGGACACTGCCTGGGAGCTATCGAGATTGCAGCAGTGATGTCCACCATCGGAGCGTTGCTTTATTCGGGTTGGTAAGCCACCTTCGTCGTCGTTGTAGGGACAGCAAATGTTTCCGTTGCCGGATCATAATGCGCGATAAAGTTCTGAAGATCTCCGACTGCCCGCCCGCTATGACCGAAGGTCAGGAGGGTGCGGCGCACAGACTCATCGTCCATCCTCAGCACGGATCGTTGATATGCTGCGATCAGCATTCCGGTGCGCCGAACGCCCTGCACGCAGTGAACCAGAACCGGCTGGTTGTCCGGATTTTGGACATTCTCCAGAAACTCCCGCAGTTGCTCGTCCGAGGGCCATCCCCCGACTTCGATGGGAATTCGAATGAGATGGATTCCATGCGCGCGACAAAACCCTTCTTCATCATGCGTGCTGTCAGAGGAGATTTCGTCGCCGGCCAGCAGACTGATGATGGTTCGAATCTTGGCCTTCCCGTAGTCGGCGCGCAAGTCCTGTACGCTGTGAAATCCCGACCGATAGAGCTTCCCCGGCTGGACGATCGCAAAGTGGTACGGGGAAGCGTTCGCAATGAAGGCCCACAGTAGCCCGCCGCCAATGGCGGCCGACAGAAAAATCAACATCAGGACAAATCTCCAGGCGCGCAGGCGCAAGCGCCGTCCATCCGCAGCCAGAATCGCTCTTTCACCCATCGCCGACCTCAAATCCCAAGCGATGATGAATACCCGACAGTGCGACTTGGCCGAGCCGCTATTTGTTGTGACTGTACTCAATCAACATTACGGGGTGATGACAACATCATTAATCCTCAGAGCGGAAGAGGTGAGTCAGCGCCGAAGCAACATGTCAGAGTGTCGATAGAAGCAAAATGGGTCGCGCCTTCCCCCTTGGCGGCGTTCCCGCCGAATTGCCCACCGCAGGTGCCTTCGTACCTGCTCCCATCCCCCCGCACCGTCGCGCTGACACCGGAATAATTCCCGTTGGCAAAAATTTCTCGCGAATTCGCGAAATTGCCGCCGGCACGGCCCGCCAATAATAACCATCCCTCACCGTCTGACACGGCGGCAGCGCCGCGCTGCGGATTACCGTATGTCCGCGTAATCGCGGAACCGCCCACCGAAGGTGCCGCGTACGCGCGGAATTGCTCGCCGCAGGCGGGAATATTTTTTTCTTAATCCGCCTGCCGGCATTTCCGATGAATGGGGTGTCGAAATTATTCGACATCAACTATTCGCCACCAGAAAGTGAGGCAGGTATGAGTGATTTTGTGAAGAGCAATGACGCGGAGTTCGCGGGTCAGTTGACCATCGCGAATACCGTGGTCGGGGGCAACCCCACCAACTACGGCTCCAGCGCCGGGACGATGACCGCATTCCAGTCCTTGATGGACGCGTTCAAGAACGCCAAGGAAGCCCAGGACGCCGCCATCGAGGCCGCCAAGGGCGCGACCGATTTCAAGGATGCGGCGCGGGCCGAGGCGGAAGCGGCGTATCGCGAGCTGAATCGCGTGGCCCAGGCCTTCCCGGATATCACCGATGACCTGCTGGCGACCGCCGGCCTGCCGGTGCATGAGACCAACCGCAGCGCCCTGGACGTCCCGGGCATTCGCCCGGAACTGCGGGTGGTGACGCTCGGCCAGGAGCACAACCTGGCGGTGATCAATCCCGACAACGGCAAGGCCAACCGCCCGAGTGGGGCCCGGGGCATCGAGCTGTTCCGGGCGATGGTCAGCCCCGGCGAGCCGCTGCCCAGCGGCATCGACCAGATGACCATGGTCGGCACCTTCTTCACCAGCCGCATCGCGCTGCAGTACACCAGCACCGACATCGGCAAGACGGTGGTCTACCTCGCCCGCTACGTCGGCACCAACAACGCCCAGGGCCCGGCGGGAAGCATCAGCGCCGCCAGCATCGCGGCATAGGCGGAAGTTGCCAGTTGCCAGTTGTTAGGGCCTGCCCAAAAATAACCTGTTCAACTTTTCTTGATAGTTTGGGTTTCGA
>DAIOHQ010000206.1:0-9019 GCA_036744635.1 Tepidisphaeraceae bacterium | reverse complement strand
GCACAGGTCTCGGAGTACCGCGACCTGTGGCACCCAGAAATTTCAAACTGACCCAGTGCCGAATTCGGCCATATTTCCTCAAACCGCCGCGCTGCATAAGATATAGCACGGGAATGCAGGTGTTCGACTTTTGCCGGCCGCGTAGTATATTCCAAGCGCTGCCAGGCACTCTGACCTCTGGCAGGATGTGGAGCGATGTTGATTGCCGGACTTGACAAGACGACTGCCGAAGCCGTCAAACGGCTGAAAATCCTGATCGTTGAAGATCATGCGCCCACCCGTTTGGCACTCGGCCGGCTGATGCGCCAGGCCGGGGCCGAGGTCGTCACCGCCCGCGACGGCGAAGAGGGGCTTGGCTATCTGCTCACCCAGCACTTCGACGTCCTTCTCACCGACCTGCGCATGCCGGTGATGGATGGATTCGAGCTCGTCCATCACTGCCTCAAGCTCCCGGAGACCCACCGCCCATCCCGCGTCATCGCCATCAGCGGCGAATATGACGCCGGCGTCCTGCACGGCCAACCCGTCCAGTTCCTGCAAAAACCCTTCGATATCGACATGTTGCTGAAATCCCTCAGCGGCAAACCCAACTAATCGCAGCGCCGTCGTATCTGTGGAATGGGTGGATTTTGGTTTGCGAATTCTCGCGCCAACTGACTCGACTGCCTGGCGCGCTGGGTGTAACTCTTGTTTGAGGCGGCCCCACCTCTTACCCCCTCTCCCGGTACTCCGGGGGAGGGTTGGGGTGGGGGCCTTTCCACAGCGCCACAGTCCAGCGCTACACCCGTCGCGCTGTTTTTATGCTATTTATGCTATTTGTTCTTGCAGCACCGGAGAACTTCGGGTAGATTGCACAGGTACAAGTCTCGATATATGTGCTGTGCGCGGGTGGCAGGATGGTGGAACAAGTCAATGGAGAGGCTCAACTTACTCTTGCGGAGGGTCAATTCATGAGATCTGCTTTATGGGTTACGGTTGCGCTGGGTTTCATAGCCAGTCCTGTCTGGTCGGCGCAGAGTGTCACGAACTATAGCTGGCTGCAACTACCGGCCGCTGACGTAACGGGGTTCATCGGCAGCGGGACCGGCGCGCCGCAATACGGCACCGCGTACAACATCGCCGGCACCGGCACCGCTCACGGGGAGTCGGCCGACATCCGCTGGGGTGACTTCGTGTGGATTCCCGACGGGACCACCACCGCCAGCGGCGCCGCCTCCTACTGGGGTGGGGTGCAACTGGACCAGGCTCGCAACGTGTCCAAGGTGCGGGTGGAGTTCTGGTCGCCGAACGCGGGTGGTGACCTGGTTTCCCTTAAGAAGTTTTATGTTGATCAGTCTCCTGACGGCCTGACTTGGACCAATATCGGATCCTTTGACTACACCACCTTTCAAACCAGTAATCGGGTGATCAAGGATGTAACCGTCACGGCGGGCAGTTACCAATATCTCCGCGCTCGCCTTGAGGTAGGCGATTACACCTACGCCAGCAGCTCCCGCGGCGGGCCGGGCATATATCTGGTCGAACCGTACGGAACCGACGCCGCCCTGCCGGACACGAAGGTGAACTGGGCCAACGGTCCGACCTTCGCGGTCACGACCAGCCAGAATGGGTTGGACTTCAACAACAGCGCCGCGGCCGTCACCGGAACCTTGACTGACGACGAAGGCTCCCGCACCGGCGACGGTGGCGCGTGGGAGACCGGCGACTACCTCCAGTTCGACCTCAAGGCGCAGCGCACGCTTTCATCCGCGTTCCTGGTCTGGGAGAACATCTACTATGGCACCACGTTTGACGTGCAGTACTCAAACAGCCCGACCGGCCCGTTCACTTCAGTGACGAACCAGTCGGCGCCGACGAACTACGCCGACGTCCAGTACCGCGGCGCCACCAGTGAGACCTTCGATGCGACGACGGCCCAATACTGGCGGATTCTCAACGTTGGTGGAGCGATATCGGGCGGAAACAGCATCCTCAGCCAAGTCGAATTTTACAGCCCAGTTCCCGAACCCGCAGCTCTCGGCCTGATTGGATGTGCCGCCCTCGGCCTGCTGCGCCGCCGCAATCGACGCGCCTGAAGTTCTGGGAGCGGCTGTGTGGCGCTCCGATGCGCAGCCCCCTTGCGGCAGTCTCCTTCAAAAAAGGTGCGCTCTCTCGCTGTCTTCCGAGCCGCCATCATTTCGACAACTCCTGAACGAACCAGTTTAATGCCTCTTCCTCTGCTTTCGTCAATGCGTCCATGGGTTCCGAGCGTGCGGCAAATCTCACGGCGGACTCGGTCAGTCCGATGGATTTGGTGACCAAACCGGCGAGTTCCAACAACGGCTCAACCTTCATCCGCAGGACTTGGGCCAACTGGTAGACGGTTCGCGGCTCAGGGAGAATATCCTCTGCCTTCTCGAGGGCAAGCAGTTCCACTAAGTCTACGTCGGCCCTTTCCGCCAATTGCTCGACGGACAACCGCATTCGCCGACGCGAAAGTTCGATGAACTTGCCAAGCGATTGCCGCCTTGGGTCAACTGACATCGTGTGGGTCGAGAGGACCTCGGCTCCTTCCTCTGGGCCACGGCCTCTTACCTGTTCTGTTCCACCGATTCGATGTGCGAGGCCGCCGACGGAAGTGATTCCGGAATCCGGCTCAAGCTTCGCCTGGGCACTCGCCCACTCACGCGTGATGCTCATGTTCAATGTTTCGTGTGCCATGACTGCCTCACCTCCTTCCCGTAAGTGTGAATGCTGCTGCCGTCGAGAGCTCGTAATACGGCAGGTTCTGTTTGTCAGGGTCGTTCCTGACGAACTGCAAACCTCGTCCCAGATAGAATGACGCTGCTTGCGGAAGCGCGTGCAATCCAAGCCGGCCTTCCCACCCCTTGGCATAACTCTGTTCAACGGCAGCCCGCAACAAGACGGGGCCACACGCTCTGAATTTTCGCATCTGAAGCTTATCGACCGTCCAGTTCCATGGGGCGACTTCGAGGTAATTTGACCCGAAGCTCCTGGCGGCACGGCGTCCATTGGTCTTCTACGTCCAACAGAACGTCAGACGTCAGATCATCGTGGAGTTCCACTTCAACCGGAGCTTCCGTTGCGGCGTCAATGATGTAGACGTTATGAACGCTCACAGTAATGCCAACTCCGTCTTCTGCTTGTCCTCGGCCTCAATAAACAACTTTCCGCCTTGGGCAGTTCGATCATCAACAAGCTGAAACAGTTTGAGAGCCATTCGAATGATGGCCGTCTTGGTGAGCTCTTTTCGCTCGGCCAAGTCTTCCAGGAGTTTCATCTCGGTGTCCGTGAGGCTCAGGGTCATCTGACGCTTGTCGCTCATAAGTTTCTCCACGCATAATATACACCTATATCGTCCAGTAAATCAACCGAAAATATGTATAAAATGTGTGCAAGAGTCCGTGAAGTCGGATGTGCCTTAGGTAAGCCACTGCAAATGCACATCTTATGTGAAATTGGCGCAGTTTTCTCTGCCCGTATTCCCCCAGTTATAACAAACGACCGAAAACCAATGACCGCCGCCAAAGGGCAGGGGTCTGACGTTCGCTGAATGACGGAATTGCTACAAAGACTACTGCGCCGCCACATCCACAAATCCCGCGACGCTATTGAGGTCGCGAATGGATTGGGGGGTGGTTTTGATGGTGGCGGCGGCGCCTTTTATCAGGGTGGGGTGGACTTTGTTGGGGCGCTTGGTCCAGATCTGGCCGCCGCGGCGCTTGGGGAGTTCCTTGAAGTTGCGGCTGCGCATGTTGATCGGCTTCACCACCGCCTTGTCCTGCATGAATAGCCGTTCAATGGTTTTGCGGGCGGATTCGCGGCTAATGTGCTTGCTGATGGTGACCCGGATCGTTTGGCCGGGTTTCATTTCGATGGCCATGTCATTGCTCCGTTTTTGAGGAGGCGAAGTATAGCGAACCGTAAGGCGATGGCAAGCGCCGATGGTCCTGTTGGAATTCTTGTCCGGTTCGCGTACTCTGAAATCAGTCGCTCACTGACCCGAGGAACTCCATGGCCAACCATCCAAAACTTGCGAAATTGCTGGAACAGAAATCGCTTCGCCGGGGCAACTTTACGCTCGCCAGCGGCCGGAAATCAACTTATTACATCGATGGAAAGCTGACCTCGATGGATCCGCACGGGGCCGCCGCCATCGCCGAGGCGATTCTCGAAGAAATCAAAGACCTGCCGATTGACGCGGTGGGGGGAATGGACATGGGGGCGACGCCAATCGTGGGGGCGGTGGCGGTGGAAAGCCTGCGCAGCGGCCGACCGTTGCCGACGTTCATCGTCCGCAAGGAAGTGAAAGCGCATGGGACGATGAAGGAGATCGAAGGGCCGATTCCATCTTCGCCGTGTCAGGTTGTCATTCTTGACGATGTCGTTACCACCGGCGACTCCATTATCAAGGCCATTGATGCGGTTGAGCGGGCGAATCACAAAGTCTTGCTGGCGATATCGGTCCTGGACCGTAACGCCGGCGCCCGCGAGGCGCTGGCCAAACGGGGGATACCGTACCGCCCGCTGGTGACTTTGCAGGATATTGGGATTGAGCCGCAAGCGAACCCGTCACCGGCCCCGGCCGCTGTATCCTGAGCCGCCATCTGACAAATTCTTGAAACCATCCCGCCGGCCGCGCATGAGATAGAAAGGGCACGGTGCGCCGAAAACGTGTCCAATAATATTGACCTGGCGCGCCCCCGCTGGCATAGTGGCGTTTTATTGTGTGAACGCCTCGGGCGGCTCGTTGGCGTCACGAAATTTCGTACTAATTCCTGAAACTTTCCCATAGAGATTGCGTCCAACCCATGTCGAGCCTGAGTGGAGCACATTTCGAGTCCGAAGCGATGCCAACGCCGGTTACCGATGGCGCCCATCGCAAGGAATCGGAATGGCTGCGCAAGGCCCAGGATGGAGACCGTTCGGCATACGGGCAGATCGTGATCGCTTATCAGGACCGCTTGTTCAACGCGGTGCTGCGAGTCGTCGGCGATCCGGAAGAGGCCCGCGAGCTGACCCAGGAGGCGTTTACCCGCGGCTTGATGAAGCTGGAGAGCTTCCGCGGCGATGCGTCCCCGTATACGTGGCTGTTTCGCATCGCGGTGAACCTGGCCATCAGCCAGCTTCGCAAGGTGCAGCGCCATCGGGTCTTCTCCCTGGACCGGCCGGGTTCCAACGGGAATGGCCGGCGCGGCCATGCCGAAGATCAGGCATCGGGCCTGATCGACCGGGTGACGCAGGATCCTTCTTCGTCCCCGCCTCTGGAACTGGAGCGGCGCGAGCGCGACCAGCAGGTGCTGGCAGCTCTGGGGCGGCTCGACGCTGAATATCGCGCGGTCTTGGTGATGCGCGATATCGAGGGTTTCGATTACCAGCAGATGGCCGACGTGCTCGGCCTGCCGCTGGGAACCCTCAAGAGCCGTCTGTTCCGTGCGCGACTGGCGCTGAGAGACGAACTGAAGTCGTATCTCGGCGGCGAGCGCGGACAGTAGTCGATCGAACCACAGGTAAGGAATTTCCCCAAGCGAGGGAACTCCCTGCCTGCGATGCAGTCTGATGTAAAGAGTCCCATGGCGCAGAACAGCGAACATATCGAAGCCAAGCTCAACGCTTTCATCGAGGGCGAGCTCGACGCCGCCGGCCGGGCCGACATCGAGCAGCATCTGCAGGCCAATCCCCAGCATCGCGAGCTGATGGGCGAATTGGCCGAGACCCGCAAGCTGCTGGCGGCGCTGCCGCGGCAGAAGGCGCCTTCGGAGATGGTCGAGGCGCTGCTCGGTCAGCTCGAGCGTTCCAGCCTGCTGGACGATGTTTCGACTGATCAGGGCGAGTCATTGCGCCTCAGCCGCTGGCCGCAGTTCATGTCGATCGCGGCCATTTTGCTGCTGACCCTGGGGCTGGGTGCAGTCATCTACTTTGTCCTGCCGGAATTGAACCAGCCCAGTACGGTCGCCATCGTTCCCCATTACAATAGGGTGGAGGCCCCTTCGGAGGCGAGCCGAGGCGAGAGCAAGGAAGATGCCGATCTGCTGGCCAAAGATGAGATGCCGGAACGGGGACGGGGGAAGCTGATCGAGCCTTCCATTCCATTGATGGCCAAGGCGGAGGCCGAACGCAAGGAGAGCAAGTCCGGCGAAACTGCCGCGCTGAAAAAAGGCGGCGACAAGGAAATCGACAGAGACGGCGGGCTGGGCGGGGGTCTCAAGTGGAAGCAGAGCGAAGCCGTCATCGCAGACGATGGCCAAGGCGCCCGCGACCGGGTCTATCTGGTGTGCAATACCAATGACCCAACCGCCACCAGCAAGGAAGTCAGGGGCTATCTGACGGCCAACAAGATCAGTTGGAGCGCTGACGCCGACAACTTTGGCGGCGCTGAGGGGCGCGAGGCGAAGGATGGCACGTCTCAAACGCAGGAGAAAGCGGGAGCTGACGCGGCACCGCAACAGGTGAAGCCGGAGAACGTTGGCGGGATGAAGGCGGCCGCGAATGTCGAGGCAAAGGATCAGGCGGATGTTTCCCAAGCCGCGGCACCGGGAGCAGTCATCCAGCAGAAGGTCATGCGATCGCAGCAGTCGCCGAACAATTCGATGAAGCAGGCGATCAATCAGTATGGCCAGGAGTTCAACCGGTACAACGGCAATGGGGCCAACAACGCCAACGGCAATTCCGTCGCCAACGGCGGAAACATTCTGCAGCAGAACAAGAAGCTTGCCGAGCAACAGCAACAGACGATCGGTGACACGATCGTCGCCCGCAACGTGACGCGCAGGCAGGTGAGCGAATTGCGCGACACGCTGGCGCAGCGCCAGACCCAGGTGGCGGTGCTCGACGATGCCGGCGCCCGCTCGGTCAAGTCGTTGCGACTGAACGGGCAGGCGATGCCGAATCAGCTCGATCAAGCGATGGCGCGCAGCGGGGTCGCGATGAAGCGCGAGCAGATTGCGGCCGCCACCAATCCATCGACGAATCCCGCCAACCCGGCCGAGAATCCCACTGCAGGCGAAGCCCCGGCCGCGGCAAAGCCGGCCACCACCGCGCCGAGTGCTGATGGCGCGGAGGAGGAGGCGTTCAAGCCTGACGATCTGATCAAGATCACCGTCGCCGATCTCATCGCGCCGGGAATGGACACGGTGAAGGTGACACAGGTGGACAAGGAGGGGAAGGTGAAGGTGCCGGTGGTCGGCACGCTCAAGGCGTCGGGCCTGAATGCCGAGGGACTGAAGGCCGCCATCCAGGATGCCCTCGCCAACGCCAGGGTCATGGAAAAGGCGCAAGTGATTGTGATGCGGCTCGATCCCGCCACCACCCAGCCGGCAACGCAGCCGAGCGAAGAGACGGCCAAGGCTGCCACAACCGTTCCCTCCGCCACCTCCGCCCCCCCCGACCATGTCATCGCCGAATCCTCCGCCGGCCAGGTCGCTTCCGCGGCCACCCAACCGAATGTCACCGAAGGGCAGGCCAGCCAGCAGGTACTGGCGGATCCCCAGCCGACCACCCGGCCGCCGGCGATGCAGCCGGAAGAACCGGTGGATGTGGTCATCGTGCTGCAATCCCAGCCGGTTCCGCAGAGCGAGCCTGTCATGCAGAATGACAAGCCCGCCGCCACCGAACAAACTCCCGCCAAGAACTAGCGCCATGGTGTCGCTGTTCCGTTGCTGCGCGCCGCAGAGGGCGTGCAATTCAGAACCATTCGCGCCGATTCGCGACGTAGGTTTGATAGAACTCGGCGTCGGTTTTGGTCAGGTAGGTAATCCCCTCGACGATTGCGATGACGTGCATGACCACGCCGCCGATGCCGCAGGTCAGGAGGCTGACCAGCAGTGCCGCGTCCTTCCTTCCGCCGCATCGCCCTGATGCGACTGCGCTATTTTACTGCTTTCGCCAGTCGCCCGCGAATATCCGACCGGGCGTGCCCGGGGCAGCGGGTTTCGGCCCGGCGGGCGATGGCTTATAATCAGGCGATGCAAGATGCATTTCGAATTCGTGATTTTTTCGTGAGCAACCGGCTGTTTGTCGGGACGGGGAAGTATGCCTCTTATGAGCTGATGCAGGCGGCGCTGGCGGCCAGCGGGTGCCAGGTGGTGACGGTGGCGGTGCGGCGCGAGCGGCTGGTGGACAAGGAGGGACGGTCGCTGCTGGATTACCTGGATCTGAGCAAGTACATCATCCTGCCGAACACGGCCGGGTGCTTCAGCGCTGAGGATGCCATTCGTGTGTCCCTGCTGGGGCGGGACCTGCTGGAGAAGCAGGGGAACAAGGGGGCGGGTTGGGTGAAGCTGGAAGTTTTGGGGGATAAGAAAACGCTGTTGCCCGATCCGGTGGGGACGCTGGAGGCGACGCGGGAGTTGGTGAAGGAGGGGTTCACCGTGCTGGCCTATACCAGCGATGATCCGCGCTCGGCGGTGCGGATCAAGGAGGCCGGGGCGGCCAGCGTGATGCCGGCGGGATCGCCGATCGGCTCGGGGCAGGGGATTTTGAATCCGCTGAATATCTCGCTGTGCCTGGAGCTGCTGAAGGAAGGGGATGCGGCGTATCCGGTGATCGTCGATGCCGGGGTGGGGACGGCCAGCGATGTCACCATTGCGATGGAGCTGGGGGCGGATGGGGTGCTGCTGAACACCGGCATTGCCCACGCCAGGGACCCGGTGAAGATGGCGGCCGCGATGCAGCACGCGCTGGAGGCCGGGCGGCTGAGCTATCAGGCGGGGCGGATCGGCAAGAAGCGCTATGCGACGGCTTCGAGCCCGTTCGAGGGAGTGATTTCTTACATTCCGGGGGAGTGAGGGTGGGAGGGGGATGACAGGGTGACAAGGTGAGGGGGTGACAAGGTGAAAGAGGGCGGGGGAGTGATTTTGAGATGTGGGACATTTGGGAGATTTTTGGGCGATAAATCTGTTGTTAGTCTTTGTCGCTGCAGGGGTTGATGCGATGTCCCAAAATGTCCCGCATGGGTGCTGGAAGTGGGACATTTGATCGGGGCGCGGGGAGGAGGGGATTGCAAATTGAAAATTGAAAC